>NZ_QKAP01000035.1 GCF_003247215.1 Malonomonas rubra | reverse complement strand
AGCGACCCTCTTGCGTTTCGTACTGTCTTCCCCCTGATCGGGGCGACGCCTGTTTCTTACAACAGGCCGGATTTGCCAGCTCCGCTGGGCAAACATCGAGTAGGGTGAGGTGAGCGGGTATTTTCTCACCTCATCCCTCTCACAGAACCGTGCGTACGGGCCTCGTACACGGCTCCTGCTCATTCTTCTCTCAAAAATTCTGAGGCAGATAACCCGTTTTCACTCTGCTCAGATCAAATAATCCCAGCTCTTCAAACCAACTGTTAGGCATCGCATAGTTTGACAACGCACTTGCAGCATTGTGCCACGATTGCATTTTGATGGCCTTAAACTCGCCTTGGTAGCCAAGCTGACGCAGGCGGCGATGAAGCCGCCCTGGCTTCTTCCACAGCGTCAGCTGTTTGGCTCGTAGGCGTCTGCGCACCCAACTGGCCAGTTCTCGAAACTGACTACGGCAGTGAGCAACCCGGAAGTAATTGGCGAAACCCCGTAGCACCGGATTCAGGTCTTTGATGACCTTCTCCAGATTAACCGGGGTGTTCCGCCGGGTGATACCCCTGATCTTGTCTTTGAACTGTTGCACTTTGTTGTCCTGAATACGGGTGTAGCGACTCCCGATTTCAACACCAAGATAACTCACGCCATCCCGGCTGTGGACAATCCGGCTCTTGCGTTCATTGACCGTCAAGCGCAGTTCCCCTTCCAGGTAGTTGCGTGCTACCGTCAGGGCATTATCTGCCCCTTTCTTTGATCCACATAAGATCAGGATATCATCCGCATAGCGGACAATTCGATGTCCTCGCTTTTTCATATGCCGGTCGAAGGCATCAAGGTAAACATTGGCAATCAGCGGACTGATGACCCCGCCTTGCGGGCTACCCAGTCGGCTTTGCTGCCAGCCATCTACCGTCATGATCCCGCTGTGCAGAAACAACCGTATTAATCCCAAGATACTCCCATCGGCCACCCGGCGGCGAAAGCTCTGGATGATCAGCTCATGATCTAACGTGTCGAAACACTTTGACAGATCCATATCGACCACCCATCTCCGCCGGTACTGCCTGATAAACAGGCTGGCTTTGGCGATCGCCTGATGGCCACTGCGGCCAGGACGGTACCCATAGCTGGACGGATGAAAGTGGGGATCAAATAGCGGTTGCAGGATGTCCAGCAGCGCTTGTTGGACAACACGGTCACGAACTGTGGGGATGCCGAGTGCTCGAATGCCACCGTCCGGCTTGGTGATTTCAACCCGCCGCACTGGCTTGGGCCGATAGCTCTTGTCCTTCAGTTCATGGAGAAGACAGTCGATCTCTTCGGGCAGGTGTGCAGCAAAATCGTCAAGGCTCTGTCCGTCGCTTCCGGCAGCACCTCGATTTGATTTTACTTTCACAAAAGCCCGAAACAATCTCTGTTTTTGAAGCATGCGGTCGTAGAGACTGTAGTAAATCTGCTCCATCTTCCCTCTTCTGCGTTTCCTTCTGCGACGATGGTCGTGGGCTTTTGCATTATTTCCGCAGGACCGTTCCCTTCTATCCCATTGTGGGCAATGTGGAACGGTGGACTGCGCAACATCGCGTGAACGGTTCGATGGCGCAGAAAAAAAAAATCTCTTAACCGCGTTCATCGGGCCTTGCCTCGTCAGGCAACTTCGTGTTCAAAGCCCGGCGACTATCCGCCGTGTCTATGGAAACTTTCGAATGAACGTCATCCCTTCGCACCCTGATGAGGCTTTTGACGCTCACCAGTCCCTGCTGACGTCGAGCAACAGGTCATCCCGGTTTTCTCCTCCAGACTGTTACCAGCTTTCTCAGGCCGAGACTTCATCACTACTACGGAATCATCTGCCACCTCGCACTGCATTGGCTGGCCTTGAGTCTCCTCTTGTGCCAGCCTTACCAAATCCTCTGACCGTGAGAATCTGGACAATACGAGGCTTCCCCAGTTACCTTCCGGCTCCCTGTAAGCTACGCCATCCTCAAACACACGACGGGTTACAATCAGGTATCGGGCTTTGCGCTATTTTGGACGCTTACCCACCCGCAGTGCCGAATCAGGTTCACTTGCGCTATGTGCAGCTTACTTCCTATCGCTTCCTTCAGACCCTGCCGTTGCCAGCAACGCCCTTGCGATTCGGATTGTCTTCCCCCTGATCGGGGCGACGCCTGCTTCTTGCAACAGGCCGGGTTTGCCAGCTCCGCTGGGCAAACAAACAAAACCGCCACCTTCCATAATGGGGTGGCGGTTCATATAAAGGCTCACGAGTTTTAAGAAAACTTGTTTCTCCCCCCGTTACTAGCTCTTAAGCAGAGGGCATTCAAAGTAGATCGATGTATCCATGATCGTAAGATGCCCCAAAGCCTCATGCTCCAGAACCTTCTCAGCACTTGTCAGCTCAAAATTCACCGCACCGTCATTGTCGGGATCGTGAATCGCTTTGCCCTGGTCAGTGAAAAGCACGACTTTCACTGACCAGCGACCTCCATTGTAATTGCGGTCGCCAGGCGCGCTTTCGGAAACAGAGCGTTGCCCTGTCAATCCGCTCAACATAAAGCTGTAAATGGTGTCGGTGGATTGAACTGGAGGTAAATTGAAGGAGGTCGGGGTAGCAATGGTTCCGTAGATTGTTCCATGGGCCCAAATGGCTTTATCCACTTTGGTGGCTGACCCTGCCAAGACGGAGCCTGTTCCAAACAAAATCATTGTGCATGCGGTAACCAGTGATAGTACGATCTGTCTGTTCATTTTTGTCCTCCTCAGTTGGTGAGAACGGGTATTGTTCCTAGGGTTAATACTGCTTGCCTTCGATGTTGAACACATTGTACCAAGGCTAGTTAAAGGAGAGATTAAGGAAGGATAAAGATGAGGTAAAGATTTAGGACTTGAAAACTTGTGACTTATCGTTATCAGGTTGATGGGGTTCTACCCCTAATTTACGGACGCTTCAAACATGCCTATAGTGGCCCAAAGGAGTGTCTAGGCCGAAGAGAAGAAAGTTCAGTTTCGAATTCCTCAAGTAGGAACTTTTAAATCTCAGAGCTAAACATCTGGAACACAAAATCGCTCCCTAGAAATATCAATCAATTGTTTAAATGAGGCTCAGCTGTTTCTAGCCATTTTGCTATTGTTGACAAGGAAAAAGGTTTTTTGATGACAGGGTATCCCAAAATCTGGATGGCTTGCCTTTGTTCGTCTGTGAAAATACAGCTCATAATGGCTTTTCGTTGCTTTGCGATTTTACAGCCGTTTTCGTTTTGGGCTTTGAGGATTGGCAGGGTTTCTAAGAGCGGCTCCCTAGTGTTTATTATTACTGCATCCGCACATGCTGTTCCTGGGGGACAGGGACATTTTTTAAGGGAGCAGGAAGGGCAACAGTAGTTGTCTGTATATCCTTGAACCTGATGTCCTTTTCTCTCCAGAATTATAGTTAATAGCCTGAGGAGGGATAAATCTTTTGCGTAAATTTTGATTCTTAAACTCTTCAACGCCCGCCCTTTGGATCAAGCATAATCACATCAGTGCTGAAACATCACCAATTGGTCAACCAGCAGAAAGTCTAGTCTGTATACCGAGTTGGCCAGAAGGCTTGGATTGACCCAGAGCCAGTTCCAGAAACTCCTCCCTGTAACGACCCCCCTCTGAAACTCACATCGATTCCATCCAAATACGCATTCAAAACCTAGCAAATATCACGCCGAACGTTTTTGCAGCTTAAAACTCTAAAGAATATCAGGAACTTAAAATATCAGAACAATTCCCGTACCCCCTTTTTTAAAAAAATCATTGGCATATTCCCCCATCTGAAATGGATATTTTCCTGAAAAAAATTTTATGGTCATAGCACATTGAGGATAATTGCGAGTATAGGGCGATCAGTATTTCCGCCCATGCCGCGATGCCGGAATGAGTTTTGGACACTCCCACTTTAGCGGCTAGATAGTTGCGTGGCCTACCGGGAGATCCCAGCTGCCGCGAATACCAGTTTAACGGAGACGCAACAATTGCACATAATAGTTGATAGGCATCCCAATCCCAACGACCACCACCTCCACGTTATTCACACCAACCAGTTGCTCTGCACACCACTTGGTCCTGTTGTTAATGCCAAGCACTGTGCTTTAGTTCTGGTCGGACTCAAACCGGTGGAATTGCGGGTGTTGGCGTAACGATAGAAAGGGAAGACCATTTCATCAAATTTAGTGACTTAATAGTTTTAAGAATGTCATGCTGTAGAGAGAACTCGAAGGAGGTTGTTATGGGGACAATTGAATGGATACCAGCCGAGCTTCTCAAACTATCGGGGAGCTATTGGGGGACCTGTGCTCTGCATGCCGGCGTAAAGCTGAATCTTTTCACACATTTGGTTGATGGCCCGTGTGCGACGACAGAGATTGCTAAGAAGTTGGGTTTGGATGCCCGCGGCCTGAGCATGCTGCTCGATGCCCTGGTTGCTCTGCAGCTACTGGAAAAGCAGGACGAGAAATATGCTGTTACTGAGAGTGCCGCTCCATTCCTCGACCGTAAATCGCCCGCCTATCTCGGTCATATTATCATGCACCATCACCACTTGGTGGAAGGGTGGAGTCGTCTCGACGAGGCAGTGCGTTCGGGTGCACCGGTTCGCAACCGCGTCTCTCACGAACCGAGCGAGGATGAACGCGAGAGTTTTTTGCTAGGCATGTTCAATCTGGCAATGCTGATTGCGCCGAAGGTTGCCGCGCATATCAACCTGTCCGGCCGACGTCGGTTACTGGATCTTGGTGGCGGTCCAGGTACCTACGCGATTCATTTCTGTCAGCAAAACCCGCAACTCAATGCAACTATTCTCGATCTGAGGACAACGCAGCCATTCGCTGAAGCAACTTTGAAGCGTTTTTCCATGAGCAAGAGGGTCGATTTTGTTGCCGGTGATTTCCACGACGGGCCTTTGCCCGGAGGCTTTGACGTAGCATGGCTTTCCCATGTCCTGCATGGGGAAGGACCAAAGAATTGCTCCAACATGCTGGCCAATGCGGTTGGTGCCTTGGAGCCGGGCGGTGTCCTGTTCATTCAGGAGTTTATCCTCGACGAAGATCGCACATCACCACTCTTCCCGGCGTTGTTTTCGCTAAATATGCTCCTGGGAACCCCAGAAGGACAATCTTACAGTGAACTGGAACTTTTTGAGTTGCTGCGACAGGCAGGATTATCCAGGACTGAGCGCCTGCAGATAGAGTTGCCGAACGGGGCTGGAATTATGTGCGGGCACAAGGATGGTTGATCGATTCGTAGGGGGGATCTGTCTGCGATCGCTAACTTCTTGCATCAGGCTTTTTTGAATGATCCCCCGCCCCGCAAACACAAACCTTTCCCATTAACTACTTAACAATTCTTAACGCTATTTCTTTGCACTAATAATGGGATGGCATCGGTTTTTTTGGACACTTATTTGGGATAATGTCCCCGTGTCCAAGCAGGTTGAAAATTACAGCAAAGACCAAGAACGAAACAGTAACAGGACCTCTGGCCGAAGGGTAGCGGTGGAGTGCTGTCCCGATCGCAGCATCGATGTTCATATCAGCCGGTTGCGCAAGAAATTATCGCCTCACAGCGACGGCTCGGAAAGAATCAAAGCGGTTCATGGCGTTGGTCATTTTTACTCTTTACCGGCAGAATTTTCACAAGGAGAACCCTGAGCCGACTCGAACCTCAATAACTAAACCCATCCTCACCAGCAGTTTCCGGCATCGCCGAAAGCAATAAATAACCGACAACATCAAGCAGGGTACGGACCCGGAGCTCTCCTTCGTCACGTTCCACCGAACCACGCTCAGCGACAGCGACACGCTGGGAAGCGCTGCAACCCCGAGCCAACCCACCCAAAAGATAAACTATTTTTGAACAAGTGAGGCACCTCCCACCAATAGCATTTATTAATTAACTGCCATACTTAAAGTCACGTATTTGACTGTATTTTTCTACTTCCCTTTCAGTTATTTTTTTTGCTAACATGGTCTTCGCTTAAAATACCGATAACTGTGCTTATCTTTCCAAATTTCAAAACGGGCCCTATAAAGTATTGGCGAAGGAGGACGGGTGTCATGATTCGGGTGATCTACAGGGATGGAACAGAGGATCTCGTAACCCAAAAGTTTCTGGATATCCTGCTGTTTATGGGTGAGGTGCAGATGTTCCAGCGGGATGACGACTGGGCTGTGATCGGTGTAGATCCACTTCGCCAGAAAAGCCGCTCTGCTTTTAGTGGTGAAGATCGCCGCTTACACCAGCAGACTGACATCGCTCCTCAGCAGATGTGCTACTGAATCAAAGAGAACAAATTCAAGGCCGGAAGGATTACCTTTCCGGCCTTTTTTAAGGACCTGTCCCGTCCATAAATAAGTCTCCTGAGTGTAAACTTATTTCAGGACATGAAAACCATCAGCAATATTTTTCTCAACGGCCATTGCCAGAATTGCCAGGCAATTCGGGGAACGACTTCGGCATTTTTATTTCGGGAGGCTCAGGAGGACCTTTTCTTCCCCCCTTTATAAAACTGATCAACGCGGTGAACACAAACTTGACTCCTCGCCAGATCTTCGGCAACAACCAAACCATCAGCAACACAAAAAGCAGCAATAGCGCAATGAAGACGAGTGGGTAATTCAAGGCGGTCCATAGGCCGGCAATCACCATCACATCCTCACTTAACGACGCCATCCAGTTACTGAACGGTTCCGGCGAGGTGTTGATCAGAACCCGTGAACCAGCTTTGGTAGCATGCGCACCTGCAGCCAAACCACCGCCGACAATCGCGGCAGCCAGAGACACCGCCGGGTCCATTTCACCGACAGCACCGGCAGCCAGCATCGCCCCGGCAGGGATGCGAATAAAGGTGTGCAGGGTATCCCAAGAGTTATCAACGCCCGGAACCTTGTCGGCGACAAACTCAACCAAATACATCGCTCCCGCAGCGAAAATCACCAGCGGATTGGTCAAAATTTGCAAGTCGGGAGGCAGTACCATGTTACCGGAAGAACCGAGCAAACCGAGCATCAGAATTGCCGCGTACAGATTGATCCCGCTTGCCCAAGCAACTCCCATACTCATTGCGATAATTGCAGCAACTTGATCGAGTTGTTCCATAAATATCCTTTCTGCAAAACCGATCCTTCACATCGACATAAAGCTATCATAGCCGCAATCGATAAGAAATCGATAGACATTGTTCGATATTACTCTGAAGTTGAAGCGATATCTGAAAAAAATCGAAATTCTATCTGTTGCCTGGCAACCGATGCTGTTTCCTGTTTTTTAAATGGAATGATGTATGGCCTCTAGCCTCTCAGGGCCACCGTTTTAGGTCCGGTAAAGAGCGGCACCGGTTCGCTTGAGTACAGAATCGATGGTTTGATCATCAGCAACGTTGATCTGCACTGCAATCTCTTCAAAGTTGCTCTGGAACAGGTTTTGTTGTTTTGCAAAGACGATTCCCCTCTCCTCCGTTTGCTGAACAGAGTTCAGCAGACCAGCCACATGTTGGAGCATTCGAGATATTTGGAATCTAACTCTGACAGAGCAATAACTCCCCACCAGTAAAATTCCCCTTAAAGACAATTATCAGGAAAAACCAATACAAGTAAAACTGATGTACTTCTGCGCAAAAAAACCTCCTGGGGGAAAAGTATTTTTCCTTAAAGACTTGCCAAAGGCACTGTTTTATCGGCAAAATATGAGAATATTCTTGCCGTCTACAAACAAAGGTTTCCCATGTCGATCGAACAGAAGAGCCCGATCTTTGTTGCCGGCGCAACCGGATACATCGGTGGCCGTCTGGTTCCCCGGTTATTGGATGCCGGCTATCGGGTGCGAGCCTTGGCCCGCGCCCCCAGCAAACTGGCCAACCGCCCCTGGGCAAATACACCGAACCTGGAAATCGTCCGCGGCGACATCCTTGATGGCCATTCCTTGCAGCGCGCTTTGACCGGGTGCCGTTCAGCCTACTATCTGGTTCACTCGATGGGCCCCCAAGTCGATGATTTCGCCAGCACTGACCGTCAGGCCGCAAGCAACATGGCGGAAGCCGCAGCTGCCGAAAAGTTGCAACAAATCATTTACTTGAGTGGTCTCGGAGAGAACGCGAGCTCGCTCAGCCATCATCTGGAGTCGCGCAAGGAAGTTGGCGAGGTACTGAAGCAGGGGCCAGTTCCGGTAACCATCCTGCGCGCTGCGATGATCATCGGGTCAGGCAGCGCCTCATTCGAAATCCTCCGCTACCTTGTCGAACGACTCCCGGTAATGCTCACCCCCCGCTGGGTCGACACCCCTTGCCAACCGATCGGGGTAAGGAATGTTCTGCACTACCTGGTCGGCTGTCTCGACAACCCCGATACCATAGGACAGACCTTCGACATCGGCCAGCCGGCCATCACCACCTACCGCCAGCTGATGGAAATTTTTGCCGAAGAGGCCGGCCTGCCGAAGCGCTGGATCATACCAGTCCCGGTACTGACTCCGCGCCTCAGCGGCTACTGGATCCACTTGGTGACACCAGTCCCGGCGGCTATTGCCCAGCCATTAGCCGAAGGGCTTAGTACTCCGGTCACCTGCCAGGAAAACCGGATTACAGAGCTGATACCCCAGGAATTATTCGATTGCCGAGCGGCGATTCGCCGTGCCCTCGACCGTCTGCACCAGCAACAGATTGAAACATCCTGGACTGATTCCGGTCCGATCCGGCCGGCCGAGTGGAGCCAACCAGACGATCCGGCCTGGGCCGGGGGAAGCGTTTTTGAGGATTCGCGCCGTCTGGTGCTGCACGCCAAACCGGACGAGATCTGGCCGGCACTCTCTTCAATAGGCGGATATGTCGGCTGGTATTACGCTAACTGGCTCTGGTGGTTGCGGGGTTTTATCGATCGTCTCTTCGGTGGGGTCGGCTTGGCCCGCGGTCGGCGCAGCGCAACGGAACTCTATCCCGGCGATTCGCTCGATTTCTGGCGGGTTGTCGATGTGGAAGCGCCAAACCGGCTGCTGCTTTCAGCCGAAATGAAACTGCCAGGCGAGGCGGTGCTCTGTTTCAAACTCAAGCAACTGGATGAGGAACGAACCGAACTGAAGCAAATTGCCCGTTTTTTGCCTCGCGGTCTGTTCGGCCTGCTTTACTGGTACGCAGTGACACCATTTCACGGCTATGTGTTCACTGGCATGCTACGCGGCATTGCCGATAGCATAGGCAAAAAGATCGACCGGGGACCGGAACGGCTTTCGACAGAAGTCGAATAGCCTACTCAACAAACGCCAACAGCAAGGTCTGGTCATCGGTTGCCGGCTGTCCGGCGACAAAGGATGCCACATCAGCGTAAATCTGCTGCAACTTTTCCTCCGGGTTACCGGTGGTTAACCTCTCCAGCCGTTCACTCAACCGCTCGATCCCATACATTTGCCCTTCGCAATCGAAACGCTCAATCAAACCGTCAGTGTAAAACAGCAGCTGGTCTCCCGACTGCAGACGGATTTCCTCAACCGGGATTCGCTCTCCGGCATATGACTTCAAGCCGAGTGGAAAAATCCCTTCACAGAAAATCTCCCGCACCCCAATCGAAGGACGATACAGGAGTGGCTGCAGATGACCGGCTCGCGCCAGCTTCAGGCTCCGCATGCCGACGTCATAAACCGCATACAGGGCGGTAACCATCCGTGAATCTGAAACCTTGCACAGCTGGGTATTCAGATATTGCAGCACTTCGACCGGGTCACTGCCGTCGCCTGGGAAAGAGCGGAGCAATGCACAGCTCATCGCCATCAAGACCGCCGCCTGGGTACTGTGCCCTTCCACGTCGGCCACCAGAATCCCCCAACGATTGCCAGGCAGCGGCATGATATCGTACAGGTCTCCGCCAGCGTAGAGGCTGGTCTCATAGCTGACCGCCAACTTGAAGCCAGCAATCTGCGGAAGGTCCTTCGGCAACAACGAGCGCTGGGCATCGGCTACCTGCTGCAACTCGTGCTCCAGCTCATCACGCTGCTTCTGCAGCTTCTTTTTCAGATCGTTGATGGTCAGATGCGTGTTGACGCGAGCCACCACCTCTTCCAGTCGGAACGGCTTGGAGATATAGTCGACTGCACCGATTTCCAGTCCGCGGACCCGGTCCTCCAATTCATCAAGGGCAGACAGAAAGATGATCGGGATTCCCTCCGTCTGTGGCTCTTCGTGCAAGCGCTGACAGACCTCGAAGCCATCCATCCCTGGCATCAGGATATCGAGCAAGATCAGGTCTGGGATCTCCTCTCGAGCCGCCGCAATTGCAGCCGGGCCATCAAGCGCTTCCAGCAGCCGATACCCCAGGCCATCTAGGGTTTCCTTGAGCAGATCAAGATTTATGGGGCTATCATCAACCAGCAGAATGGTCTGGTTTACTTCCTGATTAAAAGCCATACAAGTATCCTCGGGCTGTTCAGCAACTTGTTTAATTATAAAGCTACGCTCAGCATGCTGCGTATGTCAATTCACGTCCATGCAATAAAACTTCTATTATTATAAAAATTTTATCAAATCAGGCGTGAATTTTAGTGCAAGATGGCTACAACGGAAAACAGCTCTGCTGAGGGGGGGGACCCGTGCATGTAACGACGATTACTACTCGCTGAAAAAGATCTGCACCACATCGCGGAACTCGACATCGACCTGGCGGATCGCCGTCGCGATAACATCCTCTTTCAAGCCGGTCGCTTTCCAGGCCTTCATCTGCAACGGGGGGATCTCGTTAACCAAGTTGACCTCATGTCCGCAGGCGTGTGCCAGCACATCGGCAACATGCATCAGCGACGCTTCGATAGCGTAATCATTAGCGCTCGGGGAATGGTGTCCGCCAATCATCCGCACCAGAGGCGTGGGAAGTCGCCAGCGCATCGCCAGCAGTTTGCCGACGATACTGTGATCGGTCTGCAGTACCTCCTGCTCGGCGCGGAACATTGGGGAATGGTCTTTACGTGCCTTGGCAACAGCACGCTTATACTGCAACGAAGCACGGTCGAGCAGAATCAAACGCCCAATATCGTGCAGCAAACCACCAGTAAAGTAGCTCTCCTCTCCCAGCAATCCCAAGTGCTGGGCAAGAATTTTTGCATATAACCCGCAACGGATCGAATGACGCCAGTAAGCATCCATATCGACCAGCTCTGAGGGAATATTTTTAAACTTACTGACCACCGAAACACCGATCGCCAAAGTGGTTAATTCGTTGGTACCGAGCAGCGATGCTGCCCGAGTTACAGAATCTATTTTGCCGGAAAAACCATATATCGGACTGTTGACCAAGGTCAGCAACCGCAGCGACATGAAGGCATCCTTGCTGATCACCTGCGCCAACATTTGGGCGGAAGAATCGGGATGGTCCATCACCTCGATGATACGATGATATACTCCAGGCAAAGAAACCAGCTCAACATCGCCGGTCAGCAGTTTCGGCACGCTAAGCGGCGGAATCCGCTCCTCCAAGTCGACATCCAACTCTCCGAGGAAGACGGTCGGCTCCCAGCCGTGCAATAAATTTTGCGCGGAACGGTGTACGGTGTGGCTATAAACGGTCGCCATCGGCTCCTGATCGATCTCGTTGAGGATAAAGCGACGGAACAGATAAGATTCTGCCTGCTCGGTGAACTGGGCAACCGCCTCCTGCTGCCGCAGATATTCTTCCCCCAAACTTTCCTCGGTGATATCGAGCTCGACAATTCCCCAGGATTTGAGCATTTCCAGATGCTCGGCGGTGAGCGCTATCCCCTCAGCCAAAACCAAGCGGTTTTTAGAGGTAAAAAGGTCTTCCCCCAGAATCATTCCGACTGTCAGGTCATCAATATAAACAAAAGGCAAAGCAATTATCCTGGCGGCATGTCGGATAGCGGCTAATAGCCAAATCCTACAAATTGGTTTGATAGTTTTTTAGAGTAACATAAGGAAAAGCAAATAAAAACCGCACTGCTGTATTTTTGTCACTTTGACAGTCTGACAAAACGAGTCACAACATGGTAGGCTTTCAACATCTGAGAAACTCCGGAGCGCCTGTGAAACTGACCTGGAATTTCAGCCCCAAACGCGAGAACCTGATCGCCCTGCTGCTGGTTGCGATACTGATCGGCATGCTCACCGGCACCCTGGCGGTCGCCTTTCGTTACCTGCTGCTGCTCACAACCGACCTGTTCTGGCCCGATCCGCTTGCCCTGCTGGAAGTCAAAAACAGCTACCCGTGGTACCTGATCATGGCGATTCCGGTTTGCGGCGGGCTGCTGGTCGGACCGTTGATCCATCGGCTGTCGCCGGAAACCCGTGGAGCCGGAGTCCCGGAGGTGATCGAAGCGGTAGTCACCCGCGAAGGGACTATCCATCACCGCACCGCCTTCTTCAAGTCATTGTTCACCGCCATCTCGATCGGCAGCGGCGCCTCCGTCGGCCGCGAAGGTCCGGTCGTACATATCGGTGCCTCGGTCGGTTCCTCGATCGCCCAATTGATCAAACTGCCCGCGGAGTGGAAACGGGTATTCCTCGCCTGTGGTGCTGCTTCCGGCATCGCCGCGACCTTCAACGCGCCGATGGCCGGCATGCTCTTCGCTGCCGAAATCATCCTGGTCGACTTCCAGGTAAGTTATTTGAGCCACATCTCCATTTCGGCGGTCACTGCCACGGTCGTCTCACACCACTTCCTCGGCAGCTTGCCGACCTTCCAGGTTCCGGCCTTTAAACTCGTCAGCTACGCGGAATTGCCACTCTACGCGTTGCTCGGCCTGTTGGCAGGTCTAGTTTCGGTCCTGTTTATCCGCTCGGTGTCTCTGGTGGAGGACGTTTTCAACCGGGCCGGTATTGACTACGTCTATCGCCCCGCCATCGCTGGGCTACTGATCGGTGCGATCGCCATAAACTGGCCGCATATCCTTGGCGTCGGTTACGAATCGATCAACCTGACCCTGACTGCCAACATGGCGCTCGGCCTGATGGCGGTGGTTCTACTGCTGAAGTTGGTCGCCACCGCCAGTTCGGTCGGCGCCGGCTTCTCTGGCGGCGTTTTCGCCCCCTCGCTGGTGCTCGGATCGCTGCTCGGCGGCCTGTTCGGAGGGGTTGTGCAGGTCCTGTTTCCCGGCAGCGTCGCCAGCAGCGCCGCCTACAGCCTGATCGGCATGGGTGCGGTGGTCGCTGGCACCACCCTGGCACCGATCACCGCCATCTTCACTATTTTCGAGCTGACCTATAACTTTGACATCATCCTGCCGCTGATGACCTGCTGTATTACCAGTCTGGTTACGGTGCAGAAGCTGTACGGTTTTTCGATCTACGAAACTAAACTGCTGCGGAAGGGGATCAGGATGGTCCGCGGCCACGATGTCAACCTGCTCAGATCGATGCAGGTCGGCAACTTTATGGTTACGGACTTCCAGAGCCTCCAACAAGACATGCTCCTCGGTGATGTGCTGGAGATTGCCGAACAGAGTCACTACCCCCACTTTCCGGTGCTTGACCAACAAAAAAAGCTGGTCGGCATGCTGTCGATGAGCGATCTGAAGAGCTTTCTCGGGGATGTCGGTGAGTTATGTCAGCTGGTCATAGCCTCGGAAATCATGACCAGCCGGGTGAGCATCGTCCGGCCGGAGGATAATTTCGAGACCGCTTTCGAGATTTTCGAGGGCAAACAGATCTCGACTCTGCCGGTAGTAGCCGACGATGGCGCCCTGCTCGGCATCCTGAAAAAAAATGATCTGCTGCTCGCCTACAACCAGAAGGTCCTCAAACTGAATGTTGTCCAGCGGAGGTGACTTGACACGCCGGCCAGCGCTTTTTACAGACCAGCTTCTGTTTCAATTAGTATGGGGAGAAATACTATGAACCTAAAGCCACGCTGAATCAAACAGCGAATGAAAACGGCCGGCAGATTGCTCTGCCGACCGCGATCCTGTCCGGAGGGGATTTTATTTGGCAGCGTTTCGGGCCGCCTCTAGCCAACCGCCCCATTTCTCCTGGTTCTTGGCGATCCATTCCTTGGCGTGGCGCTCAATATCTTCCTGTGACTTTTCACCGTCCTCCATCCGGGTGTTCTGCTCGTTGATGTCGGCCAGGGGCAGAGTGAACACTTCGAAGAATTTCTTGGCGGCAGGGTTGTTCTCCAGAAAACGCTTATTGGCCACAATGCGGATGTCCGCAGCAATGAAACCCAGCTTCACCGGATCGGTGACCGCACCGACAATTCCACTGGCCGTCAAACGCTCGGCCTGCGCCTGCTGTGCTTCGGTCGGCTTGATTCCCGGCACGTTGATCCAGAGCACATCTTTACCCGGCTTGAGCTTGAAGATCGTCCAGTTCGGAGCCCAGGTGTAGAAAAAGACCGGTTTGCCAGACTGGTAGCGGCCCAGCGCATCCGCCATACTGGCCGAGTAACCGGCCTTGATCGGGTTGATATCATCTTCAAGGCCATAGGCCTTCAAGTGGAAGCCGATGGTCTTTTCACATCCCCAACCCGGCGGGCAGGCGGTCAGGTCGGCTTTCCCGTCGCCGTTGGCATCAAAGGCCTTTTTGACCTCCGGCCGTTTAAAATCGTCCAGCGACTTGATGCCAAATTTTTCCACATCCCTTTTCGATACCAGGTACCCCTGCAGGCCTCCGGATTTCGCTACATAACCGATCGGCTCTATCCGCTTTTCATAGTTTCGAGGCATTTGTGAATAATGGATAGGAAACCAGCCATTAGTCCAGTAATCGAGATCTCCCAAAGCCAAAGACTGGTAAAAAAGCGGGTTTTGCAGTTCTTTCGGATCCTCAACCTCGTAGCCAAGTTCCTTCAGTCCGGTACGAACCAGTGCCTCCTGGAAATATCCGGTATTCCAGGTCGCCCGCCCAGGCTTGACCTTAACCCCGTTGCCCGGCTGGTGGTGAGCGGCAAAAGCAGGAACCGCCAGACAGAGCATCATTGCGAGCAAAACTAAACGTTTCATCAGTTTCTCCTCCCCATGGGATGAAAGATTTAAGACTTACTTTTGACCAAAACTTTGCGTAATTCGATCGAGCATCATAGCGAGCATAACGATTGCCAAACCACCAATGGTGGCGAGGCCGATTTCTAAAGTATTCAGGCCCTGAACAACAGGATTACCAAGCCCACCGGCGCCGATCAAAGCAGCGATAACTACCATCGATAACGCCATCATCAGGGTTTGGTTCAAACCGGCCATGATAGAAGGCAAAGCCAGCGGGAACTGCACTTTGCGCAACACCTGCCAATCGGTTGCGCCGAACGAAAGGGCGGCCTCGATCAACTCCGGATGCACCTGGCGGATACCGAGGCTGGTCAGGCGAACAATCGGCGGCAAGGCAAACACGATGGTCGCCAGAATTCCTGAAACGGTGCCGATGCTGAACAGCATCACCACCGGAACCAAGTAAACGAAAGGCGGAATAGTCTGCATAGCATCAAGTGCCGGGCGCAGAAAGATTTCGAAGCGGTCACTGCGCCCCGCCATGATTCCAAGCGGGATACCGACCAGAGCACAGAAAAAGACTGAGCTGACCACCATCGCCAAAGTGATCATCGTTTCTTCCCAAAGGCCCAGGTAACCGACCAGCAGCAGTGTAACAAGGGTAAAAACAGCCACCCGTTTACCGGCGTAGCGCCAGGCGACGGCAAGAAAGATCAGGATCACCACCACCGGCGGCAACGAGGTAAAAACCCACTCGAAACCCTTTAGGCAGAGTTCGATCGGTGCTTTGATCGCCTGAAAAATATCGCGGTGGTTATAGACCAGCCAATCGACGGAATCCTGAACCCATTCGTCGAGCGGGATCAGTTGTTTATCAAAACTCAGAAAATTCATCAGCGCACTCCGTCTACTTCAGCTGCTGTGGGATCTTGCTGGTCCGGTTGATTTCGGTGCAACGTTTTCAGGAACAGATTTTTCGAGATCGCTCCCAGGTACCTGCCTTCATCATCCAGAATTGGTAATGGCCAAGGATTTCCGGCGACCTTTGGCAGGATATCCTGCAAGGAATCATCTTTGTGCGCCGGTACCACCTCATCCAGATAAGCGTTCGGGATCAAATGCGGGACCATATCCTGATCGAGCATCTCTTTGAGGGAATCGGTAGAGACGATGCCTTTAAATATTTTTTCGCTATCCAAAACGTAAGCGTAGTCGCGGTCGTTCTTGATCAGGCGCTGCAAACCGGCGCGGGGATTTTTCCCGTCAGTGATCGGAACCGTCACTTGGGTTGCGGCAGCGATATCTCCTGCGGTGAGGATGTTGGTCGGATCGACACCGCGGAAAAATGCACGAACATATTCGTTGGCCGGATTTTGCAGGATCTCTTCCGGAGTACCAACCTGTACGACTTTGCCCCCTTCCATAATGGCAATCCGATCACCGATGCGCATCGCTTCATCGAGGTCGTGAGAAATAAAGACAATCGTCCGCTTCGATTTTGCCTGTAGCTTGAGCAACTCGTCCTGCATCTCGGTGCGGATCAACGGATCGAGTGCAGAAAAAGCTTCGTCCATAAGCAGAATGTCGGGATCGACTGCCAGTCCACGGGCCAACCCGACCCGCTGCTGCATTCCACCGGAGAGTTCGTCCGGCATACTGTCCGCCCAGGCGTCCAGGCCAACTTGCTCGAGCGCCTGCCGGGCACGTTTCTCTCTGGTCGCTTTATCAACCCCATCCATCTCCAGGCCGAAAGCAGCATTCTGCAACACGGTCATATGCGGCATCAGGGCAAAGGACTGGAAGACCATGCTCAACTTTGCTCGCCTCACTTTGACCAGTTGATCATCGTTCATAGCGACAATATCCTCGCCATCGATCAGCACCTGGCCGGTAGTCGGCTCAATCAGGCGATTGAGCATCCGCACCATGGTCGACTTGCCGGATCCGGACAGGCCCATAATGACGAAAATCTCTCCTGTATGGATCTCGAAGTCGGCGTTCTGCACACCGACAGTGGTTTCGGTCTTTTCGAAGATCTCTTCTTTGCTCAGTCCCTTCTTCAGCAGGACCATCGCCTTTTTTGGTTGTGGACCGAATATTTTGTATAAATTCTTGATTTGGATTTTGACTTGTTCAGCCATAAGCTCCTCTTGGATTTCAAACACTTAACAGAACTTCGAAAGAAAAACTGGGAAATCAAACGCCAGCTAAGGCCGATGACACCAAGGGCCTGACCGAAAGTGAATGGAGAAAAAGGGTGGAGGACTACAATTTGCTGCGTCCCAGAAACAAAAGTATTTAGTTTTAAACAGGACAGAGCGACCCGCGACTTGGTACAGCAGGACCTGCTAGAACCTAGCGCAACTCTGATAAGGGAAAAGATCTACGAAGCATCACGCGGGGCGAAGTTCTTAACGATCTTTTTGCGGGACAAGGTCGGAACACCCTGGCGGGGTGCCACCTAGTCTTATGAAGATACCGAAGAATAATGACAAATGTCAAATCAGGGTAGAAATCTTTTGCTCGAAAAAAAGAACGCCCCAGAACATATTCAGGGGCGTTCCAACAACGGTTAATCAGCGACACAGGTCTGCGGCATGGCGCTAACCACCCCCTCCAGAACCCTGCCGGGATCGGTTATCGGTTCGCCTACCGGCTGCGCTGGAACCTGCTTCAACCTCCAGATATCGCGGTTGTAATCGAGCATGGTCCGGTCGGTTGAGAACTTTCCGCTGGCAGCGGTGTTGAGAATACTCATCCGGGTCCAATTCCGCTGATTCTGGTAGGCCAAACTGACCTGTTCCTGCATTGCCACGTAGCTGGCAAAGTCGGCAGCAACCAGCCAGGGATCGAAATGATTCCGGATTGCTCCGATTAGCGGATCGAAAATCCCGACCTCAAACTGGTTGAAGTGACCACTCTCCAGCAACTGCATTACACGCGACAGGTTCCGATCACGGTCGATGATCGCCTGCGGGTTGTACTCCTGCCGGGTTGCTTCGACCTCTTCGGCAGTCAGCCCGAAGAGGAAGAAGTTCTCCTCGCCGACCTCTTCACGTATTTCGATATTTGCGCCATCGAGGGTACCGATCGTCAAGGCCCCGTTTATCATGAACTTCATATTTCCGGTCCCGGAGGCTTCCTTCCCGGCAGTGGAAATCTGTTCGGAAAGATCGGTTCCGGGGCAGATGACCTCCATGGCCGAAACCCGGTAATTGGGCAGGAACGCAACCTTCAGCTTGTCACCGACTTCCGGGTCGTTGTTGACCACCTGAGCAACGTTGTTGATCAGCTTGATGATCAGTTTGGCCATCGTGTATCCGGGCGCGGCCTTGCCGCCGATCAACACGCAGCGCGGTGTCCAGTTATCGCTCTCCCCCCGCTTGATCCGGTCATAAAGGTGAATCACATGCAGGATATTGAGCAGCTGCCGCTTGTACTCATGGATCCGTTTGACCTGAACATCGAACATGGTGTCCGGGTTGAATTCTACGCCGCAGTCAGCTTTGACATATTCCGCCAAGCGCACCTTGTTAGCGCGCTTAACCTGCAGCCAGCGCTGCTGAAAATCGCTATCGTCGGCCAGATCCTTCAGTTTCTCCAACTGGGACAAATCGGTCACCCAATCATCGCCGATGCTGTCGCTGACCAACCCACTCAACCCTTTGTTGCACCATGCCATCCAGCGCCGCTGGGTGACGCCGTTGGTCTTGTTGTTGAATTTCTCCGGCCACAGCTCGTAGAAATCGCGGAACAGCCCCTGCTGCAGCAGTTTGGAATGCAGCTCCGCAACACCGTTAACCGAATAGCTGGCAACGATCGCCAAATAGGCCATCCGCACCTGCGGCTCCCTCCCCTCCTCGATGATCGACATCCGCCGCTGCCGCTGCATATCGCCCGGCCAACGCGCAGCGACCTCTTTGAGGAAGCGAGCATTGATCTCATAAATGATGTCGAGCAATCGCGGCAACAGCTGTTCGAACATCCGCACCGGCCATTTTTCCAACGCTTCCGGCAGCAGGGTGTGGTTGGTGTAGGCCATGGTCTGACGGGTAATCTGCCAGGCTTCGGCCCAACCGAGCTTCCTTTCGTCGAGCAGCAACCGCATCAGTTCGGCCACGGCACAGCTGGGATGGGTATCATTGAGCTGGAAGCAGTTCTTTTCAGCGAAGCCCTCCATCCTTCCATTTTTGATCGTCAACCAGCGATCGAGGATATCCTGTAGACTGGCTGAAGCGAGGAAATACTGCTGACGCAACCGCAGATCCTTGCCATTTTCGCTGGCATCGTTAGGATAGAGCACCATGGTAATTTTTTCCGCTTCGTTCTTCGCGGCCACCGAGCCCGGATAGTCACCGGCGTTGAATTCGCCGAGGTCGAATTCAGCGGTTGCTCCGGCTTTCCAGAGCCGCAGGGTGTTGACCGTGCCATTCTGATAACCTGGAATCGGCACATCAAAAGGAAAAGCCAACACATCGCGGGTATCGACCCAGCGACAACGCATGGTGCCGTCATAGTCGGCATAATACTCGCTACGGCCACCGAATTTGACCCGCTGGGAGTATTCGGGGCGTTCAATCTCCCACCGGTTCTCGGCGCCGAGCCAGTGATCCGGTTCCTCGACCTGGTAACCATTTTGAATCCGTTGCCGAAACATGCCGTATTCATAGCGAATACCATAACCCATCACCGGCAGCTGCAAAGTGGCGCAGCTATCGAGAAAACAGGCCGCCAACCTGCCAAGACCACCGTTGCCGAGTCCGGCATCCTGCTCGGCATCCGCCAGTTCTTCAAATTCGAGGCAAATTTTATTGAGGCCATCGGCAACTTCATCATCCAGCCCCAGATTAAGAATTGAATTCCCGAGAGCGCGCCCCATCAGAAACTCGAGCGAAAGGTAGTAGGCCCGCTTGCAATCGCTGTCGTCATACGCGTAGCGGGTCTTTTTCCAGCGCTCCATCAGCCGGTCACGGATCACCAGCGCCAATGCCTCATAAGCGTAATGCAGCAGATTGCAATGTTTATCCCGCCCCAGATGGTTGGTGTAATAATGTCGAAACGCCCGAGCCAGCGTGGTTCCATCCAGTCCAAGCGGCGGGATATCGGTCAGCTCCGGACATAGTCCGCTTTTTACAAAACGTTTAGTGTTCATCTATATGGTCTCTTCAATTCAATGATTTTTTAGCCTGATTTCTGACTATACAAGTTCAAGGTAGTTTACTCGTAAATCGTGGAAGTGAAATAATAATCTAATATTAAAAAAGCTCTCAAGACAGATCCATGCCAACACCGGAAATTGCTTCGCCGCATGAGCAACGGCCATTCTGCAGCAGGTTTTTACGGATCGAAAACCCGTAACGCTCGATTAACAGCTCTCCGCACTGGTGGCAATAGCTGTTCTCGCCCCCTTCCCCGGGAATATTCCCCTCATAGACATAACGCAATCCAGCTTGCAATCCGATCTGTCGCGCCTTGCGCAAGGTCTCAACCGGGGTACGGGGCGCATCGAGCAATTTGTGGGTCGGATAAAAAGCGGTCACATGCCAGGGAATGTCAACACCGACACTGCAGATAAATTCTGCAATCTGCCTCAGTTGCTCCTCATCATCGTTATAACCGGGTATGAGCAAGGTGGTGATCTCGAGCCAGATTCCCAGTTCACGGTAAAGCCGGATCGTATCGAGCACCGGCTGCAAGCGGGCGCCACAGACGCGGCGATAGAAGTCGTCACTGAACGACTTCAGATCGATGTTGGCCGCGTCCAGGTAGGGCGCGATCGCCCGCAACGCCTCGAAGCTGGTGTACCCATTGCTGACAAAAACGTTTTTCAGCCCGGCGGCACTGGCAAGTTTAGCCGTGTCGTAAGCATATTCAAAATAGATGGTCGGCTCAGTGTAGGTATAAGCGATCGAAGCGCAGCCGGCCTGTTCGGCCTGTTTGACGATCGCTTGCGGACTTAGTTCCTGGCCGGGGATCTCACGCTTATGCAGATGTGGAAATTGCGCGATCTGCCAGTTCTGGCAATGACGACAACGGAAATTACAGCCGACAGTGGCCACGGAAAAAGACGTGGAGCCAGGCAGCAGGTGGAACAGCGGCTTCTTTTCGATCGGGTCGATATTGGTCGCCACCGCTTTGCCATAAACCAGGGAATAGAGTTTTCCGCCCCGGTTTTCCCGAACCCCGCAGATCCCCAATTTGCCAGCTGCGATCTGGCACTGGTGATGGCAAAGCCGACAGTGTACCCGGTCTTCTTCTAACGGACTGTAAAACATCGCTTCGTGCATAACAACTATCCTGCTTGGTTGCAATCAGTTCTTGCTGAAATTATAACCCGCAGAAAAAACTTCGCAAACGGTTCCTCCTCCCTTGTTCACAGTAAGAAACTTGACAGTTTCACTTGGAATGCTAAGCATTAAAAAAAATAGCCGAGCAAGCAACTAAGCTTTCCCTTCTTCTGAGAGGAGGAAAAATGCTGAAAGACAGACTGGAACGAATAAAAGCGGCATCGGCAGCAAAGGTCCCGCCGGAAACGTGGGCAACCATGCAAAAGGCCAAGGCCGATCTGGCAGCATCGGGCATTTTGCAGCACACAATCAAAACAGGAGACAAGTTTCCCGACTTCAGCCTGGCCGATGCCACAGGGCAACAGATCAAATTTGCCGAACTGCGTGCCCAGGGGCCGGTACTGATCACCCTTTATCGCGGCGTCTGGTGACCCTACTGCAATGTGGAGCTGGAAGCTCTGCAGGAAGTGCTACCGGAGATCGAAAGCACCGGAGCGAAGCTGATCGCGATTTCGCCAATGCTCAGCAAATATGCACCACAGCAGGTGAAGAAGCTCAACCTGAGCTACCCTTTGTTGAGCGACCCCGCCTGCAAGCTGCTGCGACAATTGGGGGTTCTCTTCCCGTTACCGAAAGCGATGATCGAAGTTTACAAAGGGTTCGGTATTGACCTGGCACGCTTCAACGGAGACGACAGCTGGCAACTGCCCCTGCCCGGCAGGATCATCGTCGATCAGGCCGGAGTAGTCAAAAATACCGAATTCACCACCGATCACACCGAACGCCCGGAGCCGAAAGAAACTGTGGCTCTGCTGAAAAGTCTTTAGCGGTTCAAATTCTTGAAAGTTGGACAAGGTGAAAAAAGCCCCAGTCATTTTGTCTGGGGCTTTCAATCTAAGTATGCGTACCAATTAACCGCAGGTTTCCGGCTGATCGGAATCAACAGCGTGGTCGAAGAGGAATTGGTTGATATCGAGCAGATCCTTATCGTTGTAATCATCCCAGGCTCCTTCCGGGTGTTTTTTCTCGGAAAAGAACCTGTCCCACTGGGCCATCGTTTTCGATAGCGGGGTGATCGCACCACCTTCGGCGCCTTCAGTATGACAGGTTTTGCAGTTCTTCTTGAACAGGTATTTGCCCTTTTTCGGGTTGCCGCCATCGACTGCGATAGCAGAAGAAGCGGCAAAGGCAACAATCAGCAGGATCAACGCCATCTTTTTCATATCAGTTTCCTTTCTGCGCTGTGCGCACCGTAAATGTTAAGCCGAGCCTAATATCGAATCGTTCGGGAGCTCAATAGACATCGGTCGACATTTCCATCGATATCGATACTTTTGATCAATCATTTCAAAACCTTAAAAAGGAGACAAAACAGTCTCCGATCCATCCCCATCACCAGTAGGCAGTTAGAAGCGATGCGACAGCGCCAGGTGGAAGGTTACGTCGGGAGCGGTATCGACAGCGACATCCTCAACTACGGCCAACTCCAAACGTGTCTGTTCACCCAAAGCCAGTGCGCCGCCAATCGCCAACTGTGCCGCGGCTTCATCGATCTGCCGCAAGCCGCTGTCTTCAAACAGCGAACTGTTGGCATCAAGCTGCAGCTGCAGAGCCAGCATCGGCCACGCCGACCAGGCGAGCCCCAACGTTGCAGTGCCCACCAGTGGCCGTCGCTGCGAAGAAAGCACATCCCCCGAGTCGCTCGCCAGCAAACCTCCCCCCCAGTGTAAGGCCAGACGTTGCTCAGCCGGACGCCAGAGGTGCTCGCCGCTGATCCATACGGCCAGATCGAAACTGCCGCTGCCCAGCAGCTTGTCAGCATCCCCGGTCGGCAGTTCCAGACTCGCGTGCAGAGCAACCGCCGAATCATCCGCAACGGAAAGCTGGCGGCTCAGCAACAGACGGACATCCCCCAAACCGGTTGTTTCATCCTTCAGCAGAACCCGCGAGTTGCCACCTTGTTGATAGCTGTAATTGAGCTGATCATTCGCCGTAGTATCCCGTCCCCCCTGCGACAGGCCGAAGAAATCGTGCCAGCCCTCGATAAAACTATCCAGATTTCCCTGCCGATGGGCAATCACTGGAATCTCCATACCGGCTTCCCAGCCGTTGTCAAAGCCCCGGTCAACCCGTAGTTCCAAACGGCTGCTCTCGCCGTCGAAGATCAGCTGTTCCCTGAGATTGCTGCCGGTAGTGTAGTTGCTAGCCAGATCCCAGCGAAAACCAAGCTCAAACGACCCTTCTGCCAGCAACCGGGCTCGATCCAGAGTAGGAATTCCGCAGAGCGCCGCCAGGGGTGCTTGGTTGCTGACCTGCAGCGGGCGCAATTCGACCTCCGCCGCCCAGAGTGGCGAGCAACACAGCAAAAGCAACAACGTAACCAGTGACCGTTTCATATTCCCCCTTTTTTCAATGCGCCTGCGCCCAATTGTCACCGGTGCCGATATCAACCTTCAGCGGCAGGTCGAGAGGCACGGCATTCTCCATTTCAAAACGGACCAGTTCGGTGACCTGCTCCAACTCTTCCGGCGGCACCTCGAACACCAGTTCGTCATGCACCTGCAACAGCATCCGTGTCTGGAGCTGCTCTTCGCGCAACCGGCGATCAATGTTGACCATCGCCACCTTGATAATATCGGCGGCACTACCCTGAATCGGATAATTGATGGCGTTACGCTCAGCATAAGAACGGATCGCGCCGTTCTTGCTGTTGATTTCGGGGATCGCGCAGCGCCGCCCGAGAATGGTGGTCACATACTGGTGCTCGCGTGCTTCGGTCTTTTTCGCCTCCAGATAATCGAGCACCGCCGGGTAACGCTCGAAGTAGTGATCGATAAACTGCTGCGCTTCCCTGCGGCCGATCCCCAGATCCTTGGCCAGGCTGAAGGCGCCCATACCATACAAAACACCAAAATTGATGGTCTTCGCCTGGCGGCGCATCTCGGCATCGACCATTTCCGGAAAGACGTTAAAGATCTCACTGGCGGTCCGTTTATGGATATCCTCCCCGGCAACAAAGCTCTCTTTGAGTGCCGGAACATCAGCCATGTGCGCCATCACCCGCAGTTCGACCTGAGAGTAGTCAGCGGAAAGCAGCGTCCAGCCGTCCTGCGGGATGAATGCCTCGCGGATGCGACGCCCTTCGGCGGTACGGATCGGGATATTCTGCAGGTTCGGGTCGCTGGAGGAGAGCCGCCCGGTGGCGGTAACCGCCTGGTTGAAGCTGGTGTGGACCCGCCCACTGTGCGGATTGATCAGCTTCGGCAGGGCATCGGTATAGGTTCCTTTAAGCTTACTCAACGAGCGGTATTCCAGAATCTTCGCTGCAATCTCGTGCTCCTCGGCCAAGCTGGTTAACACCTCGACATTGGTCGACCAACCAGTTTTGGTCTTCTTCCCTTTCGGCAGGCCGAGCTTTTCAAACAGCACCTCACCGAGCTGTTTCGGCGAGTTGATATTGAACGGGCCATCAGCCAACCGGAAGATTTCCTCCTCCAAGCTTTTCATTTTCTCGGCCAGCTCAGTCGATAGTTGGCCGAGAAACTCAGCGTCGACACGAATCCCCTGCCACTCCATGCGGGTCAGCACATCGACCAGCGGCATCTCCACCTCCTGTAGCAGCTTCGCCGGTTCCCCCGCGGGCAGCTCAGGCAAAAGTTTTTCCGCCAACTGCCAGGTAATATCGGCATCCTCGGCAGCATAAACTGCCGCTTTTTCCACCTCAACCTCGGAAAAGCAGATCTGCTTCTTACCGGTCCCGGCCACTTCAGAGTAGGGAATCATCCGGTGGTTGAGATGATCAGCGGCCAGCGCATCAAGCCCGTGCGACTTGGCTTCTGGATAGATTACATACGAAAGCACCATCGTATCGAGCGCCACCCCGGCCAGTTCGATCCCGGCATTGCGCAGCACCAGGGCATCGTACTTGATGTTCTGGCCGATCTTTTCGATCGTGGGGTCTTCCAGCAGCGGCCGCAACTTCTCCAGCACCAGTTCTTTCGGCAGCTGCTCCGGCACACCGAGATACATATGCCCGACCGGCAGGTACCAGGCACACCCCACCTCGAGGGCGAAGGAGAGCCCGACCAGTTCGGCCTGCACCGCGACCAGGCTAGTGGTCTCGGTATCAAAGGCAAACCGCCCGGCCGCTTTTAGCTTGGCAAGCATCTCATCCAGTTCGTCTTCGCTCAGTACCGTCCGGTAATTTTCACTGTTTGCCTGTTGCTGCGGATCGGCAGGAGCGGAGAACTCCTGCAGCAGTTTGTGAAACTCCAGTTTCCTGAACAGCTCGGTCAGTGCCTCACGGTTCGGTTCCTCCAACGCCAGGTCATCGAGTGAGGCATCCAGCGCAACATCGTAGAGCAGGTCAGCCAGTTTGCGTGACAAAAGTGCCTGCTCACCGAATTCACGCAGGTTCTCCTGGCGTTTCTTCCCCTTGACCTGATCGATATTCTGCAGAAGATTGTCGATACTGCCGAACTCCTGAATCAACCCGGCGGCGGTCTTCTCGCCGATCCCCGGCACCCCCGGAATATTGTCGGAGGTATCACCAGCCAGCCCGAGCACCTCGAGCACCTGCTCTGGGGGCACGCCGAAGCGCTCGATCACATCGTCGCGCCGCGAAACTTTGCTCTTCATCGTATCGAGCAGACAAATTCGCTCGCTAACGATCTGCATCAAATCTTTATCGCCGGTCACCACCACCACGTCGAAACCCTGTTCGGCGTAGCGCTTGGCCAAGGTAGCGATAATATCGTCCGCTTCCACCCCGGACTGCTCCAGCGCAGGCATATTGAATGCGCGCACCACCTCCTTGATCAACGGTACCTGCGGCACCAGATCTTCCGGCATGGCGCTTCGATTTGCTTTGTATTCCGGGTAGAGTTCCTTTCTGAAAGTCGGCCCCTTGGCATCAAAAACCACCGCCAGCCGATCCGGCTTTTCGTCCCGCACCAACCCGAGCAGCATGTTGGTGAAACCATAAACCGCGTTGGTTGCCTCTCCTTTCGAATTGGAGAGATGGCGGATCGCGTAGTAAGCGCGATAAATATAGGAAGATCCATCAACCAGATAGACACGTTGATTCTGTTCAGACATGGTGCACCTTTCGCAGGATTAAAGTTCAAGGGATTATTCCACAGCAATGGACAAAGGAAAAGGGCTGAAAAGAAGCTTTTCACCATTCTTTTCCCGATTGAAAGATTGACAGCTACAGTCTGTTATTATTATCTTTTCAGCGACTTTGAATGCGCCCATTGTTATGTGCACCCTGAAACACCATTCTGCACACGACTGGACCGAAATTTATAAGGAGCAGCTTTAGCATGCATGACAACTTTGAAGATCATGACGATTCTATCGAATATGAAATCGAAGTCGAAACCGACGCCGATGTCCATGCCATTCCGGACGAAGGCTTGGTTCTGGCACGCGACATGCTCCCACCGAGTCTGCCGATTATTCCGCTGCGCCCACGCCCGGCGTTTCCCGGCGTCATCATCCCGCTGACCGTCAACGGAAAATCAAGGGTTCGCACCATCAAGCAGGCGATGGACACCCCCTCCCAGGCGATCGGCCTGGTGATGGCCAAAGAACTGGAAGATGATGACGCCCCGGACAACCTTCAGGAGGTAGGCGTCGCAGCCAAGATACTCAAGCTGATTCATAGTGAAGAGGACAGCGCACACGTGCTGGTCAACAGCCTGGAGCGCTTCAGCCTCGACCGGGTCTATGAAACCGATGACATCATCTACAGCGAAGTGACCTACTATCATGGCCCGGAACTGACCGATGACGCCCAATTGAAGGCCTACTCCATGGCGATCATCTCGACACTTAAGGAACTGGTACAGATAAACCCGCTCTACTCGGAAGAGATCAAGCTGTTCCTCGGCCGCTCCAGTATGGATGACCCGGCCCGCCTGACCGACTTCGCAGCCAACCTGACCAACGCAGACGGCTACGAACTGCAGGACGTGCTGGAAACCTATGAAATCAACCACCGCATCGACAAGGTGCTGGTACTGCTGAAAAAAGAGCTGGAGGTTTCCCGGCTGCAGACCAAGATCTCGCAGAGTATCGAAGAGAAGATCTCTGCCCAGCAACGCGACTTTTTCCTGCGCGAACAGTTCAAGGCGATCAAGAAAGAATTGGGGCTGGAAAAAGAGGGGAAAGTCTCAGAAATCGAAAAGTACCAGGCACGGCTGAAGAAGCTGACCCTGAACGACGAGGCGCAGAAAGCAGTCGATGAGGAGATCGAAAAGCTCTCGCTGCTTGAGCCCTCCTCACCGGAATACACCGTCAGCCGCAACTACCTCGACTGGCTGACCATCCTGCCCTGGGGCAAGTTTAGCAAGGATGCCTACGATATCCCTCGCGCTCGCCGGGTGCTTAATCGCGACCACTACGGGCTGGAGGATGTTAAGGAGCGGATTCTGGAGTTCATTGCCGTCGGCAAAATGAAGGGCGACATCTCCGGCTCGATCCTCTGCCTGGTCGGTCCGCCGGGGGTCGGCAAAACCTCGATCGGCAAATCGATCGCCGACACCTTAAAACGCAAATTCTACCGTTTCTCGGTTGGTGGCATGCGCGACGAAGCAGAAATCAAAGGGCACCGTCGTACCTACATTGGGGCCATGCCGGGCAAAGCGATCCAGGCGATGAAGAGCGCCGGCACAGCCAACCCGGTGCTGATGCTCGATGAAATAGACAAGATCGGTGCCTCTTTCCAGGGAGACCCGGCCTCGGCACTACTTGAGGTGCTCGACCCGGAGCAGAACGACGCCTTCCGCGATCATTACCTGGATGTGCCCTTCGACTTATCGAACGTGCTGTTTATCGCCACCGCCAACCAGCTTGACACTATCCCGGCTCCGCTGCTCGACCGGATGGAAGTAATCCGCCTATCCGGCTATATCCTCGAAGAGAAGCTGGAGATAGCCAAGCGCTACCTGATTCCCAAGGCTCTCGAGACACACGGGCTCGACAAATCCAGGGTCAGCATTAACAAGGCGGCGCTGGCCGACATCGTTGACCGCTACGCCCGCGAATCGGGTGTGCGCGGACTGGAAAATCGCATCAAGAAGATCATGCGCAAAGCGGCGATGGAGTTTGCCGAAGGCCGCGAAGAAAAAATCGTCGTTAGCAAGAAAGATATCGAGCACTATCTAGGTAAGCCGATCTTCAGCGAAGAGGAGTTAATCAAAGACTGTCCGGGTGTGGTTACCGGCCTGGCTTGGACCCGCATGGGCGGTGCCACCCTGCAGATTGAGGCAACCGCAATGAAAAGCAAGGGCAAAGGATTTAAACAGACCGGACAGCTCGGCAAGGTGATGGTGGAAAGTTCGGAGATTGCATATTCTTACGTGATGGGGCACTTGGATAAATATAAGATCCCGGAAGACTACTTTGACAACCATTTCATCCACCTGCACGTCCCAGCTGGCGCCACCCCCAAGGACGGTCCATCAGCCGGGATCACCATGACCACCGCGCTGTTGTCGATGATCAAGGACAAGCCAGTGCGCAAGAAGCTCGGCATGACTGGTGAGCTATCGCTGACTGGTTCGGTCTTGCCGATCGGCGGTGTTAAAGAAAAAACGATTGCCGCGCGCCGGGCGGGCCTCGACACGCTAATTTTCCCGCATGAGAACAAAAAGGATTACGAAGATCTTCCCGGTTACCTTCGCGAAGGAATCGAAGTTCACTTCGTCAAGGAATACCCGGAAGTCTACAAAATAGCATTTGGCAAGTAACATTTAGCAAGTACAGGAGAACCGATGTCCCCCGAAGCAATCAAAACCGCCCTTTTGGGCTTGAGCAAGGAAGAAAAACAGGCCTTCATCCTCGACACGCTGCCGGAGCTGGCCAAAGAAGTGATCAAAGAACCGGGTTTTATGATGCAACTTTTCCCGGTGCTGCTCGGGATTCTGAAAGAGAGCGGCATGGATTTGCAGCAACTGTTACAGCTGGCCACCATGATGGGCGGGCAGCAGCAAAACCAGTAAGGTGAAGCTTCGGTGATGACTGATCAATTACACACCTATATGGCGCTGGGAAAAGAACCGACTATGTAAGTGTCCATCACGGCCACAGGGAATACGCTTGGGGAGAAGCACAGGTCAATACAGCGGAATCCTTCATCACAGTCCTGGAAAGAGCGAAGCAGGGGGGCTTTCACTTTGTCAGTCGACAACATCTGCAGCGCTATCCCAGTGAGATCGCCTTTCGCTGGAACAACCGGGTCTCTGTGGAAAAGAAGCGAAACGGATTGTCAAAAAAAGTGATGCAAGCAAAGCCCGTTTTGGAACAGTTTTATGCCTTGCTTCAGCATGCGGTCGGCACTCAGCTTCGAGGAACCATCTGGGACGGTCTTGCTCAACCTCAGCCTTTGTATTGTGGATAGAACGGTTAAATATAGTTCACCTCTTAACCGCACACGATCAGTGCAAATCTGACACGAAACGCAGTAATGACAAGTCATCCTTAACCAGCAAAGAGATTGACCTGTCACTCTACCATCTGTTAAATTCACCAGCGTTTTTAAACCCTTGACCTTTTTGGAGCAACAAACATGCGCGTATTATCCGGCATCCAGCCCTCCGGTGCCCTGCACCTGGGCAACTTCTTCGGAATGATGAAAAAGATGATAGAATACCAGGAACAGGAAGAACTGTTCTGTTTCATCGCCAACTACCATGCCATGACCAGCCTCTCAGACGGAAAAGCCCTGGCCAAGGGGACCCTTGAGGCGGCAGCCAGTTTTCTGGCGCTGGGGATGGATCCGGAAAGGAGCACCTTCTGGGTGCAGTCGGACTTGCCCGAAGTACAGGAGCTGACCTGGGTTCTCTCCAACTTTACCCCGATGGGACTGCTGGAGCGCTGCCACAGCTACAAGGATAAAGTCGCGCAGGGGCTCAGCCCGAACCACGGTCTGTTCGCCTATCCGGTGCTGATGACCGCCGACATCCTACTGTTCCAAAGCGAAGTGGTTCCGGTCGGCAAAGATCAGAAGCAGCACCTCGAAGTGGCCCGCGACATCGCCATTAAGTACAATAACGAGTACGGCGAGGTGTTCACCGTTCCGGAACCGGACATTGACGATAATGTAGCGACCATCCCCGGCCTCGACGGTCGTAAGATGAGCAAGAGTTACGGCAACACCATCGACCTGTTCCTCGATAGCAAACCGCTGCGCAAGCAGATCATGCGCATCGTCACCGACCCGACCCCGGTCGAAGAACCAAAGAATCCCGACACCTGCAACCTGTTTCAGATCTTTCGACTGTTCCTCGATGAAGCGGGGGTTGCCGAACTACGCGAGCGTTATCTGACTCCAGGGCTGCGTTACGGGGATGTCAAGCAGGAGCTGTTCGAAACGGTGCATGACTTCTTCGCCCCTTACACCGAAAGACGTAAAGAGCTACTCGCCGATGCCGACGGCCTGCGCAAGACTCTAGCCATGGGGGCGGAAAAAGCGCGTTATCTGGCCAGCAAGACCATGCGCAAGGTGCGTAAAAAGGGTGGACTAGTCTACTGAGAACTGATTGATTTCCTGCTATACTGAATTAACTACGACAGCCTGTAATGACCAAATCTCTTGCTGAGGAGGTTATGATGACTGTTTATCGTCAGTGGTTTTGCGAGTGTACTGGGGAGCCGCGGGAACTGGTCAGCGACCCATACGTGGAAGAGGATACTCTGGAGCCGACCTGTCCGCGCTGTGGTGCAACGCCATCTTCAGATCCGAAGCATACGATCAGCTACAGCGACCGTGAAGATTATTCCGATTGATCCAGTACTTCGCGGGTAAAAGTGACAAATGCCATCCCCGGCCGCCGATTGGCTTCTCGCATGGCAAAATGAAAACCTTCAAAGTGCCAACCTTCGGCGGTCCACTGATTTAATATACTTTCTAGGCTAAGATCATCAACCTGACTTGTTTCAACGACTTTATAGATCAGCATAAGGGCAAAACCTTTCTATGTGAACTACCCCGCCGCAAGCGACGGAGCTTCCTGTTTCAACGAACCATGACTCGTAGACCGGCTCTTGCGAGCCGTTCCGCCGTCAGAGGATTCTCCACGGACGTGACTTCGGGCAGTTCCTGCCCTAGAAAGAATATTGAGTGCCGCGTTGTGGTCACGATCTATGACCAGGCCACAACTCGGACAACGATGTGTCCTTGTTGCGAGGGTCTTGGAAACCTTCGTGCCACAATCGGAGCATTCGA
>NZ_QKAP01000111.1 GCF_003247215.1 Malonomonas rubra | reverse complement strand
TGTTTGATCTGAGCAGAATGGAAACGGGTTATCTGCCTCAGAACTATTGAGAGAAGAATGAACAGGAGCCGTGTACGAGGCCCGTACGCACGGTTCTGTGAGAGGGATGAGGTGAGTTCATTCTCACCTCACCCTACTCGATTTGCGTCGCGTTGTCGGCAGACTTGCAGGAAAACAATTATTATACTGCTCTAAATTTGTGGTTTGTAAATCGATTGTATAACTGGGGAACTCATCAACATGAGCAATGTCGAACGCAAACTATTAGGCAATAAGTCTCTTAATGCGTTCCTATTTTTATTCGCCATTTTAAGCTCTTTGCTGATCGGTATGATCTCAGCGGTGTATCGGCTGCAAAGCCAGAATTATGTACAACGCTTATTTGCAGAAGAACAACATTCTGTGAATCTGCAACGGGCGGTCGTCCGCAACCTTTTTGCTTCGCTCCACAGTGACTTGGACTTTCTGGCCGGGCAGGATATTTTACAAGCCTATCTGCAGCAACCGACGGAAGATCACCTCGCTGCGGTTCAAAAAGAATATCTCTTCTTTATCAGAAACAAGAAAATTTACGATAAGGTCCGTTACATTGAGAACAGCGGCTTGGAGGTGGTCCGGGTCAATTACAATGCCGGTCGGCCGAGAATTGTAACAACGAAGCAGCTGCAGAATAAGTTCCCCCGTTACTATTTTGCCGAAACTTATCCATTGTCGAAGGGACAAACCTATATTTCGCCGCTCGACCTGAATGTTGAGCGAGAAAAAGTGGAGGTGCCCTTCAAGCCGGTAATACGTTTTGCCGCACCGGTATTCGATCGGCAGGGACAAAAGAGGGGAATTGTGGTGCTGAATTATCTGGGGAAGAATTTGCTCGATCTGATCCAGAATGTCGGTTCTGTAGCCCGCGGGCAGACGATGTTGCTGAATTCCGATGGTTATTGGCTGAAGCACCCGCAAGCAAATTACGCGTGGGGTTTCATGTTTGACGAACGTTCCCATTTAACCTTTGCCAAGAAAAATCCACAAGTCTGGCGCCAGATGCTCGCTTCTCCTTCAGGGCAAGTAAAGACGGACTCTGGAATTTATACCTATACCACGCTTGAGCCATTGGAAAATTCTGTTGATGAGCGCAGTGGCAGCGAACCTTATTTCTGGAAAATCTATACGTTTATCTCGTCGGAAAAGATTACTGCGCATACACAGAGTTTGTTGAATAATCTATTTCTACTCACTGTCGGTCTTTTGTTTGGAGCTGCCGTCGTCGCATGGTTTTTCACCTTGTTCATAACTCGGAGGAAGCTCCACCGGAAACGACTTCTCAATATGGCTCACTACGACAGTTTGACAGGCCTACCGAATCGAATGCTGTTTTTTGACCGCTTGAAGCAAACGCTTGAAAATGCCAAGCGCCATGGTCGTCAGTGTGCTTTGCTTTACATCGCTCTCGACGGCTTCAAGCAAGTAAATGATAATTTCGGGCATGTTGTCGGTGACGAGTTGCTTACAGTGGTGGCCAAGAAAATGGCTCGGTGCTGCCGCTCAGCAGATACTCTGGCCCGTTTGGGGGGAGATGAGTTCGCGCTATTAATGGTTGAAGTCAACAGTAGTTCGGGGGTTCAGACTTGTGCTGAAAAAATGCTCGAACTGCTGCATGAGCCGTTTCATTTAAAACAGGGAGAGGTGGTTATCGGTGCCAGTATCGGTATCGCTCTTTTCCCGGCTCATGGAACAAATCAGGACGTTTTGTTCAAAAGAGCCGACCAAGCCATGTACGTTTCGAAGAATCACGGCAAAAACAGGTACACATTTGCCGAGGGCTGAGTCTTACAGGTTATCGACCACGATTTTTTGTCCAACCGAGGCATTGAAAAAACGTTCTCCAAACCGATCTGCCAGCTGTTGGGCCTGACGCAGGCCGGTGCAGTGAGACACACCGATTTTCGCAATATTCAGTTCCTCCAGACGATCAAGAGTTGCCTCCAGCTGTTCGGTGTTGCTGAATTTCAAATGGGTGCCTCCAATCAACATGCAGATTTTGTCCTGTCCGGTCACCTTGCGGGCATGCTCGATGATATTCAGTACACCGGCATGGGCGCAGCCGAGGAGGAGGATCAAACCATTTGGGCTATCGATGAACAGCGACAGATCATCAGCCAGTGGATCGGGTATTTCCTTCCCCTGCTCATCAAGAATGATCAGATGTGGATCGCCGGTTTCAAATTCATTGCATCGTGGAACCTCGCCCGAAAGGGTCAGCTGCGTGCCCACCTGCTGCGGGGAACGGTCTAAGTGGAAGATGGCTCCCAATGTTTCCAGCTGTTCTTTATGCCAGGGGATGCCGATGGCGCGCAATTGGTTACCGTTGCGGCTGTGACGAATCTGGAAAATATCTGGATGACCGAAGATCGGGATTGGGCCGGTACGCTCCAGGACCTGCCGCAGGCCGCCGGTGTGGTCGAGATGGCCGTGACTGAGGAAGATCCCTTGTAGCTTGGTGAGATCGATGTTCAGCTTGTCGCTGTTCAGAAGGATGGTCTGTCCGGCGCCGGTATCGAACAGGTAGTCCCCCTGTTCGGTCTGCAGGTGACAGGAAAACCCATGCTCGCCGAGCAATCCCGCCGGACTGACCCGCTCGACGCTGTTTTCACAAAGGATTGTCAGGCGGATTTTCATGTTCTATCCGATGATTAAATATAGGATTTCGAGAAGTGCCGTTTGGTGGCGTCCTGGAGCTTGCTGACGACATGAAAGGCTTCCTTGAGTAATTCCTGTTCACTTTTCGACAGCTGGAACGGGTCGAGATAGTGGCTTGGCTTCTGCCCGTTTTCTAACTGCACGATTTCGTTGCGTAGCCTCAGAAAGTTCAGGGCTTCCAGCGCCGCTTTGATATGTTCTGCCGTGTCGGTTTCGAAGACCTTGCGTTTGACCAGCATGTTGAGCCGATCCTGAGTGGTGGTCTGTTGAATCCCTTTTTCCAGCACGAACATGCGGGTGCAGTCGACGATGTAGATGCTGCCACCCTGCTTGACCGACAGCAGACCTTTGTGCTCCCCGTCTTTGGCAACTATAAAACGCCCGAGCAGCCCGACCGGAACTTTGTAGCGCAGATCAAGGGACATCATGTGGTAGAGGAAACCTTCGAAACGGCGGATCTCTGAAAAGACGATGTCGTGTAGCGCCTGGGCGAGGTTTGAATCTCCCTCCAGCGGTACGAAATCGAAGAAGATCGATGAGTAGCGCACTTTTTGCGGTTCCGGGTTTTGTACCCAGTCGTGTATCCGCTTGTGCCAGTCGATCAGACGGCCGCGCCACATCGGATTGTTACACATCACTTTCCCCTCGCATAAGGGGTAACCGACCTTGGCCAGCGCAGCGACCAGCTTTTCACTGAAGGGAACGAAGAACTGCTCGATCTCCGGCAGCCGTTCATCCGACACGTCCTCAAAGATAAAGCCGTTATCCTGATCCGGGTTGAGCAACATCTCCCGCCGGCCGCCGGAGCCCATCAACAAAAAGCAGTATCTTACCGTTGGGCGCTGATATCCTTCAGCCAGCATCTCTTTGAAACAGATCTGATAAACCTTTTTGATGATACTGTGATGGATGTAGGAGATGATTTCCATCACTTCCGGGGTTGAATGGGTTTCAGTCAGCAGAGCGCGGGCAACGGTCAGGATTTCCCTTTTTGTCGACGCCAGCCCTTCCAGGGTGGTTTCTTCGTTGACCGAACCGACCAGCAGCATCGCTTTCTGGCTGCGGTAGCGCATCAGCTCTCGCATGGTGACTATGCCGACCAGTTGGCCGTCGTCAACGACTGGCAGATGCTTGATACCGTGGGCCGTGATATAGGCCATCGCCTCATACATATAGGTTTGCGGTGAAACCGAATGCGGGTGCGCAGTCATCACCTCGGCTGCGGGAATAACGTCGCAATCGGTGTCGTCCGGGCTGATAACCTTGGCGATCAAATCCCGCTCGGTGATGATACCGATGGGATGTCCTCCCGCATCGACAACCAGCACTGAGCTGACCGCTTTTTCAGTCATCTGTCTTGCAACATCACGGGCCGAGGTGTCTGGACCGCAGGTTTCGACCGGCGATGACATGATTTCCGAAAGGCGTTTTTTGAACGGGTACGCCTCCATCTGGGTGACGGCGTTACTGGTATGCTCCTTGACGATCTCCGCGTAGAGGCTGCGGACCCGGCTCAGCATCATGCGGGTAAAATACTCGCTGACCTGTGGGTATCCCTTGGCTACCTTCTTCAACGCCTTCTCGGGGAGCAGGTAGCAGGTGGTCGGAGTGACGGTGCGTACTCCTCCCGTGTATGGTTCGCCGGTGAAAATCGGGGTGCCGCCGAAGAACTGCCCCTCTTTTCGATAATCGACCACCATCTCTTCGCCTCCTGGGGCGTTGGTGGTGATTTCGACCATCCCCTCCATGATTACATAGAGAAAGCCGGTCGGTTGATCGTGCTGGTTGACGATGTGGATGTTGGCGCCGAAAGTCCGCTTGACGGCACTTTCGCGCAGCTCCTGAAAAAGAACTTCAGGCAGGTGGCAGAACGGTTCACTGTCGCGGAGATGGATTATACCCATGCTAAAGAGTTCCTCTGGCGGATTGTGGCGAATCGGCTGAAAATAAACGTATTTGATTTTACACGGACCGATTTAGGGCGGCAAATTTTTTCCACGAAATTCTTTGCAGGTAATAAAAATCCTCAAGGCGGCAAACGGCAGGTCGGGGACGGTTCGAGTTGCGATCTTGTGGTTAGACCGAGTTTTTGTTTTCGTTGTATTCCGGCAGATTGTGAATTTTGCGCAGTAGGTCGTCGCTGCGCTCGATGGAGTCCTCATCAAGTTTATCATGCATGATGTTGGAGACGACGATATTGATCAAAAACGCCATCGGACAGATGATCAGTGAACTGGAGGTTGCAGGCAGCAGCCCGCCGCCGTGAAAGGTCGCGATCTTGGCGCTCCAGCCAAACATCGCCAGCAGGGTCATGCCGAGACCGAAACACATCCCGGCCAGTGCGCCGTATTTGTTCGCCTTTGAGTACCAGATGCCGAGCACCACCACCGGGAAGATAGTGTTGCCGGCGAGGGCAAACGCCATGGCGACGATCTGGGCGATTAGAGCGATCGGGTTGAGAGCAAAGAAGATGACGATAATGCAGAGCACGGCGGTGACCATGCGGCCGACGTTCAATGCCTGGCGGTCGCTACAGGTTGGTCGCCAGACTGTCGAGTACCAGTCGTGGGCGATTGCCGAGGCGCCGGCGACCAGTAGCCCTGCGACGGTCGATAGCCCGGCAGCCAGAGCCCCAGCAGCCAAGTAGCCGATAAAGGCGGTGCCGAGTTCGGCGGCTTCCGGTGCCGAGAGGATGATGACATCGGCAACTTCGGAACCGCCGGTCGGGTTCCAGAATTTTCCAAGGACAGCATAGACCGGAGAAGACCAGTAGAGCAGGCCGATAAAGAACAATCCCCAGAGCACCGATTTACGGGCGGTGTCCTCGTTCTTGACGGTGTAGAAGCGGATCATGATGTGGGGCAACCCGGCCGTGCCGACCATCAAGGTGAAAACCAACGCCAGGAAGTGGTAGTAATCGCCATGCCCCCAGGGCAGGAAATCCCGACGTAGCTTTTCGGTCGCTTCTGCGCTCAGTTGGCCTGCGGCGCTTTTGCCGTTCATCAGATCGCCGAGGATATTGCCGTATTCGAGCTGTGGCAAAAATCCGGCGCCACCAGCTTTCTTGATCAGGAACCAGAGTGGCAACAGAAAAGCGGAAATTAACACCACGTATTGGATCTGCTGATTTCGCGTCACCCCGGCCATCCCTGAAATCAGCATGTAGACGCAGACCACTCCGGCAGCGAAGAAGACGGCCATCGTGTAGTCCATGCCGAAGATCCAGCCGCAGATCAGGCCGATCCCTTTGAATTGGGCGGTGGAATAGGTGATGGCGATGATTACTGTGACAAAGGCAGCGATCATCCTAACGCCATGACTATTGTAGCGGTCGCCGAGAAACTCGGGGATGGTGTATTTGCCGAAGCGCCGGATCTGGGCTGCGATTAGGCAGAGCAGCAGCACGTAACCGCCAGTCCAGCCGATGATGTAGCCGAGACCGAACCAGCCTTTTAAATAAAGCAGGCCGGCGACGCCCATGAACGAGGCGGCAGACATCCAGTCGGAGGCGATCGCCGCTCCGTTGCCCAGCTTGCCGATCCCTTGGTTGGCGACCCAGTAACCGGAGGTAGATGAAACCTTCGACAAGAAGCCTACGCCGATATAGACACAGAGCAGGGCGATCATGATGATCGCCGGAACCATCTTGAAGCCGTGCTTGATCTGGTCGATCTCTTCGCCGGCCGCAGTGGCAAGGTTTGCGCTCAGCAGCAGAAGCAACAATGTCAGCAGCAGGTTGAGGGTGTTTCTGTTCATTTCAAAGCTCCTGGAACCGGTGAGATTATTTGTTTTGCAGGTGTGTGATCAAGTGGTCCCAGAGGGTGCAATAGAGTTTGCAGAGCAGAACAAAGCCGATCGTGCATCCTTGCGCTAGCAGCCAGTAATGGAGCGGGAATCCAAGTACACTGCGATCTTCGGTAAAGTAGGATTGACCGAGCCCGCTCGGGTCGCCGAGCCCGGCAAGCCAAATCAGGGTCGGGATGCCGAAGCTCAAGAAGGCCCACACGGCGAGGATGATCCGCACCACGGACACTTCGGCTTTCATACTTTCGGTAGATGGGGCGAAAAAGTTGACATGCACTCTTTCTCGTGGGGCCATCCGCTTGCCTCCTTGCAATAAATAAAAATCAACATTTATTAGAGTTGGTTCGATTAATCATCAAGAATGAAGCAAGATGTTAACCCTGACAACCCATTTTATTCGTCAGCTAAGGTTCTTTGGCGGTTTTTACTGTTCGATTGTTGAATTTTTTCCAAGATCGGCTGATCCGCAGCGAGAATATCGTAAGCGCCGAAATCTTGCGGCCCTACCCAGGCATGATCGGCAACTTCAAGGTGCTCGATCGTGCCACTTTCCCACCGGCAGAGATAAGCAAGTATCAGGACATTGCCCCATTCATAGTGGTGGTAAACGGTTTCCAGAACTGATCTCACGGAGATTTCAATGCTGAGCTCTTCACGCAGTTCCCTTTTTAAAGCAGCGTGCGGGGATTCGCCCGGGTCTATTTTCCCGCCAGGAAATTCCCAGAACCCGCCTAGTTTTTTGTCGGCCGGTCGCTTGGTGAGCAGATATCTGCCGTTTTTCTCTATGACTGCCGCGCAGACGGCAACCGGCAATTTCAGTTGCTTTAATGACATCGTTGTTAACCTGTTTTTTGTTGGTCCCGCGCCTACTCTGTGATAGAAACATGCACCGAAACGAATCTGGAATGCCCGTTTCAAGACGCGGCAGAGTAGTATTTATATAGGTTGCCCAGGAGTTTGTCCATGTTTCAGTTGTCCGAAAAAGGTCGCAGTGTCCGGCAAATGTTTGATGATATCTCGCCCCGCTACGACTTGCTCAACCGCCTGTTGTCGTTCGGTATCGATCAGCGTTGGCGCCGCTTTGCAGTCAGCCAGTTGAGCGTGCCGAAAAACGGCCGGGTACTTGATATAGCGACTGGCACCTGTGATGTTGCGCTGGAGGTCGCAGAGCAGAGCGATCCGTCGGTGACTATCGTCGGCGAAGACTTTACCCAGGGGATGCTGGTGCATGGCCAGCAGAAGCTGAACAACTCAAGACACGGTTCGCGGATCATGCTGGTCAACGCCCCCTGTGAAGCGATTCCCCACCCGGCTGCATCGTTCGACGCCATCACTATCGCCTTTGGCATCCGCAATGTGGTTGATCGGCAGGGAGGGCTCAACGAAATGTTTCGAGTACTTAAGCCGGGCGGGCGTGCGGTGATTCTTGAATTTTCCAACCCGCGCAGCGAACTGTTCCGTAAAATCTATTACTTCTATTTTCAGAAAATTCTGCCGACCATCGGCGGGCTGATCTCAAAGCGCAGTGCCTACCAGTACCTGCCTGATTCTGTAATCGAATTTCCCAGCCAGGAAGAGTTTTCGGTGATGATGGGTAAAGCCGGGTTCCAGCGGCTGCAGTATTGTGATCTGACCTTCGGGATCTCTACCGTTTATGTGGGGGATAAACCGGCCGCCTAATTGTTGTCGCGTAACGCAAAACCAAAGAGCGGAAAAGGAAGAGTCGTAATTTAATCTCTTCCTTTTTTTTTCGTTTCGATTTGAATAGCGATCCGATCCCTGTTCGGTTAGAGGATGAAGGCTGAACCCTTTGGGGAGATGCTCAGGGCCGATGAAGTTGTTTGGCACTTTCAGTGGCATGTCGGTGGCGACAATGCCTTTCAGCTCGCCTTGCGTTTCCATCTCCCGACGAGCCCTAGTGGCGACCGAACCAACTATATGGCGGTCGATTGCTTGGCCGATCCGACTGACCGTTTCTGTGAACTACCCCGCCGCAAGCGACGGAGCTTCCTGTTTCAACGAACCATGACTCGTAGACCGGCTCTTGCGAGCCGTTCCGCCGTCAGAGGATTCTCCACGGGCGTGACTTCGGGCAGTTCCTGCCCTAGAAAGAATATTGAG
>NZ_QKAP01000108.1 GCF_003247215.1 Malonomonas rubra | reverse complement strand
CGGTCCTGCTTCCATCAAGATGGAAGCCAAAATGGGGACGATTACCCTTGATCACGCCAAGCACCAAGGCCTGACTGAGTGTACAACCTGTCACCACACTGGTGAATATGCTGCTTGTAAGACCTGTCACGATGCTAAGCCTGAGGCACCGAAGTCGAAGACTGCTTTCCACAAGGTATGTAAAGACTGCCACAAAGACAAGGGTGGTCCGACCAAGTGTAAAGAATGCCACGTTAAGTAATTTGTTTAGACAGGTTGGTTAAGCTAAAAAGCCGATCCAGATTTTTCTGGGTCGGCTTTTTTTCGGTTCTATCCACAACACAAACGCTGAGGTTGAGCAAGCCCGCCCCAGATGGTTCTTCGAAGCTGAGTGCCTACCACATGCTGAAGCAAGTCATCAAACTGTTCCTGAACGGGTTTTGCTTGCCTCACGATCTTTGACAATCCGTTTCACTTTTTTTTCACAGGCCCCCGGTTGTTCCAGCGAAAGACGATCTCACTGAGATAGCGCGGCAGATGTTGTCGACTGACAAAGTAAAAGCCCCCCCTGCTTCGCTCTTCCCGGATCGCGTTGAATGACTCCACTGCATTGACGTGTGCTTCTCCGCGAGCGTATTTCCTATGGCCATGATTGCCACTTGCATGGTTGGAAAATTCTTTTCCCAATCTACCTCATTCGATCATGTATATGAAACTCGGACTGCCTGTTTGAGTAAGCCTGATAGAATTGATCATGAGTGGGAAATGAAGGTGAAAAAGACTTTCTTGTCAGAAACAAAAAAAGTTTTGTGTGCCGGTGCGTCTTGACGTAACCGGTTTTTTCGTGCTTATTGACTGCCATGAGTGAAACTCTTGATGAATTGTCGCTCGGCAACCTTAAATTGTTGCAGGCGAAAAAAGGATATCGTTTTTCGCTTGATCCGGTGTTGCTGGCCCGTTTTGTGACTTGTCGTCCCAGTGACGTTATCGTTGACCTTGGTACCGGCAGCGGTGTCTTGCCTCTATTGCTGGCGAAATTAAGTGATGCTCAAGAGCTAATCGGTGTCGAGGTACAGCCCGATATGGCTGAACGTGCGCTGCGCAATGTCGAGCTAAATGGGTTGGCGCACAGAGTTCAGGTTGTGCAGGGGGATTTGCGACAGATTAGAGAACTTTTTCCGGTTGCAAGCGCTGATCTGGTCGTCAGCAACCCGCCTTATCGCCAGATCGGCAACGGACGAATTTCCTCCAGTGATGAGCGCTCGGCTGCACGCCACGAACTCAATGGGGGGTTGGTCGATTTCGTTGCTGCTGCGGGATGGTTACTGAAAAATGGCGGACGTTTTGCCATCGTTTACCTAGCGGAACGTTTATCGGAGCTTATCGTACAGATGGGCGCGGTCGGGATCGAGCCGAAGCGCTTGCGGATGGTTCATCCACGCCGATGTGAACCGGCAAAAATGATTTTGGTGGAAGGGCGCAAAAGGGGGCACCCGGGACTGACCGTTGAGCGGCCACTCTATGTCTATAAGGGGGCCGGGCGTGATTACAGCGATGAAGTTTTGTCGATGTATGAGAATCCTACTTGCTAATCCTGCTCCTTTCGTCCTTTATTGAGGCGCTTTTGCATGAGGGCGACTTTCAGCATTTCTTCGCGCAGTTCGGCATCCTGAAGCGGTTCGAGCTGACCTGCTATTTCCCTTTTTTCTTCTTCGCTTAATTTCATCTGTTGCCAAGTCGACCCGTTCGGTTTGGTTTCTTCTTTTGGGCACGTATATGGTGTCGGAACCTTGCGAAGGTAGATGTCCGTAATGTCCGCTTTGGGTAGTTGTGCATGCAGCTTTGCCAGAATTTGCGGTTTCAGCATCTGTAACTGCTGCATCCAGACGGGATGGTCCACTTGCACCTCGAGAATCCCCTGGCGAAAACGCAGGGGGCGGGCGCGGTTTGCGATCTGCTTTCCGACCACCTGGTCCCAGATCATCCAGACCTGATAGCGCGAGAGCCGTTCGTCGATCCCATTGTCGCCAAGGACTTGCTTCAGTATGGCGCTAGCCCGCTCGGCTTTTTTCATCTGTGGCCGTTTGGCGCTCATGGTAAGGTTCGTCGCCGGATGCGGCTGCCGATGACTTGTCCGGCAACGGCGCAGGCGAGAGTGAAGGGGATGACATGCCAGCCAAAGCCGAACATGATGCGCAGGGCGATAATAAAAGGGATTGACAGGTGAACGAGTACGAACCAGTGCAGGGAAAACTTACGGCTGGTCTCGCGTAAATAACCGAGCGGCAGGTTGGTGCCGAAGGAGAAGAACAGTAATGCCGCTAGTGGCAGGATTCTTACGGTATGCACTTGTTGATCCTTGTATATGTTCAGTTTGTTTAGCCTGTTGAAACTTTACTATTTAAGTTGCGATTGAGTCAAACGCAATAAGGGATGCCGGTATATTTATAAATCCTCCCTTGCATGTCATTGGCAAACGTGGCATTATGCGCGGCCGGACTGGGTTTTGAATGGGTCTTAAGGAGTTTTTGCGTGGTTAATGACGGGGATTATGTCGCTATTTTTCACTCGATTCATCGGGTGATGAAGGCCGAGAAAGTTCTCAAAGCGGCCGGACTGAAGATTTTGTTGATTCCGGTGCCGCGTCAGTTGAGTTCTGATTGCGGGCTGGCGATCCGTTTTTCACCGGAGAGTCGTGCGCAGATTGAAGAGGCCCTTGCCACTGCCGGTTTGGCGGTTGCGGAGGTCTGGCAGAAGCAGGATGGAGTTTTTACACAGCAGTTGTAAAAACGCTTGTTTTGTGAGGGTTTTTGCGCTTGACATGGGGTTGTCCCTTACATATATTTAGTCCTTTCGTGAATTTTGCCGTAGCAGTGGTATGTTTGATACATTATCTGACAAGTTAGATTCGGTTTTTAAGAAGCTTCGTGGTCACGGCAAGCTTACCGAGCAACATATAAAAGAAACCATGCGGGAAATCCGTTTGGTGCTGCTTGAGGCAGACGTCAACTTCAAGGTGGTCAAAAGCTTTGTTAATCGGGTTGGCGAGCGGGCGGCTGGTCAGGAGGTTCTCAAGAGCCTGACCCCAGCCCAGCAGGTGATCAAAGTAGTCCGCGAGGAGCTGGCGGAACTGATGGGCGAAGGCGAGGATAATTCTCTCGACCTTGCAGCAAAACCGCCAGTACCAGTGATGCTCTGCGGTCTTCAGGGGGCGGGTAAAACTACCACCTGTGGCAAATTGGCGCTTAAACTGCGCCGTGAAAAACGCAACCCGCTGCTAGTTCCTGCTGACGTCTATCGTCCGGCAGCGATTGAACAGTTGAAGACATTGGGTCGTCAGCTCAATATAGAGGTGTTCGATTCGAACGCGGGTCAGGATCCTGTTGATATTTGTACCAGGGCGCGCGAATATGCAGAGCTGAGTGGTTTTGATACACTGATACTTGATACCGCCGGTCGTTTGCACATTGACTCCGCGTTGATGGGTGAGTTGAAGCGGATCGTTGCTAACGTCGCACCGCAGGAGATTCTGTTTGTTGCCGACGCAATGACCGGGCAGGATGCAGTGACCGTAGCGGCAAGCTTTGACGAGCAATTGCCGTTGACCGGTGTGGTGCTGACCAAGTTGGATGGTGATGCGCGTGGTGGTGCGGCACTGTCGATTCGTGCGGTTACCGGCAAGCCGATTAAATTGGTCGGTATGGGTGAGAAGCTCGATGCTCTCGAGCAGTTTTATCCCGACCGGATGGCGCAGCGAATTCTTGGCATGGGGGATGTCCTTAGCCTGATCGAAAAGGCCCAGGCGGCGGTCGACGAAGAAGACGCGGCGAAGATGGAACAAGCGCTGCGTAAGGATGGTTTCACACTGGAGACTTTTCTTGAGCAGATGCAGATGGTCAAGAAGATGGGTTCCATCGATTCGCTGCTGAAGATGATTCCCGGTGCCGGTAAAGCGATGAAACAGGCGCAGGGGATGCAGTTGCCGGAAAAAGAGATGAAGAAGATCGAAGCGATCATCCGCTCCATGACTCCGGCGGAGCGGCTCGATCATAAAATTCTCAACGGCTCGCGTCGCCTACGGATCGCTAATGGTAGCGGTACCCGGGTGCAGGATGTGAACCAGTTGTTGAAGCGCTTCATCGAAGCGCAAAAAATGATGAAGAAAATGCAGAAGATGGGTCCGAAGGGGCTCAAAGGGATGCTCGGCCGGGGTGGCCAGCTTCCGTTCTGAAACATTTGAATAGAGACTCGAAGTTCTACTATTCGAACAACATAAAGAAAGTAAGTTCCAGGAGGAAAAACAGCATGGCAGTAAAAATCAGGCTCGCCCGCGGCGGCGCAAAGAAGAAGCCTTTCTATCAAGTTGTTGTCGCCGATGAGCGTTGCCCACGGGATGGTCGTTTTATCGAGAAGCTGGGTCAGTATGATCCGCGTCAGGACCAGCCCTTGCTTAATCTGAAAGAAGATCGCGCCCTTGAATGGCTCAACAAGGGAGCTCAGCCGACTGATACGGTTCGCCGGTTGCTGCGTGGTGCCGGTGTATGGGCCAAGTTCAAGGCGAAGGAAGCAGCACAAGCCTAACGCCTGACTGGTCCGAATCCGGGGCAACGGGCCCCTATCCACCCGGAGGATGACCCATGAAAGACCTGATCGAGTACATCGCCAAGTCGTTGGTCGAAAAACCTGACGAGATCGTGATCTCCGAAGAGGAGACTGAAGATGGAACTGTTCTCGTTAAGTTGGCGGCCGCCCAAGAAGATATGGGACGAATCATTGGCAAGCAGGGGCGCAACGCCAAGGCAATGCGGACCTTGCTGAATGCTAAAGCGACCCGCGAGAATAAGCGCGCGTCTCTGCAGATCATGGAGTAATCCGGCTTCGGATCGGTTGAGAGAACAAAGCGGATGTGCAACCGGTCGAATTTGTTGCTGGAAATAGGTAAAATAGTCGGAACGCACGGTTTGCGTGGTGACGTGAAGGTGCGTCTGCATTCCGGTGATCCAGAGGCTTTGCTGACAGCAGATCAGGTCACGCTACACCTGCCTTCAGGTGAACGGCTGACTGCCGAACCAGTCAGACAGTCGCTCCACAAAGGGCAGGTTTTGTTGCGTCTGCAGGGGCTTGAAACGATTAACCAGGTCGAGCATCTGGTTGGTGGCTTGGTTTTATTGCCTCAGGAGCAGTTGCCTGAATTGGCTGAGGACGAGTATTACTGGTCCCAGCTCAAGGGTCTGCAGGTTGTTGACCGCGAGCGAGGGCCGATCGGCAAATTGCACCAAATGTTTGTTACGGCAGCACATGACACCTATGTTGTGACGGGCAAGTACGGAGAGGTACTGATCCCGGCCGTGGCGCAATTTATTTTGGAGATCGATCTGGAAAAGCGGATCATGCAAGTTGATTTGCCGGAAGGGTTGATTCCGGAAGTTGAATGATCTTTGAGGTTTTGACCCTGTTTCCCGGCATGTTTGATTCACCGCTGCGAGAAAGTATTCTCGGTCGGGCGATTAAACAGGGACGGTTACAGGTCCGGACCCACAATTTGCGAGATTGGGCAGAAGGCAAGCACCTGACCACCGACGATACCCCATATGGGGGCGGTGACGGCATGGTGATGAAACCGGAGCCGATCGCGCGTGCAGTTGCGAATTTGCGAAGACAGACGCCTGCTGCCAAGGTGATAATGATGACACCGCAGGGTGTACCTTTCAATCAGCAGCACGCCAAGCAGTTGGCGCAAGAAGATGGTTTGATTTTCCTCTGCGGGCGTTACGAGGGATTTGACGAGCGGATCAGGGATTCGCTGGTCGATGCGGAATATTCGCTGGGAGATTTTGTGCTGACCGGTGGCGAGTTACCGGCGATGGTGATGATAGATGCTATCTCGCGCTATCTGCCTGGGGTGCTTGGTAGTGAAGGTAGCGCCGAAACCGATTCCTTTTCGGACGGCTTGTTGGAATATCCTCAGTACACCCGGCCGGCAGTTTTTAACGGGCTGGAGGTGCCTCAGGTGCTGCTCTCCGGCGATCATGGCAAGATTGCTCGTTGGCGGCGTGAACAGCAGCTGAAAAGGACGCTGAAAAGACGCCCGGAGCTTTTGGAACAGGCAAAATTGACAGAAGAAGATTTAAAGTTTCTGGCACAACTGAAACAGCTGGATTCGTAAAACGTAAATATTGAAGACAACCGAATAAAGTAAAGCGGAATTGATACATCGAGGAGGATGAAGATGAACATCATCGATCAACTGGAAATGGAACAACAGAAAAAGGATATCCCGGTTTTTAAGGCCGGTGATACCCTTAAGGTTCATGTAAAAATCACTGAAGGCGACAAGCAGCGGATCCAGGTTTTCCAAGGTGTCTGCATCAAGCGTGTTAACCGCGGGCTCGGGTCTTCCTATACCGTACGCAAAATCTCTGGTGGTATTGGCGTTGAGCGGATCTTCCCGCTGCATTCACCGAGTATCGACAAGATCGAAATCGTTCGTGTCGGTAAGGTTCGTCGCGCCAAGCTTTACTATCTGCGCAACCTGCGTGGAAAAGCTGCCCGAATCGCTGAAAAGCGTGTGGTCTGAGTTCAAAAAATTGATTATGATAAGCCCCCAACACCGGTTGGGGGCTTTTTTTTTGGGGTAGAGTTGATGAGTAATTTGGAACTGTTTGCTGACAGCGAAATTTCAACCCTCTATTTCGAAGAACAGGCGGCAGCGCGGGGGTGTCAGGCTGTTGCTGGTGTTGATGAAGCGGGGCGCGGGCCGTTGGCTGGCCCGGTCGTGGCTGCTGCTGTTATTTTGCCGCAGGATTTCTCGCTCCCAGGGTTGACCGATTCAAAAAAATTGAGCGAAAAACAACGAGACAGGTTTTACCCGGTGATCCGTGAACAAGCTCGTGCGGTCGGCATTGGGGTGGCAAGCGCCATTGAGATTGATCGGCTGAATATCCTTCAGGCAACATTGCTGGCTATGCAAAGGGCAATTAAGCGCTTAACGGAAGTTCCAGATCATCTTTTGATTGATGGGATCACTCCGCTTCCGCTGCAGGTTTCACAGCAAACACTGAAGAAGGGGGACAGCCGATCACTGTCGATCGCTGCTGCGTCGGTTGTTGCCAAGGTGGTACGGGACTGGATCATGTACAGTCTTGATAAACAACACCCCGGTTATGGTTTTGCCAAGCACAAAGGGTACGGTACGGCTGAGCATCGTCGAGCAATTGCTGAATTAAAACCGAGTCGTCACCATCGGGCCAGCTTCGCCGGAGTCAGGGAGTATTTGCACGGATGACCGAACAGCGGCTTGCTTTAGGGAAATGGAGGGAAGAGTGGACGGTTTAAACTTTTGCGGGAAAAGGGGCTGGATGTCTTTGCTCGCAACTATCCCGCACTGGTCGATGAAATTGATATTATTGCCTGTAGCCTGAGCACGTTGCTGTTTTTCGAAGTCAAAACCCGCCGTGTCGTTCAGTTCGGTTTGACACAGGAGTCGGTCGTAGTGCGAAACAACAGCAGATTTTCCGCACCGTTTAGCGGTATCTACAATGGGAAAAGGTGTGTAAGCTGCAGCCTCGGTTTGAGGTCGTGGCGATTCTGTGCCAGAGTGACATAAACGCGAAAATTCAGCATTTGCATAATGCCTCCGGCTTGGCTGATTAATGAGGGAGAGGATATGACGGAAACTACAACTAATGAGTCGATCGATCTGGCAAGTTACGGGATGCTGCGCCTCGGTGTTGCCACCCCGGAGCTGCGTGTCGCAGATGTCGATTTCAATCTGGAGCAGATCCGTCAGCTGAGTCTGCAGGCAGTACTGCAGGGGTGTCGCTTGTTGTTGTTCCCGGAGCTGTGCCTTACCGGGTATACCTGTGGTGATCTGTTTTTTCAGCAGTCGCTGCAGCGCAAGGTTGAACGAGCCCTAATTGAACTGGCCCGTTTTACTGCCGATGAGATTGCGTTGGTTGTCGGTGCACCTTTGGCGACAAGTGGGCGATTGTTCAATTGTGCGGTATTGATCGCGAATGGTGAAATTTGCGGGGCCGTACCGAAGACTTTTTTACCCAACACCGGTGAGTTTTACGAGCAGCGTTGGTTCAGCTCCGCGCGGGAGCGAAGCAGTAATTATCTGTTGATCGAGAATCAGCAAATCCCCTTTGGTGATGACCTGCTGTTTCGGGCCGAGGACTTTCCCGATTGCCAGATCGGTATAGAAATCTGCGAGGATGCTTGGGCAGTGGCGCCGCCAAGCGGCTCTCAAGCGCTGGTTGGGGCAACGCTGTTGCTCAATCTATCCGCCAGCCCGGAAATTCTAGGCAAGCATGCCTATCGTAGGGCGTTGGTGTCTGCTCAATCGGCACGTTGCCTAGCCGCTTATGCCTATGCGTCGGCCGGTCCGAACGAGTCAAGCACCGATCTGGTTTTTTCCGGTCATTCCCTGATTGCAGAAAACGGGCAGATTCTGACCGAAACCGAGCGCTTCCAGTTCGACAGCCAGTTGGCGGTGGCCGATGTCGATCTGGAAAGATTGGTCGGTGAGAGACAGCGTAACAGCAGCTTTGCCGCAGGGGTTCCGGCACATAATTTTCGCATTCAACCGTTTCAATGTACTCCAACCGCAGTTGACGATTTGAAGCGTCCGGTGAGCAGGACGCCGTTTGTTCCGCCAGACGATGCTGAACGCAGTGCCCGCTGTCGAGAAATTTTCCAGTTGCAGACCAGCGGGCTGGCCAAGCGGCTGCGACATACCGGCAGCAAACAGGTGGTGATAGGTCTTTCCGGTGGCCTCGATTCGACACTAGCGTTGCTGGTGACGGTCAAGGCGTTCGACCTGCTCGGCCTTGATCATAAAGGGGTCGTCGCCATCACCATGCCAGGTTTCGGCACCACCGAGCGTACCCGCAGTAACGCTGAAATTCTGGCCGAAGAACTTGGCACCGAATTGCGGATTGTTCCAATCGATGCTGCGGTGTTACAACATTTTGCCGATATCGGTCACGATGAAACGCAGCATGACATCACCTATGAGAACAGCCAGGCACGCGAGCGTACCCAAATCCTGATGGATGTCGCTAATCAGGTTGGTGGCTTGGTAATCGGTACCGGCGATCTATCCGAGTTGGCGCTCGGCTGGTGTACCTATAACGGTGATCACATGTCGATGTACGGAGTTAACGTTGGGGTGCCAAAGACGCTGGTGCGTTATCTGGTAGACTGGTGCGCCAAAGAGGAGTTCTCTGGCAAGGTTTCCGAAGTGCTGATAGATGTCTGCGAAACCCCTGTTTCTCCAGAGCTTCTGCCACCGGACGAAAATGGCGATATCGCTCAAAAAACCGAGCTGGTGGTTGGCCCCTATGAGTTGCAAGATTTTTTCCTCTATCAGGTGGTGCGAATGCACTTTGCACCGCGCAAGGTTCTGTTGCTGGCGGATTTGGCGTTTGTCGACATGTCGCGTACGGAAATCCTCAAGTGGTTACGCCAGTTCTACCGCCGCTTTTTCTCGCAACAGTTCAAGCGCTCCTGCCTGCCGGATGGACCGAAAGTAGGAACCGTGGCTCTTTCACCGCGCGGCGATTGGCGGATGCCGAGTGATGCTCAGGCCAGTCTCTGGCTACAGGAACTGGAGGGGCTCGAGTGACCGGCACCCTTTATGTGGTGGCGACACCGATCGGCAACCTTGAGGATATTACCTATCGCGCCGTGCGGGTGTTGCAGGAGGTCGATCTGATCGCGGTCGAGGATACCCGTCACAGTCGTAAACTGCTGGAACATTACGGTGTCAAAACCGGGTTGGTTTCCTATCATGAGCACAACGAGCAGGAGCGTGCCGCTCAACTGCTGGAGAAATTGCAGGCGGGGCAGTCGCTAGCGCTGATCAGCGATGCCGGAACTCCCTGCATCGCTGACCCCGGCTACCGGTTGGTTTCTCATTGCCGACAGGCGGGGATAAATGTAGTGGCTGTGCCGGGGGCATCGGCGCTGGTGGCGGCCCTGTCGATTGCCGGCTTGCCGACTGATTCTTTCCGGTTTGTTGGCTTTTTGCCGGCGAAATCCCATGGCCGCCGTCAATTTTTGGAGCAGTTGAAGGACGAGTTGCAGACGGTCGCTTTTTATGAGGGCCCGCACCGCTTGCAGGCCTGTCTACAGGATGTTGCCGATATCTGCGGGGCCGGACGAAAGATTTCGGTAGCCCGCGAGTTGACCAAGCGACATGAAGAACTGTTTAGCGGAACTGTAGCGGAAGCGGCTGAGTATTACGCCGCGGGAAAGGTCAAAGGAGAACTGGTGTTACTGCTTGGCCCTGCCGAAAAAAAGAAACCCCAGGGGACGGTGAAGGAGGAGTTAGCTCGCCTGCATGCTGAAACCGATTTGAATTGGAAGCAGATCGTCAAGCAGGTGGCCAGAGACTTCGGCCTGTCCGGCAGTGAGGTTTACCGGCAGTCGCTGGAACTTAGAGGAAAAGATTAAGCTGATAGAGATATTCCGCGGAGTTAACGAACCACGTGGAAAAGCTCATACTCTCCGGTCGCCTCTTGCCATTCAATCTGTAGTTCATCGACAAAAGCCAAATCCGGACCATGCTTACACCACTCGATAGCTTTTTTCACCGTTTCCCGTGGGCCTTCAAAGACCGCTGATACAGAGTTGTCCGGGTTGTTGCGGACCCAGCCTGTCAGGCCGAGTTGGTCGGCCATGTTTTTGGTGCTTTGGCGGAACCAGACCCCCTGAACCCTTCCAGTGACACGGATCGATGCCCTTGTTTGAGACATATTTAGCTCTCCTTGCCGATCAGTTCGAGGAATTCCTCTTCGCTCAGCACAGTGAGGCCTAGTTGCTCGGCCTTGGCCAGTTTGCTGCCCGCCCCGGGACCGGCGACGACGTAGTCGGTTTTTTTACTCACCGAGCCGCTGGCCCTTGCCCCTTCCGCCTCGACCAGTGATTCCCCTTCTTTGCGGCTGAAACGTTCGAGGGCTCCTGTAAAGACGAATACTTTGCCTGAAAGTTTATCTCCCCGTAGTTGCTCTGTTGCAAGCGGGGCAACGCCGAATTGTTTGAGTTCTTTGAGAACCCGCAGGTTGCTCGGATCGGCAAAGAAGCGGGTTACGCTTTCGGCGACCTGGGGGCCTATTTCGTGAGTTGCCAATAGTTGATCTCTATTGACTGCAGCCAAGGCATCAAGGGAACCGAACTGACGACTGAGGACTTTGGCCAGGTGACTACCGACATGGCGGATTCCGAGACCGAACAGGAAACGTTCTAAGGGGCGCTGTTTGCTGGCATCAATGGCTGTCAGCAGTTTTTCCGCCAGTTTGTCGCCCATCCGCTCAAACTGGAAAAGCTGCTCTTTCTCCAGCCGATAGAGGTCGGCAACGCTTTTGACCAGTTCGAGGCGTAGCAGCTGGTCGATCAGCCGGTCGCCCAGACCTTCTATATCCATTGCGCCACGGGAGCAGAAGTGTTTCAGCGACTCTTTTAACTGGGCTGGGCAGCTCAAGCCCTGACACCGGGGGACCACCGCATCCGCTTCACGCAAGACCGGTGAGCCGCAGGCCGGACATTCGCTCGGTTCGGGAATCTCCTGTTCGTTGCCGGTGCGTTTTTCTGTAATCACCTTGACAATGTCGGGGATGACGTCACCGGCCCGTTCGACAATCACGGTGTCGCCTATCTTGATGCCGAGTCGTTCTATTTCGTCCCAGTTGTGCAGGCTGGCACTTGAAACAATGACGCCGCTGACGTTGACCGGATGTAGATTGGCAACCGGGGTGATGGCACCGGTGCGGCCGACCTGGTAGCGTACCGATTCGAGCAAAGTCGTCTCCTGCCGCGGCGGGAATTTGCAGGCGATGGCCCATCGGGGAGTGCGGCTTTTTTCGCCCAGCTCCTGCTGCAGTGTGCGGCTGTTGACCTTGACCACCATGCCGTCGATTTCGAACGGAAGCTGGTCACGCAGCTCCTGCAACTCCTGGTAGCGTTCAATTACCTGCTCGATGTCGGCAGCAACCTTGACCGTCTCCAGGTTGACCTTCAAGCCCCAGCGACGCAGCGATGCTAGTAACTCAGAGTGGCTCCGTGGTTTGCTATCGGAGATGGCACCGACGCCGTAACAGCTGATCGTCAGAGGTCGGCTGGCGGTCAGCTTCGAATCGAGCTGGCGCAGGCTGCCGGCGGTTACGTTGCGTGGGTTGGCGAAGGTGGTTTCCCCTTCCTCGCGGCGTTGCTCGTTCATCTTGCGAAACGCCTCCAGCTCCATGTAGATTTCGCCGCGCACCTCTAGTTGCTGCGGGTAGTCATTTTGCAGGCGCAGGGGGATGGCACCGATGGTGCGGACGTTCTGGGTGATCTCCTCGCCGCTGGTGCCGTCGCCTCGGGTTGCGCCACGAACAAGTTGACCGTTTTCGTAGGTCAGCGCCACCGCTACGCCATCAAGTTTCATCTCGCAGAGGTATTCGATTGCTTTATCGCGGGCCAGGAACCGTTTCAGACGCGTGTCGAATTCGCGCAGATCCTCAGGGCCGAAGGCATTTTCAAGCGACAGCATTGGGCTGGCATGGATTGCCTGTGGGAAACTGTCAAGGGGAGTGCTACCGACTCGCTGTGAAGGGGACTCACTGCTGACCAGTTGTGGAAAGTTCTTTTCCAGTTGGAGCAACCGCTGCATCAACTTGTCGTATTCGGCATCGCTGATCTCTGGTTTGTCGAGGCTGTGATAGAGGTAATTGTGGCGATGTAGCTGGTTGCTCAGCTCGGCATGTTCTTGTTGAGCGTTTTTGAGTTTCTGTGAGGTTTCGGCAGTCATTGTCTGTCCTTGCTGGTTTGATCGTCTGACATTCGGCTTATAGCATGAGCCGCAGCCAACGACAAGTTCTTCCCCTTTGTCGATGTTTAGGCTAAACTTCGAAAAACTTTGTGAAATTGGCTATACTTGCGGTGCGAGTAGATTTGACGGTTATAGGCTATCGTTTTTGATCTGTTGGAGATTTAATGCCTGACGAAGCATTTTGGCGTTTGCTGGCGCTATTGGCCTTGTTGGCCCTGTCCGGTTTCTTTTCCGGTTCCGAAACAGCTTTGCTTTCTCTCGATAAGTTACGCGTTCGTTTTCTTCAGCAAAAAGGGCGGCGTGGTGCTGATAAGTTGGCTAAATTGCTGGATGATCCAGATCGTCTGTTGAGCGGTATTCTGGTCGGTAATAACTTGGTCAATATTGCCGCGTCAGTTATCGCCACCGGTCTGTTTGTAAGCTATTTCAGCGATCAGGGGGAGCTTCTGACGGTCTTGGTTCTGACGCCGGTTCTACTGATTTTTTCCGAGGTTTGCCCCAAAACCTATGCGGCTCAATATCCAGAGAAAGTGTCTTTTTTCGTTCTCAACCCGATCCGTTTCGTAGTCTGGGTTATGATGCCGGTCGTGTTGGTGGTCTCTTCGGCGTCGAAATTGCTGACCAAATTTTTTCGTGGTGAAAAGGCAGAAGGACTGTCGGTATCTGAGGACGAGATCCGGGCGATCATTGAGGTTGGCGAAGAAACGGGCGTTGTTGCTGCCGAGCAACGAAGGATGTTGCACGGCATCTTCGATCTGTCCGAAACCCGGGTTCGGGATGTCATGATTCCGCGGACCGAAGTTGTCGGACTGAATGTGTCTGCCAGCTTTCAGGAGGTACTCTCCCAGGTACAGCAGGCTCGGCATTCCCGTTTCCCGGTATATCGGGACAATATGGATAATATTGTTGGAGTGATGCACTCGAAAAAGGTTCTCGATTTTGTCGGCCGGACTGAAACTTTCTCTTTGGAGCATATATGTAGAAAACCTTATTTTGTTCCTGAGTCGAAACGGATTGCCGTGTTGTTGCAGAGTTTTCGCAAAAAGAGAGAGCATTTGGCGATAGTTGTCGATGAATATGGCGGTGTCGAAGGAATAGTTACGCTGGAGGATGTGGTTGAGGAGATCGTCGGTGAAATTCATGACGAGTACGATATTGAAGAGGTCGATTTCCGCCAGCTCGGGCCTGGCCGTTTTCTGGTCGATGGTGCTGTTTCGGTGCGAGCGGTCAATAAGCGTTTGAAGCTGGCGTTGCCGGAAGACCATGTGACCACCTTGGCCGGCTACTTGTTGCAGGTTATGGGGAAAATTCCCGAGGAGGGGGAGACGGTCGAAGAGGGCGGTATTCTGTTTCGGGTCAAGCGGATGGATGAGCGAAGGGTAGAGGAAGTCGAAATGGTTTTGACCGCAGAAGAGAATTGAATCTGAGACCTAATAAATAGCGTAAGGAAGGAGCGACAGTGATGTCGCTCCTTTTTTTTTGTGACTGACGAGAGGACATTTTTAGTTGCCTGAAGTCTCGGTTTTTTTTGCCTGATCCTTGTTTGTGAAACGATAATTGTCAAAATTCAATTTGCTCAATTAGTAATTTCACACGTTGAGCAGTTTGGCAATCTTCTTAATGAAAGATAAGTCCTTGCCAGAGCGGCATTTTCTTAAAGCAGAAAAGGGCTAAAAAATAGGGATTTCTCCTTGACAGGAGCAGGACCTATCGCTATTCTTTCCCCATTCTGGTGTCAAACAGTGTCAATTGGTGTCAAATATGAATTTTTCTGGTCAGTTCAACGTCAGTATTGATCTCAAGGGCCGTATCAGTGTACCGGCTTCTTTTCGGGATGAACTGCGTGAAACTTACCAGAGCGAAAGTATTGTTGTCACGACCTTTGATGGTGGGCTGGTCGGCTTCCCGCCGTGTCGCTGGAAGGAGATTTGCGCAAAGGTAGAAGCGCTTCCCCCGGGGCCGTTAAAAGATGCGAACCGGCGTACTCGTATTGCTCCGGCGCAAGAGTGCTCATTCAACAAGCAGGGTAGGATTCAAATCCCCCAGTCTCTGCGTGATTATGCCGATCTGCAGAAGGATGCAGTAGTTATCGGAATGTTTGAAAAGATCGAGATTTGGAACAAGGCTGCTCACCAGCGGATTAGTCAGGACTCAGAAGATGTCCTGAAGCAGAATGCGCAAGCCCAGGCGGATATCGGTTTTTAAGTTATGACAGTGGCCTTTGAGCATCTGTCGGTCATGCCGGATGAGGTGCTGCATTGGCTGCAACCGAAGCCTAGCGGTGTTTATCTTGATGGCACGCTGGGGGGCGCTGGCCATGCGCGTTTAATTTTGACAGCGGCGCCTGATTGTCGGTTGATCGGTCTTGATCGTGATCCGGCAGCGTTGCAAAAAGCCGCGGAAGTATTGGCGCCTTTTGAGGATCGGGTCAGCTTGCACCATGCTACGTTCGATCAGGCTGCGGATGTGCTGCGGCTTCTTGGTATTGATCAAGTCGATGGAATGATACTCGATCTGGGGGTTTCCTCTCATCAACTTGACACCCCGGAACGAGGGTTCTCGTTTCGCTACGATGCTCCACTTGACATGAGAATGAACCCGCAGGTTGGGGTGACTGCCGCCGAGGTGGTTAATCAGGCGGAAGAAGAAGAGTTGGCGAGGATTTTTTTTGAATATGGCGAAGAGCGCTACAGTCGACGGATCGCACGAAAGATTGTCTTCCAGCGGGACGAAGCGCCGATTACCCGAACCAGTGAGTTGGCCCAGTTGGTACGGGACACCGTTCCGGGGGGGAAAAAGCCGGGGCGGATTCACCCGGCGACCCGGGTTTTTCAGGCTTTGCGGATCCATGTCAATCAGGAATTGCAGCAGGTTCGGGACGGTGTGACTGTCGGACTCGAACTGCTCAAGCCGGGTGGCCGACTGGCAGTGATCAGTTTTCATTCGTTGGAGGATCGGATCGTAAAGCAGTTGTTCCGTGAAAAAGCAAAAGGTTGTGTTTGTCCTCCGCGGCTGCCGGTCTGTCAATGCAATCAGTTGCCGCTGATAAAGCTGCTCACCCGCAAAGGAGTTCGCGCGAGTGAGCAGGAAATAGAAGTGAATAGCCGTTCCCGCAGTGCCATATTGCGGGTGGCTGAGCGTTGCTGATCGATGGTTAGCTGCTTTTGTAGCTAGGGGAGGTGCCTATGGAAGCTCTGCCAAGAACTACTATCAAAATTAATGGATTTTCGCTGCAACGGCCAAAGCTGGCCCCTATTTTTACTGCAATTGTTCTGGTGTCCCTGCTGGCATTGATGTTCGTCTGGTCTCGGATTCACGCGATTAACCTTGAGTACGATATCTCAGGTCTTGAGCGTCAGGTTCGTATGGGGCACCAGCAGATTAAGCAGCTGAAACTGGAAGCCGCCTATCTTTCTCGTGATACTCGGATTGAGACTCTGGCCCGCAAGGAACTTGAGCTCAGGACTCCGGCTTCTGGCCAAGTTATCAGGATCGATTGATATGGCGACTTCGGAGCGTGGAATTCAACTCCGCATCCGATTTTTCGGTGTCCTGTTTGTTGCCGCATTTCTGGTGGTTGCTGGTCGCGCCTACTACCTGCACGTTGTTCAGGCCCCCAAGCTTCAGGACCGTGCTGACCAGCAGCGGCAGCGGGTGGTCGAGTTGGCCCCTCAGCGCGGCAGTATTCTTGACCGCAATGGCGATCCTTTCGCTTTGAGTTTGGACACCCAATCCCTTTATGCTGATCCTGTACTCGTCAAGGAACCGGAGAAAGTTGCTGGGCAGTTGTCCGATTTGCTGAAAATGAAAAAGCAAGAGTTACTCGAACTGCTGTCGGCAAAGAAGCGGTTCGTCTGGATCAAGCGCAAGCTGGACCCGGAGCTTGCCAATCAGGTTCGTAAGCTTGGAATCGGTGGGCTGCAGTTCGTTCCTGAGCATAAGCGTTTTTATCCTCAGGCTAGTGTCGCTTCTCAGGTGGTCGGGTTTACCGGCCTCGACCCGAAAGGACTGGAAGGGATTGAACTGGAGTATGATCAGTTGCTGCAGGGGCAACCGGGACGCCTGGTTTCTCAGCATGATGCTCGCGGGCGCGGCATGGCGACTGAGGAACAATTAGTTCAGGGGGGGGTCCCAGGCCATTCCTTGCAACTGACTTTGGATCGCTCGCTGCAATATATTGCTGAGAAGGAACTAGCTCGAGTAATCAAAGAATTTGCAGCTAAAAGCGGATCGGTTGTGGTGATGGAGCCGTCTAGCGGTAAAATCCTGGCGCTAACCAGTCAGCCTGATTACAACCCGAATCTTCCGGATAAGTCGCGAGTTTCGAGTCGCCGCAATCGGGCTGTGACAGATATGTATGAGCCGGGTTCCACTTTCAAGCCGTTTCTGCTGGCTGGTGCCTTGGAAGAAAAGATTGTCCGTCCCGGTCAGAAAACCTATTGCGAAAATGGTCGTTATGAGGTTGGCGGCAAGGTGATTCGCGACACTAAAAAGCATGGCCGACTAAACCTGGAAGAAATGCTTAAATACAGCAGTAATATAGGTTTCGCCAAACTGGGCAAAGCACTGGAACGGGATCGTTTCTACTCTTACATTCGGGATTTTGGTTTCGGCGAAACGACCGGTCTCGACCTCCCTGGGGAAGTAAAAGGGATGCTTCGTCCGCCTTCCCGTTGGTTCGAAATCGATCTGGCTGCTATCTCCTTCGGTCAAGGGTTGAGCGTAACGCCGATACAGATCGCAACCGCCATGTCCGCCATTGCCAATGGTGGTCTGCTGATGGAGCCCTACTTGGTGGAAAAGGTTATTGATGCCGATGGGCAAACGGTTCAACAACGATTGCCTCAGGTCAAACGCAGGGTGATTTCCGAACAGACTGCCAAGCTGGTTCGGAAGATGATGGTCTCAGTGACCGAACCGGGCGGGACGGGCACGCGTGCTGCGTTGCCGGGCTACCAAGTGGCTGGAAAGACTGGTACAGCGCAAAAAGTCGATCCGGTGACCGGTGGATATTCGCTCGACAAAAGGGTCTCGTCGTTTATTGGATTTGTGCCGGCAGAATCGCCGGCTTTGGTGATTTCGGTGAGTATTGATGAGCCGGATGGAAAAGGTTACGGTGGAGTGGTTTGCGCGCCGGCCTTCGCGCGGATTGCAGAACAGTCACTCAGTCATCTGAATGTCCTGCCGAAAGGAACACTCAATTCACTTGAAGTGGTCCAAGCCGACTGTGAACCGTTGCCCGATCTGGCAGCTTTGATCCCTGATAGAAAGCCAGGCGACGGTTTGGTGATGCCCGATTTTCGTGGCATGAGCTACCGCCAGGTTCTGCAGGCGATGCAGAAAAAACAGCTGAATCTTAAATTGACCGGCAGCGGACAGGTTGTTGAGCAATCGCCGGCTCCTGGTAGGAAAATCCGTTACGGCAAACAAGCTTGGGTTCGCTTCGGGGCTTAGGGGGGATCGATGCTGCTTTCTAAGATGCTGAAAGACATTGAAATTGCCAAACAATACGGTCCGGCCGATGTGGAAGTTTCCGGGCTGGCCTGCGATTCTCGCCGAGTGCAACAAGGATTTGCCTTTTTCGCTTTACCCGGCGCATTGACGGATGGCTTCGATTTTATTCCCCAAGCCACTGCTGCTGGAGCAGCAGTGGTTATTAGCGAGCGTTGGCCAGCAACATTTCTGGAAAATGTCTGTTATCTACAGGTTGCAAATGTACGTAGAACGATGGCCCTGATCGCCAGCGAATACTACAGGCATCCGACAGCAGGAATTCCTGTGATTGGCGTCACCGGCACTAACGGTAAAACCTCAATCACCTATCTGCTGGAAGCGGTACTGAGGCAGGCCGGCTACTCACCTGCGGTATTCGGCACGATCGAGTATCGGTTTGGAAACGAGAAGCTTGAGTCGACTCACACGACCCCCGAATCCCTCGAGTTGATGCAGATGATGGGGAAATTTCGTATGCAGGGAGCAGACGCCATTATTCTCGAAGTCTCTTCGCACGCGCTCGAGCAGCATCGGGTCGATGGAATCGAATTCGACATCGCTGTTTTTACCAATCTGACGCCAGAACACCTTGACTACCACCAGAACCTCGATAACTATTTTGCCAGCAAGCGGCGCCTGTTCAGCGAGTTGCTCGGTCAGGGGAGTGCGGCGATCAACCGAGATGATGGTTTTGGCCGGCAGCTGCTGCGAGAGAACCCTGCCTGGTGCAGTTTTGGCGAGGAGAAATCGGCCCAGGTCCATCCGCTTGATATTCGAATCGGGCGCGACGGCATCGTTGGTAGTTTTCTTACCCCGCATGGGCAGGTCGATATCGATAGCGGATTGATCGGGCATTTTAATATCAGTAACCTGCTGGCCACGGTCACCGCTGCTCAGTTGCTCGAGATTGAAAATCGGGAAATTTCCGCTGGAATATCAGCCGCTGCAAAGGTTCCGGGGCGCTTGGAAAAGGTCGAGAACGATAAGGATGTGCTAGCTCTTGTTGATTATGCGCATACCGGCGATGCCTTAGAGCAGGTTTTGAAAACCCTTTCGAAGCTCGATTCAAAACGTCTGATCACGCTGGTCGGTTGTGGCGGCGATCGCGACCCTAGCAAGCGTCCGGTGATGGCTGCCGCTTCAGTAGAATACAGTGACCTATCGATTTTTACCTCTGACAACCCGCGCACCGAAGATCCGCAACAAATACTTCAACAGGTTAGGTCTGGGGCGCTTGCAGTGGATGCCGTCGAGTTAAGCAAAATGCAACTGGAATCCGGAGAGAAAGGTTTTGTGGTGATTCCTGACCGCCGTACTGCGATCCGTCTGGCGGTGAGCCTTGCCAAGGCAGGGGATCTGCTGCTGCTCGCAGGAAAGGGACACGAGGACTATCAGATTTTGGGTACCGAAAAGGTCCATTTTGATGACCGGGAAGAATTGATGTTGGCATTTCAGCGCACTGTTTCGGAAGAGAAATATAATGTTTGATCTTGAGCGGGTTGCCCGGATTGCTGGCGGAGTTTTCTCGGGTAAGAAAATCAATTGCACCTTGAGTGGAATCTCCACTGACAGCCGCAATATAGAACCGGGTGCCCTGTTTATTCCGTTGCGCGGTGAGCGTTTCGACGGCCACAACTATCTGAGTCAGGCTGTTAAAAACGGTGCCGCTGCTTGTCTGAGCGAAGAGGTGGTCGAAGGTCTGAGCGTGCCGGTGGTGCGGGTGGAAAACACTTTGCAGGCACTTGGTGATCTGGCGGCGGCTTTTCGGCTGCAATTGCATGGCCCGCTGGTCGCTATCACTGGCTCGGCTGGAAAGACCACAACTAAAGAGATGTTGGCCGCAATTCTCGAGCAGGTCGGGCCAGGATTGAAGACCGCAGGGAATTTCAATAACCTGATTGGGCTGCCGTTGACCATTTTTCGAATGCAGCCGGAGCACCAGTGGGCGGTGCTGGAAATGGGGACCAGCAGTCTCGGCGAAATCGAACGCTTGACTGAAATTGCCCAGCCGACGGTCGGATTGATCACCAATATCGGTCAGGCGCACTTGGAAAACTTGCGAGGCCTCGACGGTGTCTCTCGGGCCAAGGGTGAGTTGTTTGCGGGGCTGCAGGGAGGCAGCGCTATAGTTAATCTGGATGATGAGCGGGTGGCAAAATTGCCGGTTGCTAACGGGGTTTATCGTTTGACTTATGGCCAAGCCGCAGAAGCTAAGGTGAGGGCAGAAAATATTGTCGCCACAGAAGAAAAGCTCAGTTTTGAGCTCTTGTTTGAAGGCCAGCGTCAGGAGATCGAACTGGCTGCCGCAGGGCAACATAATGTTTCCAATGCTTTGGGGGCTGCAGCTGCTGCATTGGTCCTAAAGGTACCACTTGCCAAAATCTCCGCTGGGCTGAAGAATTTTACCCCGGTACAAGGGCGAATGAACCTTTTCCCTTTGCCGTGCGGCGGTCTGCTCCTCGACGACAGCTATAACGCAAACCCCCTCTCTGTTGCTGCGGCGTTGAAGGTCTTGGCCAATTTGAAAGGGCAGGGGCGCCGAATCGCGGTTCTGGGTGACATGCTCGAATTGGGCAGTGAAGCATCGCAGATGCATCGTGAAATTGGCACCAAAGCCTGTTTCGTCGATCTGTTGATCGCTGTGGGGAATTTTGCCGCTGATATTTGCCAAGGGGCCGGTTTGAAAGCTGAGCAAATGGTTGTGGTGCCAGAAGTCGATGCGGCGATTAGTTATCTGCATGGACAACAGCGGCCAGGAGATCGAATCCTGATTAAAGGGTCGCGTGGCGTAAAATTGGATCGGCTGGCCGACGCATTGCGGGCCGCCGCTGAAGAGTTGCCGAACGGACAACAAGGGGGCTGACAGGTGCTATATCACCTTTTATATCCGTTACATACGGAATTTTCGGTGTTGTACGTTTTCCGGTTTATAACCTTCCGAACGATCTATGCGACCATCACGGCGTTGTTGATCTCGTTCATCCTTGGCCCTTGGTTGATTGATACCCTGCAGAAGATGCAGATCGGCCAGTCGATCCGCAAGGTCGGCCCCGAGTCGCACTTCGTCAAGGAAGGGACGCCGACCATGGGCGGTGCGCTGATTCTCTGCGCCATTATCATTCCGACTCTGCTGTGGGCCGATCTGAGTAACCTTTATATCTGGATTGCCCTGCTGGTGACGGCCGGCTACGGAGCGATCGGCTTCGTCGATGATTACCTGAAAGTGGTCCGTAAGAACAGCGATGGCATCTCGGCGCGACAGAAGATGTTTTGGCAGCTTCTGATTGCCGCTGGAGCCGCTTTTTTGCTATATAACAGCGTCGGCTTCGATACCCGCTTGAGCCTGCCGTTTTTCAAAAATGCCCAGCCTGATATCGGTATCTTTTACATTCCTTTCGCCATGCTGGTGATGGTCGGTGCCAGCAACGCAGTTAACCTGACCGATGGCCTTGACGGACTGGCGATTGGGCCGATGATTATTGCCGCCGGCACCTTTCTGGTGCTTGCTTACTTGGCCGGTAACGCTAACCTAGCTAGTTATCTACAGATTCAAAGCATTCAGGGGGCCGGTGAACTGTCGGTGCTGTGCGGCGCGATGATCGGCGCCGGGCTTGGTTTTCTCTGGTTCAACAGCTATCCGGCTCAGGTATTTATGGGGGATGTCGGCAGCCTGTCTCTCGGTGGATCGCTGGGGGCCATCGCAGTCATTACCAAGAATGAAATCGTGCTGGTGATCGTCGGCGGGATTTTTGTCGTTGAAGCGCTGTCGGTGATTGTGCAGGTGGTCTCGTTCCGCTACTGGGGGAAGCGGGTCTTCCGCATGGCACCGATTCATCATCATTTTGAGCTGAAAGGTTGGCCGGAACCGAAGATCATAGTGCGGTTCTGGATTATCAGTATCATCCTGGCACTTATCGGTCTTTCGACACTGAAACTGAGATGAAACAAGACTACAGCGGGCAAAGAGTTGTTGTCATCGGGGCAGGCCTCAGCGGTTTGGCCCTGGTGCGCTATTTGGTGTCGAGAGGCGCTTCGGTGGCCCTGTCAGACCAGCGTCAGTCAGATCGGATCACGGGACTCGACAGTCTGGATGGACTGCTAGTTCGTTACGACTTCGGCGGGCATGATCTGGAACTGTTCGAGCAAGCGGACCTAGTGGCGGTCAGTCCTGGCGTGCCGTTGACTTGTGAGCCGCTGATGCTGGCAGCTTCGCTGCACATTCCGTTGCTAGGGGAAATTGAAATTGCCGCTGCAGAGCTCGAAGCGCCGATCATCGGCATCACCGGCACAAACGGCAAGTCGACCACCACCAGCCTGATCGGCCAAATTATGCGCGCCTGTGGCAAGAAGGTGTTTGTCGGCGGCAACATTGGCACCCCTCTTGTCGAGGCCTGCGACGAACTTTATGATGTGCTGGCGGTTGAGCTGTCCTCTTTCCAACTGGAAACGGTCCGCAAGTTCCATCCGCGCTTCGGTCTGTTGCTCAACCTGAGTTCCGATCATCTCGATCGCTACCCCGATCTGCACAGCTACTATCTGGCGAAAGCAGAACTGTTCCGCAATATGGATGCCTCCGATTTCGCCATCCTCAACGCCGATGATCAGGAAGTGTGCCGGCTGGCGGAGAGCATTCGTGCGACCAAGGTCTGGTTTTCGGCCCAAGGGCAGGACGTACAAGGCATGGTGCGTGAGGGTGAACAACTCTATTGGAACTGGAACGGAGCAGATATCACGCTGCCGCTCGAAGCGTTGCAGCTGTCAGGCGAACACAATGTGGAAAACGCTATGGCCGCCATGATTCCGGCTTTGTTGCAAGGTTGCCCAGCCGAATTGGCTTGGCAGGCGGTTTGCAAATTCACCGGTCTGGAGCACCGCATGCAACTGGTAAGACGGTTGAACGGGGTTGACTGGTACAACGATTCCAAGGGAACCAATGTCGGCAGCGTGATAAAAAGTCTGGCTGGTTTATCGGCGCCCGTTACACTGATTGCCGGTGGCAAGGACAAGGGGGGCGACTATGCGCCCCTACGGTCGCTGGTCGAAGAAAAGGTTTCAAACCTGATTCTGATCGGCGAGGCGGCAGCGCGAATCGCCGCTGAATTGTCGGGCGCAAGCGAAATCAGGATGGCCGCAACGATGGCAGACGCCGTACAACAGGCATACGAAGTCACGACTGCTGGCAGCGCTGTCCTGTTGTCTCCGGCCTGTTCAAGCTTTGACATGTTTAAAAACTTCGAAGAGCGCGGTCTGGTTTTTAGTCGCCTGGTCCGGCAGTTGCCGGAAGAGGGAGACATGGCATGACCTGGCGGCGGAATGTCGATACCACGGTTCTGCTGGTTGCCGTTGCCCTGACCTGTATCGGGGTGGTGATGGTTTATTCCTCCTCGGCGATTATGGCCGCTGATCGTTTCAATGACGGCTTCTATTTCTTGAAGCGGCAGATGGTCTACACCCTGGTCGGGTTTACCCTGATGGCCGCTGCGACCTATTTCAATTACCAGAACTGGCGCAAGTTGGCAGTGATTATCCTGTTCGGCAGCATCATGCTGCTGGTACTGCTGTTTGTGCCGGGACTCGGCGTACGAGTTGGTGGGGCGCTGCGATGGCTGCGATTGCCAGGCTTCAATCTGCAGCCAGCAGAATTGGTCAAGCTCGGTTTAGTGCTCTATCTGGCTCATTCGTTGACGCGAAAAAAAGAGATGGTGCGTTCTTTCTCGAAGGGCTATTTGCCGTACATGATCGTTCTCGGAGGACTGCTGTTGCTGTTGCTCAAACAGCCTGACCTGGGCAGTGCAATGATCATCGCAGGGGTCGCTCTTTCGATGCTGATCGTTGCAGGGGTACGCTGGCTCTACGTGCTGGCCACGATTCTTGCGACAATGCCGGCACTCTATTTTCTGATTATGAACGTTGACTATCGCCGCCGCCGGATTCTGGCGTTTCTCGACCCTTGGGACGATCCTTTCGACACGGGTTTTCAGATCATCCAGAGTCTGGTTGCCTTCGGTAACGGTGGGGTGCTCGGGCAGGGGCTTGGCACTGGACAGCAGAAGTTGTTCTATCTGCCGGAGGCGCATACCGACTTTATTTTTTCTGTTATAGGTGAAGAGCTCGGGCTGGTTGGTGTTCTCGTTGTCGCGGCCTTGTTCCTGATGCTGGTTCTCTGCGGGATTCGTATTGCACTGCAGTGTACGGATCCGTTTGGTCGCAACCTCGCGTTTGGTTTGAGTTTGTTACTCGGTTTGGAGGCCTTTGTCAATTTCGCTGTCTGCACCGGACTGTTGCCGACAAAAGGGCTGGCGTTGCCGTTTATCTCCTACGGTGGGACTAGTCTGGTTGTTTGTTTGATTGCTGTCGGAATTTTGCTGAACATCTCCAGTTCCTTGGAGAGTCAGTGATGAGACTGCTTCTGGCCGGTGGCGGAACCGGCGGACATTTGTTCCCGGCAGTTGCTCTGGCGCAACTGTTGATGCAGCAGGAACCACAGGCGGCAGTGCAGTTCGTCGGTACCGATAAGGGGATGGAGGCGCGGATGCTCCCCAAGTTGGGGCTGCCGCTGGAAACAGTTGATATGGCGGGGGTGGTCGGTACCGGGTGGCGGGGAAAGCTGGAGATGATTCCGAGGTTACTCAAAAGCATGAAGCAGGCGCACGCGATCTTGAGGAAATTCTCACCCGATCTGGTGATCGGGGTCGGCGGCTACTCTTCGGTTCCGGTTTTACTGGTAGCGAAGCTACTCGGTATCTCGTACGCGATTCATGAGCAGAATGCCACTCCGGGTCTGAGCAATAAACTACTGGGGCGTTGGGCAACGCGGATCTTTCTCTCTTTTGCTGTTACCGGCAGCAGCTTCGATGCACGGAAAACAATGTTGACCGGAAACCCGCTGCGGCAGGGTTTTGAATCTGTGCCAGCCAAATTGCCGGCCAAAGGCAAACTGTTGATTTTCGGCGGCAGTCTCGGGTCGCAGGCGATCAACCGGACGGTGGTGGGGATGTTGCCGCGGCTGAAAGAATGGCCGGATTGCCCGGAAATTCTGCACCAGACCGGCGAAGCGGAATACGAAAAGGTACAAAGCGCCTATGCGGCGGCTGGTTTGGATCCGAAATCAGTGGTTCCATTTATTGACGATATGGCAACCGCCTATGCTGAAGCCAAACTGGTTATCTGTCGGGCCGGTGCGACCACCCTGGCGGAGTTGACTGTTTGTGGCCGTCCGGCATTGCTGATTCCATTCCCCTTTGCCGCAGGAGATCATCAAACAACCAATGCGCGGACCTTGGAAATGGCTGGTGCGGCAAAACTGCTGCCCCAGGCCGACCTTACGGCCGAGCAACTGATAGAGCAGGTAATGCGGCTGTTTGCAGACACCGAGCAGCTGCAGCGGATGGGGGAAAAAGGCAGAACCTTGGGGCAGCCAGGGGCAGCTGAAAAGATTTTGCATGAGTGCCGTCAGCTGGTCGGCACCTATTCGCAGGGAGCGATATAGATGTACGGACGGATCAAAAAGATTCACTTTGTCGGGATCGGAGGCATCGGCATGAGTGGTATTGCTGAACTGCTGCTTAACCAGGGCTATCATGTCTCTGGTTCAGATCTGCGTGAGAGCGATACCACGCGGCGTTTGGCCGAACTGGGTGGCGAGATCGTGATCGGGCACCGCGCTGAAAATATCGTCGAGTGCGACGTAGTGGTCACCTCGACAGCGGTCAAGGCGGATAACCCGGAAGTGATCGAAGCCCACCGGCAGCATGTCGCGGTGATCCCGCGGGCGGAAATGCTCGCCGAACTAATGCGTATGAAGTACGGCATCGCTATCGCTGGAACCCATGGAAAAACCACTACAACCAGCATGATGTCACTAGTGCTGCACCATGCTGGAATTGACCCGACCGCAGTGATCGGCGGTAAGCTTGATGCATTCGGTAGCAACGCCAAGCTCGGGCGCGGCAAGTTTTTGGTTGCCGAGGCAGACGAGTCGGATGGCTCCTTTATGCATTTGTCACCGACTATTGCCGTAGTCACCAATATCGACGCAGATCACCTCGATTTCTATTCCGGGCTCGATGAGATCAAGCAGATATTTATCGATTTCATCAATAAGGTGCCTTTTTATGGCCGTGCGGTACTTTGCCTCGATGACCCGAACGTGCAGGATATTCTCCCGGAGGTAAAGAAGCGTTACCTGACCTATGGTTTCAGCAGTCAAGCCGATTTTCACGCTGGCGAAGTGCAGCATCGCCAGGGGCGGACCAGCTTTACCGCATATTACCAGGGGGAGGAATTGGGGCGAGTCTCGTTCCGCATGCCGGGCAGGCACAACGTGCTCAACGCTCTGGCAGTTATCGCCGTGGCGCATGAATTGGGCGTACCGTTCCAGACTATTATCGGAGGATTCCGAAATTTCGGCGGTCTGCAGCGCCGTTTCCAAGTGCGTGACGAAGTTAACGGCGTGATGATCATCGATGATTACGGTCATCATCCGGCGGAAATCAAGGCGACCCTCGCCGCCGCAAAGTCGGGCTGGAAGAAGCGTGTGGTCGCAGTGTTCCAGCCGCACCGCTACAGCCGGACATCGGCGCTGTTCGCGGATTTTTTGACCGCTTTCTATCAGGCCGATCTCCTGATCGTGACCGATGTGTATGCTGCCGGGGAAGAGCCGATTGTCGGAGCAACAGGAGAAGCCTTGGCGCAAGGCGTAATCGATCACGGTCACAAGGAAACTTATTACCGCAGTTCGCTGGAGGAAGTGACAGAACTGTTGCATGAGTTGGTTGAGACGGGCGACTTGGTTGTCACCCTCGGCGCAGGAAACGTCAATCAGGTCTGCCAAATGTTGTCGGAGCGGATGCGCAAAGCGGGGGGCGTTTGATGAGGCTTTTCAGTCGCGAGCAGATGCTGGAAAAGAAGATTGCTGTGCTGATGGGGGGATTGTCAGCAGAACGTGAGATTTCCCTGAAAACCGGAAACGCCTGCCTTAAAGCATTGCAGGAGCTTAGTTATCAGGCGATCGCAGTCGATGCAGGCCCCGATCTGCCGGAACAGTTGCGGGAAGGGAAAATTGATGTCGCATTTATTGCCTTACACGGTCGTTTCGGTGAGGACGGCCGCGTACAAGGTTTACTGGAAATGTTGCAGATTCCCTATACAGGCAGCGGGGTGTTGGCATCGAGCTTGGCGATCGACAAGGTGATGACCAAGAAGATGCTGCTTTATCACGAATTGCCGACCCCTGGTTTCGAGTTTATGCGACCGGGAGATTCGAGCGAACAGTTGCTGGAACGCTGTCACCATCTGCCTCTGGTGGTTAAGCCATCTCGGGAAGGCTCTACCATCGGCATCACCATCGCTCGCAGCCAGGAAGCGCTCAGGGATGGAATCGATTCTGCCGCCGCGCTCGATGGCACGGTGCTGGTTGAAGAATATATCGATGGGGTTGAGTTGACGGTTTCCGTGCTGAACGGAGAGGCGTTGCCGATCATTCAGATTGTACCGAAGACAGGGTTTTATGACTTTCACGCTAAATACACAGCCGGAGAGACAGAATATCTGCTACCGGCCCCAATCGATGCCGACTGTTACCATCGGATTCAACAAGTAGCGGTTTCTGCCTGCGCAACGCTGGGCTGCAGGGGGGCAGCGCGCGTCGATTTTATGCTGCGCGAAAGAGAATTTTACTGTATCGAAGTCAACACCATACCGGGGATGACCGAAACCAGCCTGCTGCCAAAAGCAGCAGCCAAGGCCGGTATTGGATTCCCTCAACTGGTTGAACAGATTCTGCTCGATGCAGGGCTGGACAAATAAAAAGCGACGCCATGCGTGATCTAAAAAAACAACAGAAAACAAAGCGGAAGGTTCGGCAGAACCGCAAGAAAACAGAGAAGAAGCCGCTAAATCTGAGGAAGTTCCTGCATCGTGCGCTGCGTATCGGGGTTGCCTCGTTTAGTGGTGCGTTGATTGTGGTCGGTGGTTTTTTGTTGGTGCAGTTGCTGTTAGCCTCCGACCTGTTCCGGATAGAACAGATCTGTGTTCAGGGCGGACGTCACCTGTCTGTGGAACAGGTCGTGGCACAGTCCGATATCAAGCCGGGGGTAAACACCTTCAGTCTCGACCTCGACCTGATCGGGCGGAAAGTTGCGGAAAACCCCTGGGTGAGTGAAGCAAAGGTGCAGCGGATTTTTCCAAAACAGATCGAAATTCAGATCGAGGAACGGGTACCGGTTGCCATTATTAATCTGGGTTATCTCTACTATTTGGGTAACCGGGGGGAGGTCTTCAAGGTTCTTGAAGCTGATGACAGCCTCGATTTTCCAGTCGTGACCGGTTTCGATTATCAGAAGATTGAACAACGTAATCAACAATCTGCAGAAGATCTGCAGCAGGTCGTGGCGTTGCTGCTTGAGTTGCAGCAACGTGAGAAGTTCGGTTTGCAGCAGATTTCCGAGGTGCATCGCGAAAAGAGCGGTGGGTTTGCACTATTTACTCTCGAGGGGGGAGTCAAGGTCAGACTGGGGCGTGAGGCTTTTGGCAATAAACTCGATCGGTTGGAGCGGATCTATGCTGAACTGCAGCCTCGACTGCCGATTCTCGATTATATCGATCTCAATGTAGATGAAAAAGTCATCGTCCGAATTGAACGGCCCAAACAAGCGGCCAAAAGCTGATGCCAAGGGGGTATCAATGAGTACAAAAAAAGATAATCTGATTGTCGGTCTCGATATCGGGACCACCAAAATCTGTTGCATTGTCGGCAATATGACTGATGAAGGTCTGGAAATTGTCGGTATCGGGACCAGCCCGTCAAAGGGATTACGCAAAGGGGTGGTCATCAATATCGAAAGCACCGTCGAGGCGATTCAGAAGGCGATTCGCGAAGCTGAGTTGATGGCCGGGTGTGAAATCAAGTCGGTGTTTGCCGGAATCGCCGGTGGGCACATCAAGGGCCTTAACTCTCAAGGAGTTATCGCCATTAAGAACCGTGAAGTTACTCCGGATGATCTGCAGCGGGTGATCGACGCGGCCAAGGCGATCGCTATTCCGATGGATCGTGAAGTCCTGCATATCCTGCCACAGGAATTTATCATCGATGACCAGGACGGAATTCGTGAGCCGCTGGGAATGAGCGGGGTCCGGCTGGAAGCTAAGGTGCATATTGTCACGGGGGCCGTTGCCAGTGCGCAGAACATCATCAAGTGTTGTAACCGCGCCGGTGTAGATGTGGCTGATATCGTCCTTGAGCAGTTGGCCAGCAGTGAAGCGGTACTTTCACCTGATGAGAAGGAATTGGGCGTGGCCCTAGTCGATCTCGGCGGCGGAACCTCCGATATCGCGATTTTCTCAGAAGGTGCCATCAAGCATACATCGGTGCTCTCGATCGGTGGCGATCACCTAACCAACGATATTGCTGTCGGCCTGCGGACACCGATGGCAGAAGCGGAAAAGATCAAGCAGGCCTATGGTTGTTGCCTGACGTCGATGATCGGCAAGGATGAGACGATCGAAGTTCCTTCCGTTGGCGGTCGTGATCCGCGGATTTTGTCACGGCAGTTGCTGGCGGAAATCCTCGAGCCGCGGGTTGAAGAGGTGTTCTCACTAGTGAATCGCGAAATCATTAAGAGCGGATACGAAGAGCTGATTGCTTCCGGTGTTGTCATCACGGGCGGCAGCGCCATACTGCCGGGGATGCCGGAACTGGCGGAACAGGTTTTTAATCTGCCGGTTCGTCGCGGCAATCCGACCAATATCGGTGGGCTGATTGATGTAGTGAATTCACCTATTTACGCAACCGGTGTCGGGTTGGTTAAGTACGGTAGCCATAACATGCAGACACAGAATTTTCGTATAGGTGAAGCCAATGTTTTTGAACGGGTAATCCGCCGGATGAAGGAATGGTTTGGAGAATTCTTCTAATACTAAAAATAATAATAATTATGGTATAATTT
>NZ_QKAP01000089.1 GCF_003247215.1 Malonomonas rubra | reverse complement strand
AGGATTTACTGCCTCCATCGGTCGTCGAGTATGTTAAGAAGGGTGACTTTATTCTCAATATCGATCAGATGAAATGGGACTATGGTCCTGATGATACCTATGTACAACAGGGCGCCAAGAATGCCGGAAAATATGACATCAATGACAAGGGTCAGCTGATCGATGTTAAGACGGGTGATTTGCCGAAATACGTTGAAGGCGAAGCTTTTCCTGCCCTGGATTGGCAGAATGATCCCAAGGCGCCGATCAAATTTGCCTACAATCAAGCGTTGAACTTTGCCAGGGTTGGCAATTATTGGTGTAACTGGAGTACCTACTGGGTCGGTAGGAAAGGTTTGGAGCGAACTGTTTCCGGCAAGTGGTATCTGAACTATTTCTGGAATCGTCCAGATGGGCAGGTCGATAACCCGGGCGGTACAATCTTCAATGAATTTGTCAGGGTTGCCGAACCCTATGATGTCGCCGGCATCCTCAATCTGACCTACCGATACATTCACAGCAAAGCGGACGACCTCTGGTCCTATGTCCCGGCGATCCGTCGGGTCAAGAAAACATCGGGTGCCAATCGTTCCAGCCCCTTCCTCGGTTCCGACTTCGTCAACGACGATGCCTTTGCCTTTGCCGGCAAGGTTGAGAGTATGAACTGGAAACATGTCGGGGAAAAAATTATCCTTATGCCGGTCATGAAATGGGCAACGGAAGGGCCGGCCAATTTTGTCCAGCATACCGATGGTTCCTGGCGGAATCCGGACAACCTATCTGGCCCGCTGTTCGGCTTTGAAGTGGATGGCTGGACTGGGGCGCCCTGGGCGCCGACCGATTTCGTCTGGGTACCAAGAAAGATGCAGATCGTTGAGGTGAACGCCAAAGACCGCTACTACAATTATGGGAAGACACATCTTTATCTCGATCCGGTTGCCGGGTTTATCTACAAGTATGTTAATGACCGGGCTGGTTCGTACTGGAAGACCCTGTTGGTCTCCTATGTACCCGCTCAGTGGGATAACCGTATCACAGTTTCAACTGCTACGGGCTATGTCGTAATCGATGACAAGACTGATCACGCTTCGTCTCAGAGCATATTCGGCGCCCACCCGAAGGGCAAATTTGAAAATGCCTATTTTGATCCGGGCATAAAGCCCTTTATGTTCACGCCGACGAATATGTCTGCCATGAGTAAGTAGGAATATCGGGTCGTGCGAACGACCTGCACTAACCGGGGCTGCCCCCTTCTATGTGGAATCGCATGGGAGGGGGCAGCTTTTATTTGTGGTTGGGGAGTATTCTGCTTGTTTGCACGGTTTCTTCAATATCGGTGCTTCGTTCGATCCCCAGCTTGCGCATGCGAAAGCGCAGGGTTGAGGGGTTTAGACCAAGTAGCAGCGCGGCCCCGTTGGGCCCCTCAATCCGCCATTTGGTCTCCATTAGTGTCTGGATGATATGGTTGCGCTCGACCTCTTCGAGCGGCAGAACAGGTGCCGCATCCTGATCTCTGCCCTGTGACCGCTCCAGGGAGTCGAGCAATTGCAGCGAGTGGCGCTGGCTGATGATACTGGCCCGTTCGATGACATTTTCCAGCTCGCGGATGTTTCCCGGCCAGTGGTAGCCTTGCAGCGCATCCATGACCTGAGTCGGCACGCGCTTGATCGACTTGCCAAGTTTTCGGTTGAACCGGTTTACCAGCCAGTTCACCAGCAGGGGGATGTCTTCGCGTCGCTGGCGTAGTGGCGGGGTGGTGATCGGGAAGACGTTCAGTCGGTACCAGAGGTCTTCGCGGAAACGCCCTTTTTTAACCTCTTCCACGAGGTTGCGGTTAGTGGCAGCAATAATGCGCACGTCGACCCGTGTGGTGCGGCCGCTTCCCAGTCGTTCGAACTCTCCTTCCTGCAGGACCCGCAGCAGCTTTGCCTGTGATTCAAGTGGTAGCTCGCCGATTTCGTCGAGGAAAATGGTGCTGCCGTTGGCCAGTTCAAAGCGGCCGACCTGTTTGCTCTGGGCACTGGTAAAGGCGCCTTTTTCGTGGCCGAACAGTTCGCTTTCGATCAGGTTGATTGGTAGCGCGGCGCAGTTGACCTTGACCATCGGCCGGTCCTTGCGTCGACTGGCGTCATGGATCGCTCTGGCGACCAGCTCTTTGCCGGTACCGGTTTCGCCCAGAATGACGACGGTAATGTCGGTCATGGCGACCTGTTGGATTTTGAAAACCATCTGTTTGAACGGTTCGCTCTGGCCGATCATGTTGTGCGGGTTGTGTTCCAGGTTGATTTCCTGGCGAAGATAGCTGTAGTCGGCTTCAAGCTGCTCTTTGAGTTGCTTGATTTCGGAGAAGGCTTTCTGGACCTCAAGCTCTTTTTCTTTACGGACGATGGCATTGGCGAAGATCTCTCCGATCAGCCTCAGTCGCTGGATCAGTTCTTCTGACCAGATGCGGTCGTGGCCGGCGGTCTCGATCGCGAACCCTCCGACGATCGCGCCGCCGATCGCAATGGGGACGGCGAGCTGGGCTTCGGTTCCCAGTTCTCGGATGTTCTTTTTGTCAACCTCCGCCTCTTCAGGCAGTTCGTCCACATGGGAGTATTGCACCACTTTGCCCTGTTTTAGTGTGTTGACGGTCCAGGGGAAAAACTTACTGGCGTCCGGTTTGAAGTCGGGCAACCGCTTTACACGCTCATCTCCCCAGGAATGGACAATTCGGACGGTGTTTTGGTTGTCAGGGTATTGGGCCAAAGTGCACCTTTTGGCGTCAAGGAATTTGCCGATTCGCTTCAATCCCTGAGCGATGGTCTCATCGACCTTGTTGGCCGGCAGGTTGGCGTATTGCGAGGAAATCTCCGAAAGCAGCTTTTCAAACTGCAAGCGTTCTTCTAGGGAATTGTCCAGCGGGTTACCGAGGGGCATCTCTTTCTCCAATTTCTGGCTGCAAGCGCCAATTTCGGGGTACCGGGAGAGTCCGTTAGGACTGGTTTGTTTCTCTGTCTCGGCGTTTCCGGGTTTGAAACAAAATAAACCAATATTATATTGTAGCCGCAATTATTGACAGAGCCGTAATATATTACGGATTGGGTTCGTTTGTAAACCTTTTTTTAAATTTTTATAAAAGGATAACTCCCTAAAATATTTGTCAAATTGCTAATTCTGATGACTTGTGTAGGCTGGCATGAAGCTTGCGAAATAATTTATCAGTTTTGAAGTCCAAGAGGTTCAACGGTTTTTTTATGTGTAACTAATTTTTATACAATAAAACGACTTTTCAGAGTATCGCTAACAACTATTTGATTGAGAGGAGTTCATGCAATGAGTACCCATTTTCCCCATCTTTTTACCCCGTTGAAAATTAAAAATTTAACCATCCGTAATCGCGTTTTAATGACTGCGCATGGGACCCTGATGGGGGCCTGCGGATATCCAACTGAACAGTTGACCAATTATTACGTTGAGAAGGCCAAAGGGGGCTGTGGGCTGCTGATTTCTGAATTTGCCTCCATCCACCCCGGCTATGGGAACGTTCTGAACCTCAGCAATGAGGACAATATTCCAGCGTTTCAGGCGATGACCAAGGCGGTTCATGAACACGGGGCGGCGATTATTCAGCAAATCGGTCATATCGGCCGTCAGCGTCTCCCCGGCCAGCGCCTGACCTGGGCGCCTTCCCCCATGCCGTTGCCGTTTTTTGATCTGATCGGCCTGACCCCGAAGGAGATTGAGATCGAAGAGATCCATGAAGCCGTGGAGATGTGGGGCAAGGTTGCCGGTTACGTCAAGCAAAGCGGTTTTGACGGGGTGGAAATTCACTCCCTGTATGGGAATTATTTGTTGGGCGGTTTTCTATCTCCCTACAGTAATAAGCGTACTGACGAGTATGGCGGAAGCTTTGAAAACCGCATGCGGATCATCTATGAAGTTATCGATTCGGTGCGGAACAGTGTCGGAGATGACTATGTAGTAGGGATCCAGATCAATGGCGATGATTTTACTCCGGGTGGGCTGGATTTTGAGGACTGGCAGGAAGTGGCCCGGTTGATCGCTGAAACCGGCAAGATCGACTATATCACGGTTAAGGCTGGAACCTATTGGACCCCCAATATGGTCGTTCCGGACAATCAGCATCCCTTGGGACTATGGGTGCCGTTGGCTTCAGGGATCAAGGAAGTTGTAGGCGATACCCTGGTGTTTGCCGTTGGGCGGATTAACGACCCGGTCTTCGGCGAGAACATCCTGGCCGACGGTCACGCCGATATGGTTGGGGTCACCCGGGGACAGGTCGCCGATCCGGAGTTCGCCAATAAGGCCCGGGATGGCCGCGTTGAAGACATCCGTCCCTGTGTCGCCTGTAACGACGGTTGCTGGGGAATGATCTATGGTGGCCATTTTAGTTGTACCCACAATCCGGCAGTGTCCAAAGAAACCGAATTGGGCATCGGGACCCTGGCCACGGCGGCGCAGCCGAAAAAGGTTATGGTCGTTGGTGGCGGACCGGGCGGATTGAAGTTTGCCGAGATCGCCGCCCGTCGCGGACACAAGGTAATGCTTTACGAAAAACGTTCCAGACTGGGTGGGCAGGTGAATATCGCCAGCAAAGGCGCCGGGAGGGCAGAACTTGAAGGGATCCCGCGTTATTTGATCCTGCAGTTGGAGCAGTTGGGGGTAGATATCCATCTCAACACGGAGGTGACACCGGAGATGATTCAGCAGGCCGATGTTGATACGGTCGTATTGGCCAACGGTTCGACGCCCCGTCGGATCAGCTTTACCGGGATTCCGTTTTATGACCCGGAGAATCCGGACACCCCAGGGGTGGATCAGGAGAATGTGCTGACCAGCTGGGATCTGCTGGAAGACGAACGAGAGGTCGGGCAGAAGGTGATTGTGGCTGATGATGGACAGGGCCACTGGAAGGGGGTCAGTATTGCTGAAATGCTGCTGGATCAGGGGAAGGAGGTCGAGCTGTTAACTCCGCATGATCGTTTGGGGCATGACCTGACTGCCGAACGGCGGATGCCGATGCTGAAACGGATCCTGAAGAAAGGTTTGACCGTAACCCCCTATACCATGATTAAGGAGATCGAGGGGAATGCCGTCTCGGTGTACAACATCCACAGTCGTTGTGAGCGGACTATCGAGGACGTCGATAACGTAGTGCTGGCTTATTATCACAAGGCGAATGACGAGCTTTATAACGCGGTCAAGGGGAAGGTCGCCGATCTGCACCGCATCGGCGACTGTCTGGCGCCGCGGATGATCGGCGATGCGATTCGTGATGGAGAAACGCTGGCACGGAAGCTCTAAATGTCAGTCACTTCTTTACTGGCGACTGACCAGATCATATAGGACGAAACGATGTGGGTTTTAATCGAACACCGAAACGGTGAAATCGAAGAAGCGAGTCTGGAGGTGCTGTCGGAAACCCGGCGCCTGGCCCAAAAGGCCAGGTGCCAGGTCTCGGCGCTGGTCTTTGGTGATTCAGGTGAAACGTTTGCCGAGAGTCTCGCCCAGAGGGGAGCGGACAATATCTACGCTGTTGAGCATGACCTGCTGGCACAATATACCACAGACGGGTACACCACTGCTTTGCAGCAACTTATTGATGAGCACCGTCCCCAGACGCTGTTTCTAGCAGCAAGCGCTCTCGGTCGCGACCTGGCGCCGCGACTGGCGACCCGGTTGCGGGCCAGCCTGGTCAGTGACTGTCGGGTTGTCGAGGTGAATGCCCAGGGTGAGTTGGAAATGACCAGGGCCGGTTGCGGAAGTCGGGTCTACTTGACCCTGAAAGGGAAACAGGGGGCGACGCAGATTGTCACAGTGCGACCGGGCGTTCTTGGGGTTGGCAAGCCGCTGAAGGGGAGGAAGCCGAATCTGGAGCCACTGTCTGTCAACTTGGGTGCAGAACAGATTCGTACCCGAGTACTGGGTGTCTCCAAGGTCGATCGGGAGCAGCTGGATATATCCGAGGCTGAAGTAGTGCTGGCTTTCGGCCGGGGGTTGGGCAACTCGTCGCTGGTGCCGCAGATGCAGGAGCTTGCCCGTCTGTTGGACGCCTCGCTGGCCGGTTCCCGTGCCTCGGTTGATGAGCGTTGGCTGACCTTCGATCGTCAGATCGGTCAGACCGGGAAGATCATATCTCCCAAAGTGATCGTCTGTTGCGGTATCTCCGGAGCTCAGCAGTTCTCGATGGGGATGCAGGAGTCGCAGTTCATCGTCGCGATCAACAAGGACAAGACCGCGCCGATTTTTAAGCTTGCGGATGTGTCTGTTAAAGGGGATCTGCAGGAGGTGATTCCGGAGTGGGTGGAGCAGCTCCGGGCGCAGGCGGCCGGTTGAAGTCAGTGGCCGGGTGTGTTGGATAATAAGAATTAGCGGGGGAACTCTTTTAATTGGGATTCTTCCTCTGGCCTAATGAGGGAAACGATGGCTGAGAAATTTGACTGTATTATTGTTGGTGCCGGACCGGCCGGTCTCACCGCCGCTTTGGCGCTGGCCCGGGCGGGGGTTGAGGTCCTGGTGCTGGAACGGGGTGAGTATCCAGGATCAAAGAACATGTTCGGTGGCGTTCTGTACAGCAAGGGCCTGCATGAATTGATTCCTGATTTCTGGGATGAAGCTCCGGTCGAGCGCCCGGTGGCGCGGTGGGGAGTGAGTTTTCTGGATCAGGTGTCGGCGATGTCCCTCGATTTCAAGAGTGAGCAATTTTGTACCGCGCCCTACAATGCCTTTACGGTGCTCCGGTCGAAGTTTGACCGCTGGTATGCCGGTAAGGTTGAAGGGGCCGGTGCCGTGCTGCTGACCGATACCACGGTGGTTGATTTCCTCCGCGAGGGGGGGCGGGTAGTTGGCGTTCAGACCAATCGTCCAGATGGGGAATTGCGGGCCGACGTGGTGATCGCGGCCGACGGTATTAACTCTTTGTTGTGCAGAAAAGGAGGGAGCGGGCTGGACCTGTCAGCCGATGAGGTTTCGCTGGGAGTCAAGGAGATCATCGCTCTTCCCCGCGAAGCGATTAATAAGGCGTTTGCCTTAAATGGGGATGAAGGCGCTGCCTATACCTATGTCGGCTCTGCCACCAAGGGGATTCCCGGCGGTGGTTTTATATACACCAACCAAGACAGCCTATCAATTGGCGTTGTCACTAAACTCTCTTCGCTCTCCGGGCAGGACCAGCGACCGGAAGAGCTTCTTGAGGCTTTTAAACGCCATCCGCTGATCTGGCCACTCGTCAAAGAGGGTGAGCTACGGGAATATGCCGCTCACCTGATCCCGGAAGGGGGGGGAGGCCGGCGAGCGCCATTGTTCGCGGATGGTGTGCTGGCGGTCGGGGATGCGGCCGGATTTACCCTGTCGACCGGCTTGCGTGTTGAGGGGGTCAATTACAGTATCATGTCGGGGCTGGCAGCGGCCGAGGCGGTTAAGGGCGCCAGATTGCTCGGCGACTACACCCGTCGCGGGCTTTCCGCCTATCCTCAGGCGTTGAAAAAACATGGTGTGCTGGCTGATTTGGAAAAGTTTAAACGAACGCCGCATTTCTTCAAGACCTCACGACTCTACCAGGAATATCCGGCGCTGGCCTGTGAGCTCGGCCACGCTTTGTTTGGAGTGGAGCCGGGCCCGAAAAAGGGGATGTTCACAATCTTCAAAGAGCAGTTAAAGGGTCGGGTCGCCTGGCCGCAACTGCTGACTGATGCCTTCGCTGGCTGGAGGGGACTGTCATGAGTGTTAACGATAAGCTTCTCAAGACCAGATTTGTCGTCGATTCGGGGAATCCTCACATCAGTGTCGACACCTCCTTGTGCGATTCCTGTCAGGATTCCGCCTGCTTGGTGGTTTGTCCGGGGCGGTGTTTTGAGCGGGAGCAGGAGCGGTTGGCGTTCAGTTGGGAGAATTGTGTCGAGTGTGGGTCTTGTCGGGTGGTTTGTTCCCGCAAAGCCGTCAGCTGGGGATATCCCCGCGGCGGGTTCGGGGTCTGTTTCCGTTACGGCTGATCAGTAAAGGAGATCGTCGATGAAAATAGTGGTTTGTATTAAAGAAGTGGTCGACGTCAGCTTTTCGTTTGCCCTGGATCAGCAGACTTTGGAGCCCTTGGCCGAAGATGTCTTCTTCAAGGTGAATCCGGCAGACCTTTGTGCCGCAGAGATCGCTCTTCAACTGAAGGAGCAGCATGGTGCCGAGGTAACCTATCTTTCCTTCGGGCCGCCGCGGGTGGAAAAGACCCTTCGTGAGTGTCTGTCTCTGGGGGGAGATCATGCAGTTCGGATCTGGGATAGCTCAATCGCTCCCGGTTCGCAGGGGAAGACCTATCTCTTGGCTAAGGTGATACAGAGCCTGGAGGCTGACCTGGTGTTGTGTGGCAGTCAGTCCCTCGACGAGGGGCGCGGAGAAACTCCCGCGGCTCTGGCAGAACTTCTCGATCTGCCGCAGATGGTTGGGGTTACCGCTTGTGAGCTGGCCGCTGCCCAGGGTGTGGTCACAGCAAGCAGAAAGCTGGAGCGTGGCTACCGTGAAGAAATTGAATGCGCTCTGCCGGCATTATTGGCTCTGGAAGCCGGGATGGTGGTTCCTCGGTATGCGCCCCTGGCACAACGGTTGAAGGCGTTTCGCGAGCCGGTGCAGTTGCTGGAACCTTCCGCGATAGGTGTCGATCCCGCAGAGCTGAAACAGTGGGATGCCCTGCGCACCTTGGAGCGTCGTGCGCT
>NZ_QKAP01000122.1 GCF_003247215.1 Malonomonas rubra | reverse complement strand
TGATGTCTGTTGCAGTCGGGCTAGCCATGAGGAGGATGGGTGACAAATGATACGGATTAACCTGTTACCAGTTCGTGCGGCCCAGAAGAAGGAGATGCTTCAGGCCCAGTTGGTGGTTGCTGGCCTAGTGCTGTGCCTCGCAGTAGGTGTATGTATTGCTGCGTCTGTCATGGTGGCATCAAAGGTTGAAGAGATGGAGCTGGAAGTCGCCGCTAAAAAAGCCAAGCAGCAGCAGCTCAATAAGCAAATTGGTGAAGTGAGGGGGATAGAGGCCAAGAAAAAGGAGTTGATGTCCAAGCTGCAAATTCTTGACCAACTCAGGTCGAATCGAACCGGACCTGTCCGCATTCTAGATGAATTGAGTCACGCAACACCCGAAAAATTGTGGGTTGAGAACTTTGCACTTGCCGGCGCGGCCGTTGATATCAAGGGAGTTGGTCTGAATCAGGAAACAGTCGCGGATTTTATGCGCAACCTTGAAAATTCGCCGCTCTATCAGAATGTTGAATTGGTTGTTATAGATGAAAAGGTGGTAAAGGGCCGTGCTTTAGAGCATTTTTCAATTAAATGCTCGCTTGAACCTCAGGTAAAATCAAATAAATAATTTGAGGATTATAAGCAATGAACCCAAGGGTTGAGTGGGTACTTAAGAGACCGAAATATCAGCGCGTATTGATGCTCGTTGGTCTTGTTGTGGCATTGATGGGCTTGTACGGATGGGCTCTGGTGCTTCCTGGTATAGAGAGGCTTTCGGAGCTTACTCAGGAGAGTGCGAATCTGCAGGTCAAGATCGATGCAGACAGCCGCGTGGCAGCCAACTTGCCAAGGTATAAAGCGGAGTATGAAAAGCTCCTGAGCAAGCTGGATGAAGCCTTGTCCGAGTTGCCGAACGGGAAAGAAATTCCTGCGCTGCTGACGAGCATCTCGTCTACGGCCAAGACAAGCGGCTTGGATGTACTTACCTTCAAGCCTGGAGCAGAGGTCCCCAAAGGATTTTACGCTGAAGTCCCGGTGTCGTTGAAACTGGAAGGTTCCTTTCATGAACTGGCCAACTTTTTCTACAAGATAGGTACCTTGCCTCGTATTGTAAACATCGGCGATGTGAAAATTGGCCTTATAAAAAGCAAAAAAGGTGACAGTTCCAAGAATAATTTGAGTGTCGATTGTATGGCGATAACCTTCCGCTTTATAGAGGGGGCGACAGGAAATACCGGCGCGGCACCAAAGAAAGGGAGCGCCAAATGAAAAGACATGTCATATCTATCGTCACATTTTCATTGCTGACCCTTGGGTTGTTGGCGGGGTGCGAGGAGTCCGATCAGGCAGTAAATGCTCCGCCTCCAGCGGCGAAGAAGGCTGTCGCTCCAAAGGCCGCTGCAGTAGTAGAGAATACCGAGGTTAAAGAGCAGGTTTATGTGTACAACGGTGAAGGTACTCGAGATCCCTTTAAAAGCCCGCTGGACATACTTGTGGAAGTGTCGGATGCCGGCGTACCTCTGACTCCTTTGCAAAAGTTCGATCTGAATCAGCTGCGTCTGATTGGGGTTATCATCGGCAAAGGTGATCCGAGGGCGATGGTGATCGCTCCTGATGGCAAATCTTTTATTTTGAAAAAAGGCGTCAAGGTTGGAAAAAATAACGGAGTTGTAACGAAGGTTACGACAGACTCCGTAGAAGTGCTTGAAGAGTATATGGATTTTACCGGTGATATTAAGACGAGTGTCGAAGAAATTAAGCTTCCGCAACGAGGAGGATCTAAGTAAATGATCGAGCGGATGATTGGAGCGCGTTTTGTCGGCTTTAAGGCCATCTTGGCGACTGTTGTTGTTACCTTGTTGCTGCCGGCTGTTTCCTGCCTGGCTGAGTCAGCACCGAACAAGATGGTTTCTTTGTCCATGGAGAAGCATGACGGTAAGCCGGCGATAAGGATCGTTACCGAAAACCCTGTTGGATACAGGTATACGGTTTATGATTCAATTGATCCGGTGAGGGTTGTTCTCGATTTCCCCGGAATGGACGTAGCGGGGGTTCAATCCTTATCCAAATCAGATATGCCTCCCGTATCAAAGGTTGATGTTTCTTCCTACGATTTAACTTCTGGCAAGTTGGGCAGGGTTGAAGTCGTTCTGTCTAATTCATCTGACTATGACGTGACGATCAACGATAACGAGTTCCTGCTCGTATTGACGTCTGCGGTGCAGGCGGCACAGGCTGAAGAGCCCAAGCCAACTGTTGAGGAGCCGGCTGCAGCTCCTGTGGCCACGAGCGAAGTTGCACCAACGCCTGTCGTGGAAAAGCCCGTAGTTGCAGAAGCCGTTGAAGAAGTACAACCGGCAAATCTCAAAAATGCCGATGCGATCAACGGTTTGGAAGTTCATGGCAAGTCTGTAACGATTGAGGCAAATGGTCACGTTGAAATATTCAAGTATTTCACCTTGAATGGGCCGTCGCGTCTTGTTGTCGATATCTATGATGTAAAAGCGGATTTTAGCAAGCGCAGTTTTAACCTGACTGATGGGTTCAAGAAAACCCGAGTCGGTGTTTATAAAGATAAGATTCGGTTTGTTTTTGATGCAACGGGCAATGTTCCGGAATACGCGGTTACGAGCACCGGGAATAATGTTGTCGTCTCATGGGGCGCCGGCTCCTCTGCTGCCGAAATGCCTGCTCCCGTTACCATGGGCTCATCGAAATCCACGGTTACCGTCGACGCGGTAGATTTTGTAATCGAAGACGGTTATTCGGTTCTTCGTATAAAGACCGATGGCGCGCCAGCGATTATTTCGCCTTCGCAAAAAGGGGACATTATCGGCTTTGGGATCAAGAATGCGTCGATCAGCAGAGCATTACGACGCGCAATCGATGCTTCGTCATTCCCCAGTGCTATTCGTTTGGTCACACCCTATACGGTGCAGGTTGGCAAAAATCAGGATGTGCGATTCGCTGTCGAACTAAAAGGGACAGCACCTTATACGCTTGAACAGGTCAATGGACTGCTCGAGCTCAAAGTGCAAAATGGCAGTTTTGCCGAACCGCGGCCATTTTCACCTGAACAGGTTGCAGTTGACATGCCTGCCTCGATGGATCTGCCTAAAACTACCTCGGGCCTCGATATGCAAGCAGAGGGCGGCGAGGGTCCTGGTCAATCGGACCTGGCCACCGCCTCGATGGAAGATATGGCCATGGCAGAAGGTTATCCGTCTACTCCCAAGGCCATTGGCGAGGAAGCCGGGCCGAATTACTCCGGACAACGGATCTCCCTGGTGTTTGACAACGCGGATATTCGCAATATTCTGCAGTTGATCGCTGAGGTAAGCGAGTTGAATATCCTGGCCGGCGATGGTGTTGAAGGTACCATTACCCTGCGGCTTATCGATGTGCCTTGGGATCAGGCCCTTGATTTGATTCTCGAGACAAAAGATCTGGGGATGGTCCGTCAGGGTAACGTTGCCCGGATTTTGCCAAGAGAAGCCATTCGCACGATGGAGGAGTCCAAGTTTACCGCCGCGCGAACAAAAGAAAAACTTGAAGACCTCGTCACTGAAGTCATCAAGGTCAGCTACACCGATCTCAAAAATATCGCCACCCCGGTCAAGGGTCTTTTGACTGATCGCGGGAAGCTTACAGAGGATGCGCGTAACAAGCAGTTCATCATCAGTGATATTCCCAAGGTAATCGAAAGTGCCAAGGAGCTTGCCAGCATACTGGACACTCCCGAACGCCAGGTGCTGATCGAAGCCCGTATCGTCGAAGTCAGTACCACGGCTAGTCTTGACCTCGGGGTGAGCTGGAATATCCTTTATGATCAAAACCCGGCCGGTACGCAAAATACGATTGCGCGTACGGGATTCGGGGGGAATTTCGTGATTCCGCCGAATGCAACAACGGGTTCTGTGGCTGGTATCGGTACCGGTTTTACCTGGGGTGCCCTCGGTGTGGACACCACGATTCTTGACCTGCGTCTCTCCGCGGCGGAAGCAGCTGGTGATGGCCGCGTGGTTTCGAATCCGCGCATACTTACCTTGAACGGTGAAAAGGCAAAGATTTCTCAAGGTACGATGATTCCATACCAGACAGTATCGAATGACGAAATAACGACCGAATTGATCGAAGCGGCATTGGCGTTGGAGGTTACTCCTGTTATTAACCCCGATAATACAGTGATCCTGGAGGTGAAAGCTTCGAATAGTTCTCCAGGGACAACGGTTTTAACTGGTGCCGGATCAGCCCCATCGATCGATAAGAAGGAAGCAGAAACCAAAATGCTGGTTAGAGACGGAGACACCATGGTTATTGGTGGAGTCTACGTTGAAAAAGAGGATTTCAGCGAGAACGGTGTGCCTATTCTGATGCACATCCCATTGCTTGGGAACTTGTTTAAAGCTACCAGAACAAATAAAAACCGTGCTGAATTGATGATTTTTATTACCCCGCGAATTATCGAATAATAAATATGCGGAGTTCTTCTTCGATAAAAGGACAGGCTTGCCTGTCCTTTTATCGTCTGTATCAAGGATATCGATGAAAAGGCACATTTTTTTGATCGGTTTTATGGGGGCTGGAAAAACGACAGTCGGTAAATTATTGTCAGAACGTCTTAACATGCAATACTTGGATACTGACACTATCGTTGAATCAAAATCAGGACTTTCGATAGAAAGAATATTTTCACTTAATGGTGAGGAATACTTCAGAGAGCTTGAGTCAACGACGCTGTCTGATCTTCTGCATCAGCATCCATCCGTTGTCTCAACCGGAGGGGGTATCGTCGGCAGGGATAAAAATTGGGCAATGATGCATGAAACAGGCTTGATAGTGTATTTACGCGCAACTTGGCCAATATTGCAGTCACGACTTGGTTCAGGGAAAGGGCGTCCTCTCGCTAGTCAAGAGGAGGGTTGGGAACGAACTAAAAAATTATTGGACAGCAGAATACTCTTGTATGAACAAGCTGATATTATAGTGGATACCGATTGTTTAACAGCTGATGAAGTTGTCAATGAAATTTTGATTAAGGTAGATAATGCGCTCTGACATCGCAAATAAAATTGTTGTTGGGCTCGATGACCGAAGTTACGAAATTATTTTTGGCTCAGGAGTGTTTACATCGCTGCCTGAATTTCTTGAAAACATTCGATTTTCTAAAAGGCTGGTTGTTATTACAAACCCTACCGTCATGGCATACCATGGCGAACGGTTGATGCAGGTTTTTTCTTCGGTTAATCAGCACCCATTGATAATAACCATACCCGACGGCGAAGAATACAAGACATTGTCGACGCTGACATCCATTTATGATCAATTAATGGCAGCTGGTATTGATCGGAGTAGCGGTGTTCTTGCTTTCGGTGGTGGCGTGGTCGGGGATGTTGCCGGTTTTGCTGCGGCAACGTATATGCGAGGCATTCCCTGTGTGCAGGTTCCTACGACGCTATTGTCTCAAGTGGACAGTTCTGTAGGAGGTAAAACTGCAGTTAATCATGCGCAGGGTAAAAATATTATAGGGGCCTTTTCACAGCCGAGATTGGTATGTATTGACGTCGATTTCCTGCGGACGTTGCCTGAACGGGAATATCGTGCTGGTATTGCCGAAGTCGTGAAATATGGCGTGATCCGTAATTATCCATTTTTTGAGTGGCTTGAAGAGAATGTCGAGGCCTTGAATTTGCGGGATACATCCGCTCTATTGCATGCCATAAAGACATCTTGCCAAACCAAGGCGGATATTGTAGAAATTGATGAAAAAGAAGGGTCGTTGCGCGCCATTCTCAATTATGGGCACACTTTTGGCCATGCGGTTGAAACCCTGACAGGTTATAAAAGCTACTTACACGGCGAAGCCGTTTCAATCGGCATGGTTGTCGCAGCGAAAGTAGCCGCGCAAGAGATGTTGTGCAGCGCTGATGATGTGAATCGCATCGCAGCGCTTTTGTGTCGGTTTGGTTTGCCAACGACACCGCCGGATTTTTCAGTCCGGGAATACGTTGCCTCAATGATGCATGATAAAAAAGTCAGCCAGGGAATGCTGCGAATGGTGTTGAATCGCGGCATCGGCGACTGTTTAGTCCAAGAAATTCATAATCTTGAAGCACAATTGTTTCGGATGAGCGGTGGTTAGGAGTAGTTGATGGCTGAAATGACGGATTTGCAGAGGATCATTGCGAATCTAGACAGCGAACTGGCTAAAAATCCAGGATCCAAGTCCTTTGTGCAACTCGCTGATGCTTACCGTCAGGCAAACCAGTTGGACGATGCGCTTGAAGTAGCATTACGTGGTACCTGGATGCATCCGGAGTATGCACCGGGACATGCCGCTGTAGGCCGAATTTATCTTCAGCGACAGGTCCTGGGTAAAGCTGCAGTCTCTTTTCAGCGCGCGATTGAGGCCGACCCTTCCAATATCGATGCCTATAAAGGAATGGCACGGTTAAAACGTGAACAAGGAGATCTGGATGCAGCCGCAGTCATCGTAGCAAAGGCAATGCAGCTGTTTCCTGCAGACAAAGCATTAAGGCAGATGGCCGCGTCGTTACCATCCGGACACCAGCCGGCTGCGGTTTCTGAGACAAAGCCCGCTGCGCAAAGCAGCGATTCTGCCGCTTCTCGTCCAGCAGGCAGCGCAATGAAGCCGATAACAACGGCAACCATCGCAGAAATCTACATGGAACAGGGGTTGTATGGACAGGCATTGACGGTTTACCGCGAGTTACTTGTCGCTACTCCCGAAGACGCTGGCTTGAGGCAGAAAATAGCAGACCTCGAAAAGTTGTTGCGAGGGGAGGCGCCGGCCTCGATGCAGTCGCAGAACCCGCCTGTCGTTCCAGATAAACAATCCGCATCAGTTCAATCACCAGCTAAGAATACGACTTCTGTACTTGAGACCCTGGAGGGATGGTTGACGGCCATCCAGGCGAGGAGGAACAGTGTTTAACGAAATCTTGCAAGGTTTGGTCAAACAATCGGGGGGAGGCGTAGGTGCCGTTCTGATGGGCTATGACGGCATAGCAGTCGAGCAGTATCTTGAGCCGATTGAAGGGCTCGATTTCCAGATGATGGCAGTCGAATATGCCAACGTACTCAAGGAAATCAAGAAGACGGTTGAGATACTTGATACGGGGATGATGGAAGAGGTGGCCATTAAGACCGAGCGTTTCTTCGTAATCATTCGAGCCCTTACGGACGAGTATTTTCTGGCGCTGACCCTGGAACGACGCGGGAATTTTGGTAAAGGTCGCTATCTGATGATGCGCGAAGCGCCAAAACTTCTTGCAGCTCTGAGCTGATGCAATGAAAAAAGTACTCGTACTTCATGGCCCTAATCTCAATCTGCTCGGAAGTCGGGAACCTGATGTATATGGGCACCAGACGCTTGCAGATATAGACAACATGCTCAAGGCCGCTGCTGGTAAAGAGGGTGCTGAACTGGAATCTCTGCAGTCGAACCATGAGGGGGTGCTCATAGACCGCCTCCATCAAACCCTTGTCGACAACACTTTGGGGGTTCTGATCAATCCCGGCGGACTGACGCATAGCAGCGTCGCCCTGCGCGATGCAATTGCCGCGTTGAAAATACCGGTCGTTGAGGTCCACTTATCAAATATTCATGCTCGTGAGCCGTTTCGGCAGCACTCCTATATAGCTCCTGTTGCAGCCGGTCAGGTCAGCGGCTTCGGTGCGACGAGCTATCTTCTTGCCCTGCAAGGGCTTTTAGCGACGCTAAATAAATCCAATTGTAGTTAAATTTCCGCTATGGTAAAAGGCAGAGGGCTTGCAGCCCGCAATATCATCGAAGAGCAGGGGCTCGACGCGCTGCTTTTCACCGATATGGCCAATATCCGCTATCTTTGCGGATTTACCGGCAGTGAGGCTTTGCTGCTGGTCACTCTGTCGGATGCCTATTTTCTGACGGACAGCCGTTATACCACGCAGGCTGAAGCTGAAACCGGCATGCCGGTGCGTACGTTTAAAGTCAAGCACGATGGCATCGTTACCTTGCTGCGAGATTTGAACTGCAGCCGTGTTGGCTTTGAAGCTGCCAAGGTCAGCTACGCTTTGCATCAGGAGTTGAAAAGCGCCACTACCGACATTTCCTGGGTCCCCGTTACAACGACCGACCGAATTCGGCAGCGTAAAGACGAGGACGAATTGTCTTGTATCTGTCGTGCGGCAGATTATAATGCTGCAGCCTTGCAGTCGATTCGTCAGCTGCTGATTCCGGGCGCGCGTGAATGTGACATTGCCCTGGAGCTTGAAGTGGCCTTGCGCAAGTTGGGCGGCGAGGACAAAGCGTTCGATTTTATTGTCGCATCCGGTGAACGGGGGGCATTGCCGCATGGTGTGGCGTCGACTCGTCGACTTGCGGCCGGTGAGCTGATTACGATCGATTTCGGTACTCGCTGCAATGGCTATTATTCAGACGAAACTGTGACCTTGGCGATTGGCTCTGTAGCCGATGATCTGCGACGTTTGCATGATGTCGTACTTGAGGCGCATGATCGTGCAATTGCCGCAGTGAAACCGGGGGAACGGTTGGCCGATATAGACGCCGTCGCCCGTGAATATATCGCGGCGCAAGGCTTTGGTGATTATTTCGGTCATGGGCTCGGTCACGGGGTCGGCTTGGAAGTACATGAATGGCCGCGCGTTTCACCGCAATCAAAAGCGGTCGCCGAAGTCGGCATGGTTTTTACGATTGAGCCTGGCATTTACCTGCCTGGAAAAGGCGGGGTTCGTATTGAGGATATTGTTGCAGTAACCGCGAGTGGCTGTCGGGTGTTGACCCA
>NZ_QKAP01000113.1 GCF_003247215.1 Malonomonas rubra | reverse complement strand
CTTGCGCAGAGCCCCGATACCATTTGTGTTTCCTGCCCCTATTGTATGACCATGATGGAGGATGGACTGAAGGATGAGGGGGCGGAGAGCACCCGGGTCAAGGATGTCGCTGAAGTTGTCGCTGAAGCGTTGCGGGCGAAGAAAAGTAGCGTCTCGACCATCAACCCTTGATTTTAATGTTTTTTGGGGATGTGCATGGCCTGAAGGAAAAAGTTAGAGCTCAGTGACCTAGTGCATTTTGCGACAAAATGGAACGCTTTATTATTTTTTACAATGGGTAAGTACAGACGGTCTAGGAGCCTTGATCGCCTAGGCTTATAAAGTTTAAATTGAATGATACCCCCAGCCACTGGTTGTCTAGTGGCTGGGGGTATTATGTCATTTTCTCTTGCTAGTTTAATGGTTATTAAGGGATTGAGCTTGCAATAAATTATCGACTCGGAAAGTGTTGGTGCTGTCTGGCTAACAAGTTAGCAAGTATATGATTGAAAAGAGTGCCAAGTGGTTCCGGCTTTTTCGTTACGGAAAGTCTAATAAATAGCTGCTTGATCAGCTGCCTCAAGCATGTCATGCGAAATGGTGTCCCCGTTACCTCCCAGATTCTCGCGATAATACAACACCCGAATTACTTTATCTCTGTCAAGAGGGGGGGGGTAAGCGACCAGGGTGTCGATCAACTCCGCGAGGTCTTTAGACAATATGGTTGCCTGCAGTTTGGCAACAAGCACTTCAGGAGTCGACTACTCTATAGTTTCATACGCAAGAGTTCCTATCAGTATCAGCTATCTTCCCACCAGGTAGCCCAAGGTTGCGTTCCAGAAGGACAGGTCATACTGGGTTTCCTCATAAAGTCGAGCATTCATGATGACGATTCCGGCGATGTCTGCGACTGCGGCCAGGAAAGTGACCTCCTCCTGATTGTAGGCCCGGGGCTCCGCAGAATAAATCCGCAGGACACCGATCACCCGAGACTGGGCGACAATCGGTAAGGAGAGGATCGAGGCTATTCCTTCGGCAACCGTCTCTGCAGGATACTCAAGGCGTGGATCACTGCTGGTGTCAGCGATCAGCACTGGCATCCCCTTGAGAGTTTCTTGAACACTCTTGTCGGCGTGGGGGGGGCCTTTGGTCAAAAAGCGTTCACTGAGACCCTTGCAGGCAAGCAGCTCAAGCTCCTTGGTCGATTGATTGATCAAACGCAGGGCAGCAGCCTTGGCGTTCAACAAGCCGGTCACGCGTTCGACTATCAGCTGCATCACCTCTTTTGAATCGAGGGTCGAGAGTAGCGCTTGGGTAATTTCGTGCAGAGCCCGGAAATATTCGAGGCTGCGTTTCGCATCGCTTGGATCGGTGGCAAAGGCGCAGACTTTCTGCTCGACTGCAGCCGGCGGACCAGCCAAATCGACGCCGACGTCCCGCAGCAGGGTAGAAAGTTTGATACCTTCGGCTTCATAGAGCTGAGCGTTGGCGATGGCCAGCCCGCCGAGTTCCGCAATCGCCGAAACCAGCTCGATCTCTTCGGCATTGAACTCACGCCGTTTCGCGCTGTACAACCGCAGCACACCGATTGTCTTGCCAGAAGCCACTAGAGGCAGCGACAGTATGGTGTTGAGTCCCTCGGTGCGAAGCTCCTCTCGGTACTGGATGCGTGGGTCGTCGAAGGCATCCTGAATGCAGACCACCTCTCCCGTAAGCACCTGCGGAACGCTGTAATCAGAACTGAGTGCTCCCTTATTGAGATATGCTTCACTCAGGCCGTAGGAAGCAACCTGCTCCAGTTGCTGGGTCTGCTCATCCACTAGGCGCAGGCTTCCCCCCTTGACCGCCAAGGCTGCAACCGCTCGTTCAACCAACGTGTCGAGAGTAACCTGCAGCGACGCCGATGAGAGGATCGTCTGGGTTGTCTCATAGAACAGTTTAAAGTATTCAATTGCCTTGCTTTTTGACATAAAAGCAATAACCTCCATGCTTGGCTTTGAGACCATGTTTTACTAGATTATAGAAGCAAACCAAGGTGAGGGAAAGGAATTATATCGGCTGGGTAAAAAGGGGTGCCCGATTTATTCATACTGAGGTTCGATAACTTCAGATGATGACAACTGTACTGCCCTAGGGGATTTTAATATGCGCAAATCGGCCCTTTCGCATCGCTGTACTTTCAGCAACCTAGCGGAAAGGGCCTTTTTGACCTAATTTTTGAGGCCAAACTGGCGAAAATATGCCTGTTCTCCTGGCCATGTTCGATGCTTACCAGATAGATTCGCAGTAAGTTTTGGCTGAGCGAACCTCAAATCAAGTTTGTTTTGCCGATCACCTGTCTGTCAGGTTGAAAGTGCTGGAGCAGCTTATAAATGCTGCTACCGTCGTACAAAATATTCGTCGGATAGTTTGTAGTGACAATTTGTAAGTTTATCGTTTGACTCGGTCCTTCATCTCTAAGGGCTCTGGTACGCGTTATTCGATTTTTTCAGGGACCATTACTTACGCAGAACTTTGAATACCGCTGAAAAGTCTTCTTCTCCGCGGCCGTCTTTGACTGCCTGTTCGTAAACCTGAAACACGGCATCGTTACCCGGAAGTTTCAAATCGGCCCGGTCGGCAACCGCCTTAACACTCTTCAGCCCCTCGTGCACATATTTAAGCGCCAGATTGCGCGAGAAATCGCCACGCGGAATCGTCCGGCCCTTAGAATGAACCAGTGGGGAAGCCAAACCACCAGACTCGAAGACCTCTATAATTCGGTCAGCGCTGAAGCCCAACTTCTCACCGAATACCAAAGATTCGGCCAAGCCTTCCATTAACTGGGCCTGGAATTGGGTGACGACCAGCTTCATTTTGGTCGCGCTACCGATTTCGCCGACATGAATTAGGTTCAGAGAAATATAAGTGAAGAGTTCACGGCAGCGACCGAGAACTGTTGAGTCTCCGCCGGCCAGAATAGTTAGCAAGCCTTTTGCGGCATGCTCTTTGGTTCCCCAGACTGGTGCTTCGAGGAAAACGATCCTATGTTCGGCCGCCATACGTGACAGCTCCAGAGTGGTTTCCAGGGAATGGGTGCCCATATCGACCAGAATGGTTCCCGGATCGAGACCATCAAGGAACCCTGTTTCGGTGGATAGTGCTGCCTCCAAGGATTCCCTATCGGCAAGAACAACAATAACGATGTCTTTACCTTTGGTCGCTTCAATCCCAGTAGCGGCACCTGTAGCGCCAAGAGCCACCAACTCCTTAACTGTTTTCAGATTCTTATCGTACACAGTCAGATCGTAATTCCCCTTCAGTAAGTTGGTTGCCATGTATTTGCCAACCGTACCTAGCCCAACAAAGCCAACTTTTTTGATCATGGACGTGCTCCTCTCCAGCAATATCATCAAGTTAAAAAATAATTTTTCTTACCTATCAGCCCATTAAAGCACAATTACAGTATACAAATTTAAGCCGTTCTTTTCTTGATCGCGACAATTTTCTTTTAGCCTGTTTGCATGAAATTTGATATGTCGACTTAAGAACCCTGCAAATCTCTTACGGTTGTCATCCGTCATCGGAGAATGATGACCTCCACCTCTCTATCTGGAACTGGAGTTTTGCGCGCCAGTCTCACTATCTGAAGAAGAAAGTTTTGATTCATACAAAGATACTCAAAGATCCTCCTTTTTCCCACTTTTTTACTATTTACAAAAACAGCAGTTCAGAAAAACTGACCGACACCTAGAATCCAGACAGAGCAAGATTGGAAATTTCGGTCAGGGGGAATTGCTTCCCGGATGGGCATTGGAGGATAATTCAGTTAACGGGCATCTTTTCGAATTGAACAGAGGCTGATTTTGGTGCGAACGGCAACACGAAATGAAAAGGAGTACAAAATGGAGAAAACTTTTGAGTGTGCAACCTGTGGCATCGTGACAAAGGAAAAAAAGCACTTGTGCAATCCAGTTGAGGTGAAGAGCGGGGAGGTCTGCGGCAGTTCTTCTTTGCAAACCGCGATGATGTGCGCTGAAGAGACCAGGCGACTCGATTACTTCTGCACTAGTTGCGGGCGTCCGGCAGAGAGCGCAGATCTGCTTTGTTCCCCACGGCAGGTAGGCTAAGCGTTTATTTCTGAAATAACGGCGGGAGATGTTCACACCTCCCGCCGTTATTTTTCTTCTAGTTGTCGATATGATCGACGATCCCCCTGTGTTCCGCGGGTTGCCCATTTTCCTGCAGGCAAAGGTGCGGGATGCCCTTCAGTGCCTTGGGGCGATAATCGACAACCGCTTTGATCCGCTCAACGACCGTGTAATGAATCAGAGGCAGTTCGGCCGATGGCTGGTCGTCAACATTTACCCGGACCGAGCGGGTAGTCAATGTGGTCCGGGCGACCGGCCACCAGCGGTCCTGCACGTGGATTTTTCCTTTGATGCGTGGTTTCAGGAAAACATCGTCGTAGTCGATCCGGTAATCATCGTTTGGCGCCTGTAACTTCCGGTAATCGACTTTGTCCGCATCGATAATTTCAAGTCCTAGATTGCGTGCCTTGAGATGCTCGACCATATATTGCAGGGTGATATCGGACAGACCGTCGAACCAGAAACCGCCACCGATGTCAGAGTGGGCACCGGAGAACCAGATTTCTGTGACTCGCGGATCTTTGTTCATCAAGGTCGGCTGAAAGGCGATCCGTCTGTCGTCCAGCGAGACGAGATGCAGAGCCTCGACCACGTGTGCAGAAACGGTGCAGTTCTCAAACACTACGTCGGAAACCGGTTTTTCATCGTCGTCCAGATTCGGAAAACCGATTGAGGCGACGGTATCGAACACGCCGATAAAACGAACCAGTTTGTCGGCCTCAACTCCTTCAGGCAGGTAGTCGTTGATGACCGCAGCAAACCGCCTGGCGATGGCGGCGCCGCGACTGAAACCGAACAGGAAAACCTGATCTCCCGGTTTGACGATTCGGTACAGATCCCTGCCGGCGGTTTTGATAATTCGACCAACATCGAGATTTTTCGGGGCAAAGGCGGCGTTGAACATCTGCTGGATCTTGTTGCCGTAAGTGCCGACTCCGGAATAATAAAGGCTGTGCTGTTGGTCGTTGAGCGGCTGGTTGTCAAGGGTACCGCCGAACATGGAATGCAGCTTCAGGATGTTGGTGATGCCGCGATCCTCGATTTCGCCCAACCCGAACCACTCGCGCTCTTGTTTGGCATTGCTAGGGTGATTGCAGGTGCCGTCAAAACAGATGACGATATTTTTGTTTGGCATCTCTTGCCTCCTTTCTGAGTGCTGGTGGATGTTGATCTCGGGTCTGCGTTTGTCTTCCAGGTTGTTCAATTATTAGTGGAGGAATGTATTTGTAATTAAAAAGTACGGTAGATCTCATTAAAATCAAGTGGTGTCGATTGCTGCTCTTTTTTAGGCACAGATGAGCTGCCTCGGTAGCAGCGACTTTTACTTTCAACAGTGGTAAACTTGCCGTTAACCAAGAAATCGAAGGAGTCCGGATGCAAACGCTCCATTACCCTTTCAGTGCCATCATCGGCCAAACCTCATCGAGTGGCCGGTTCTGCCAGAGTACGATCTCTTCCTGAACCGCCTTGGTCACCCGTGAGACCAATATCGGCGAAACCTCAACGCCGTACATCTCTTCCAGATGCGCCTGAATATCGCTGGTGGGCATGCCACAGGCGTACAGTGCGATAATCTTGTCGTCGAAGCCGGTGAATCAACTCTGTCCCTTCGGCAGGATCGCCGGTTCAAAACTAGAATCGCGATCATGAGGGAAAGTAAAATCGAGTTCGCCAAAATCGTTCTTGATCTTCTTCTGGTAACTGCCGTTACGGGTATTGCCAGATTTATCGGTCGAAGGAGCGTTCTTCTCATAGCCGAGATGTTTGTCATCTTGGCTTTCATAACCCGCTCCAGCAGTTGCTTGGTCAGTTGCTTCAGCAGCCCGGTTTCCCCGATGAAGTCTTCAGGGTTTTGGTACTCCTTCATCAGAGCATCGAGCAGGTCGTCCGGTATGGTCATTAGTGGTTCCTCCAGCCGTTACGGGTTGTAACCGACAAAGACCATTTGCCCAAAGTTTTTTACACCCTCATCTAGAGGCTTCCGGCGTCAGCCGGGAGCATTTTTGTATCTGTGCCTTTCTTGACAGTTACTAAAAGGTTGTCTTAAGCTGAACGTCTGAACAATTATTCATGTATCGTTTAATGGAGAAACAGATGGAAAAAGATGTCTGCGCGACTAGCTGCGTCAACAGGTCTCGCGTCGAGCGCGTGATAAATGCTTTTCCGGAAGAGACCCTGCTGTACGGAGCGACAGAAATCTTCAAGATGCTTGCTGATCCGAATCGCTTGCGGTTGCTGCACGCACTGAGTCAGGAAGAGATGTGTGTTTGCGATCTGGCGGCGCTGGTCGAGGTCAGTGATTCTGCTGTATCGCACCAGTTACGGCTGCTGCGCACCGCTCGACTGGTGAAATGCCGTCGGGCAGGAAAAATGGTCTATTATCGGCTTGACGACCAACATGTTGAAAATTTGCTGCAAGAGGGGCTACGTCATGCGGAAGAAGGTTGATTGTCATAGTGACAACTGTCGTTCAGCGACAGCGGATGAGATATGCCGTATTGAAGCACCTTTGTCGGCGAGCAGTTGCCGATTCTCTTTGCAGGGGCTTGGTTGTGCCAATTGCGCGGGCAAGATTGAAGAGACGATTTTGGAATTGCCGCATGTAGCCGACGCCTATTTGAATTTTACGGCCGGCAGTTTGCGGGTCGATTCACCGCGCCCCTGCCATGAGTTATTGGCTGAGGTCAGGGATATAGTCGAGCGTTTTGAGCCCGGGGTGGCAGTGCGGCCTTGGGCTGAGGCGAAGATAGAAAAACCAGGCAAGCATATAAAAAATCAGATACTGAGAATTTCTATTGGTTCCGCGCTTTGTCTAATTGCAATTCTTGTTGAATCCTATTGGAGTAATCAAGCTGCCGTTCTCTTCTATCTTGGCAGCTATCTGACTGCCGGAGGTTCCGTGCTGCTGGCGGCATTCAGCAATCTGCGGCGCGGTGGTTGGTTTGACGAGCACTTTTTGATGTCGGTTGCCACACTTGGCGCTTTACTGTTAGGTGAATATACTGAGGCGGTAGCCGTAATGCTCTTTTACCTGCTGGGCGAAATCGTTCAGGGGCGTGCGGTGGATCACTCGCGACGTGAAATAGCCGCGTTGCTCGATATTCGCCCCGACAGAGCCAATCTGCTGGAAGGCCATCAGGTACGAGTTGTCTCTCCGGACGAGGTCGAGGTCGGGCAGATGGTTCTGGTCCGGCCTGGGGAGCGGGTGCCACTTGACGGGGTTATCGTCGAAGGTGAATCTTTGCTCGACAGTTCGGCATTGACCGGCGAATCTCGACCTCGGCGCAGAACCATAGGCGATGAGGTGTTGGCTGGCATGGTTAACACTACGACAAGCCTGACTCTCAGGGTCGCACGTGTCCTATCAAAGTCAACTTTAGCCAGAGTGATCGATCTCGTCGAACATGCAAGCGAGAAGAAGGCGAACACCGAACGATTCATTACCCGCTTTGCCCGTGTCTATACCCCGTTAGTGGTGCTGGCCGCTGCTTTGGTTGCGCTACTGCCGCCAATGTTTGTTGGTAACTGGGGAGCCTGGCTCTATCGAGCTCTGATTTTTCTGGTAGTCTCCTGCCCCTGTGCGCTGCTGATATCGATTCCACTCGGTTTTTTCGGCGGTATCGGCCGAGCCTCAAAACAAGGAATCTTGGTCAAGGGAGGGAATTATCTGGAAGCGTTGGCGATGGTCGAAACAGTGGTTTTCGATAAAACCGGAACCCTGACACAAGGAGTGTTCGAGGTTCAGCAGATCTTACCGGCGGCAGGTTTCTCTACTGATGAAATTCTAGAGTTGGCAGCCTTGGCTGAAATTGATTCTCCTCATCCGATTGGTCAGTCGATTCGTAACCGATATAACGGAAAATTGGAGCGCCACCGCGTCAATCAACTGACCGAACGGGCTGGAATGGGCGTTTCTTCCCAAGTAGATGGTCGATTAGTTCTCATTGGGAATAGAAAATATTTAGCTCAGGCTGGCATTGATGCACCTGAGAGTGATGCTGTTGGTACTCCGGTTTATCTCGCAGTGGATGAAGTTTATGTCGGCACTCTGCTGATTGCGGATCGGTTACGCGAGGATGCGGTCGATGCTGTCAAGCGATTGCGCGCGCTTGGGGTCAGCAAAGTGCGGATGCTCAGCGGTGACCGACAGCAGGAGGCGTTAAGGATGGCAAAAGAACTGGGGCTTGACAGCTGGAAGGCAGAGTTGTTGCCGGATCAGAAGCTGACGGCTCTGGAAAGTTATCAACAAAAGTGTCGCCAGGGGCGCCTGATTATGGTCGGCGATGGAATCAACGACGCGCCAGTACTTGCCCGGGCCGACGTCGGAGTGGCGATGGGAGGGCTCGGCAGTGAAGCGGCCATTGAGGCCGCTGATGTCGTTTTAATGACCGACGAACCAGCCATGCTGGCTACGGCAATTGAGACGGCACGTTTGACCCGCAGAATTGTCTGGCAGAACATCGCCTTCGCTTTTACCGCCAAGAGTGTGGTGATGCTGTTAGGAGTTTTGGGATTGGCGACCATCTGGCAGGCGATTTTCGCCGATGTCGGGGTGGCATTACTCGCTGTACTGAACGCAGTACGCATCATAAAGGTTTGAAATGTCTTTAACGATCAATCAGGATTTTTTCTGTTATCTGCTCGACAGCTTTAAAAATCCGGTCCTATTTGCCGATACCGGGCACATGGTCCGTTACGCTAACAAGGCAGCGAAGCAATTCTATCCCGCTGGCGACAAGTTGGTTGGCCGTTCACTGTTGGGGTGTCATAACCAGAAATCACAAGCACGGATGATCGAGATCCTCCAGCGGATGGAAGAGGGGCTTGATGAAGTCCTGATTACGGATAATGAAAAACGGAGGATTTACATGCGTGCCGTGCGCGACACTTCGGGAGCACTGCTCGGATATTACGAGCGGTTTGAGCCAGCGCGGAGGCGATAGCAGACTGTCAGGCAACTTGGCTTGATTTGCACCACTGGGTTGTGGCCTAGCCTAGTGCAATCCGCGACTGACCGGCTCTTTGTCCTGACGGGGTAGGCGCTGCAGAACCGGGAGCTGTCTACTGTTGCCAAATCGGCCGGGAGCGAGAATCGCTTCTGCGCGAAGATGTTCGGTGGCCTTGCTGTTTAATTGGTTTTGCTGGCGGTCGATCCGCTCTTTTGTGAGGAGACAGTTGTTTAGCTCAATAATGTCGGCATGTTTGGAGTGAACTTCAACCAGGATAATCTTTTGTAGCAAGGGACATTGTGCGGGAGCTTCAAAGGTTTGCTTCGTAAGCACTTGGGAATAGGTAAAGAGCAGGCGGCTGTCGCTGTCATGGAGAATGTGAAGAATTGTGTTTAACTCCTCTGTGTGGTAAATGGGAATCGTAAGGCAGCCGATGGTCTTGATGGCCAAGTAGGCAGCGGCCTATTCGGGGATGTTGGGGGCAAGGATTGCTGCCTGTTGTTCGTTGGAGAGGCCGAGGGTCCAAGGTCCTGCCAGCTGAGGTCTTGATAGCGGTTGCCGATCTTGCGGCGCATGACCTTCCGCTGGGCGAGACGATCGATCCTGTCGAAAACCCTTTGCGGTAGGGTTTTGTGCATATCAATTCTCTGGGGATTGATATTTGTCAAATTTGGATTTTAGAATTTTACCATGCCACATAAAAATTTGATCTTAGGGATTACAGGAAGTATCGCATCCGGAAAAAGTATCATCGCCGCTGCCTTTGTACAAAAGGGGGCTGCATTGGTCGATGCCGACCAGTTGGCGCGGGATGTAGTCGCCCCAGGGAGTCCAGTGCTGAAACAGTTGGTTGAACGATTCGGCGAGAGGGTCCTGCTGTCGGACGGACAGCTGAACCGAGAGTACCTCAGCCAGATTGTTTTTTCCGATGCAGAGGCACTTCAGGATTTGAACCGGATCATGCATCCGGCTATCGGCCAGTTGGCGATCGAACGGCTGCAACAACTGAGGGTCAAGCCGGGACTTCCTCTGGTTGTTTATGAGGCGCCGTTGCTGTTTGAAGCGAATTCCGAAGGCCGGGTCGACAAGGTCCTAGTGGTAAAAATCGATGAAGATATTCAGCTACAGCGACTAATGCAACGGGATGGTTTGAACGAAACTGCCGCCAAACAGCGGATTGATGCACAGATGGCACAGGAAGAAAAACTTGCCCGGGCTGATTTTGTGATCGATAACTCGGGAACTGTACATGAGGCATTGCAGCAGGTAGAAGTGCTCTGGGAACGGCTGTGCAGCGGCTAACACTAGCTTTGTACTTTTGATCAAAGAGTCGCTTCGCAGCTGTAAGGCCCGGCGGTGCTATTTGGGTTAAAAGTGATACTGAGTGAGTTAGTTTAAAGAAAACTTTTCCAGAAATCGGACCGTTTTCCGGAAGACATCGGCTTGCTGAGGGTTTGATTCCGCCGTCAGCACATGTGGAACCTCATCACCATAACAGTGAAAAGCTTTCACCGGGCTTCCGAGTTGTTCGTAAAGTTCCTTTGCTGTTTCAGGGTAGATTGTCCGGTCTCCTGTTGAGGTGATGATCAAGGCCGGGGTTTTAATGTTTGGAAGTTTTTTTTTGACTTTTCTCTTAAGCCGGTTGAGCTGCACGATCCCTTTCAGGGGGCGTCGCTGATAGTAAAAGGCTTGTTCGGCGGGATCTATTTCGCGGGTCTGGTAAGGGATCAGTAGGCTCAAGGGACCGACAAGTGGGGCAAGCGGATGCTTTAGGCGCAGGTACGGGGCCAATAGCACCTGTGAAGACAGGGGATAAGATAATGAGAGCAGCAGGAGGATTAAGCAACCTGTGCTGAGTCCGACTGCGCTGACCGACAAGTCCATCCGGCGGAGAATCTGGTAGCCACGTTCCGTTGCCGCCAGCCACTCCTCGTAGTTGCGTCGGGCCAAATCCTGAGGACTGGTGCCGTGGCCGGGAAGCCATACCGCCAGAACGGTAAAATTTCTTTGCAAAAGAAAATCGGCCAGTGGGCGCATTTCGCGGGGGCTGGCGCAGAAACCGTGAACCAGCAGCACGCCCTGACCGTTCGGCGTTTCCGGGGTTAACAGGAAGGGGAGGTTTTCGGGGTCGTTGACCCCAGCCGTGCGAGCTAGTTCAATTTCTTCTTTCAGCGATGTCAACTCCCAGCCTCTGTTGTGAAATGGAAAAGGCCCCAATGCGGGGCCCTTAGTCTACTGAGAACTGACTTAGAGTGGATAGCCGAGACGGGTTGAAAGGTCTGTGCCAGCTTTCAATACCAATGGCACCAGTTCCTGCTCAGACCTCTCGTTGCTGATCCGCATACTCGGACCGGAGATGCTGATTGCGCCGACAATGCGGCGGGTGTAGTCGCGGATAGGTGCTGCGATGCAGCGGACGCCGGCATCGAGCTCTTCGTCGTCAAATGCATAGCCCAGTTCGCGAACCTTGGCCAGTTCTGCTTTAAGTCCATCGACGTCCGCAATTGTACTCGGGGTGTGCTGAACCAGCTTAAGGTTGCTCAACAGGTCGTCCAGTTCTTCATCAGTCATGAAGGCCATGTGAACTTTGCCTGCTGCAGTGCAATAGGCTGGCAACCGTGACCCGACGCGGGAGACGACGCGAACTGTCAGGTTGGTTTCAACTACATCGAGATAAACGGTATGATGCTCTTTGTAGATAGCAACATATGCTGTTTCATTGCAGTCTTCAACGATCTCTTCGAGGATCGGTTTTGCCTGACGCAGCAATCCCATCTGTTTGATGAAAGTTTGCCCCAGTTCCAGTGCTTTCAACCCGAGTCGATAATTCTCGGTTGCTTTGTTCTGCTCAATATAGCCGCGTGACTCCAAGGTTGCTAACAGTCGGAAAACATTGTTTTTGTGAAGTTTAAGGCGTTTGCTCAGCTCGGTTACGCCCAGTTCGTCGACATCGTCGTGGAACTGTTCGAGGAGGTCAAGGGCATGAGAAACCGCCTGAATGATATATTCCGACTTGTCTTTTTTCACCATGATGATTATATCCTTCTTGGAAATTTCTTATCTTATATATAAGTCAGGGATTCTAGCTTTGTGGCAGAACGCTGTCAAGCGTATTGGACATTGTTCTTGACAAAGTAGATTCATGTTACCGTTGTTATTATAGAACGCCGTTTTGTTTTTGTCAATTTGCTGTTTCGGTTTTACCGTTTTTATGCTGTTGACAGCCCGAGATGTCTTGGCTAGGATGTGCGAAACGGTTGTCTGTTGACGGGGAAAAATGCTTAATTTAAGTAAGAAAATCCTGGTTGCAATTGATGGTTCTCCGGCCTCTGATAAGGCTGCCGAAGAAGCTGTTCGATTAGCAGCGGCAACCAGTCGTGGACATTTCCGCAGTACTCTTTATGCAGTGATCGTGCTGCCGTCAAAGGAGGCTCCGGCGCTGACGGATTTGACTATTGCGCCGGCCCGGAAGAAAAAAAATGACTGGCAGGAACGGCAGCAGCGCATTTTTTATGTCGTTGATAAGGCGGCTCAGGAACGCGATGTCAACCTACGCAAAGAGGTTGTCTATGGTGAGATCGACGAGGCGCTGCTGAGATTCGCTGAGCAGGAAGAGTGTGACGTTATCGTTATTGGTTCGACAGGGCGAGGTAGGGTGCTGCGTGCTTTGCGGGGTTCTATTTCAAGCAAGGTTGCCATGAATGCGCGCTGTTCAGTTTATCTCGTACGTTGACTGAACCTTTTGCGCAAATGTTTTTAACGCCATCGGTTTCCCGGTGGCTTTTTTTGTTTATAACTTCTGTTTTCGGGATGGGGGGATGGAAATTGCTGTGTGTTTATACCGCATTCTGCAGTGAGGTGCTTGTCTGGTTGCGCAGATAGTTGAGAATGTCGCTTAAGCTTTCGCGAATCAAATCCTCTTCCTGGGGCAGTTCGGAGGGGGTTAGTTCCAAGGTGACCGTGCCATCGTAGCCAGTTTCTAGCAGGTGGTTGAGGAAGCGGGTCAGGGGAAGTTTCCCGTGCCCCGGAAGAAGGTGCTCCTTGCCGTTCGCGTAATCGGAAAAGTGGACGTTGCGAATGCGCCCTGAGTCGCAAAAGTAGTGAAAATCGGTGAGGAAATTGGTTTTGCAGGTGCCCATGTGCGCTGTGTCAAAGGTCAGGAAAAGGTTCCTTTTCTGTAAAAAATCGATCATCACCTCGGTATTATTAAGAAAGTAGGGATTGCACCCCATCGGCCCGCTGGCCGGCATATTCTCGATGGTGACCAGCACCTGATTGTCGCCAAGCTCAGACTGAAAGTCTTCAATTTTATTGAGCCACCGCCAGAACTTCCGTTCCAGGGTCAACCAGGCGGGGGGATGAAAATTAACCAGCGGAATCTCAAAAAGTTTAGCCAGTCTGATAGTTTTTTGCAGCTGCTGAATTTTGTTTCCCCAACCGTTGATCTCGAAGAAAGGAGCATGCAGGGAGGCGACTGGCAAATGTTGTGCGGCGTCGGTCAGCAGCTCAATGCCAGTGTTGTATTCGTAATCATGGTTGATGATGATTTCAATTCCATCAAAGCCTACATCGCGCGCGATCTCGAAGGCTTTGTGCGGCGAGAGAGTGTAAAGGCTGCCTGCGGAAAGATTTAATTTCATCAGCAATAACGGGTTGGGATAAATAGAACGTTATTTTAATACGAACTGTTTAGCAGACCCGGAAAACCCTGTCAATCTGGATGTACTCATTGTTAGCATTCTTTTATTTGATAAGCTCAAGCAGAACGCTGGTTGCGTAGCTGCCTTTTGGCAGGGAGAAGCTGAGTATGATGTCGGTTTGAGAATCGGCTTTTGCTGCTGGCTGAAACAACGGTACCCGCAATGGGCGTCTTTCCCCCTGCATGGACAAGCCTTTTTCCAGACGCCAGCTGTCAAATGTCAGCTTGGCTTCGGTGAGGCAGGCTTCTTCCAACGCTCCAGGTTGTCCCGTTGCGCGTAGCACCTTAAAGCCGAACAGCGCTGCCGTCGGACTGATTTCGAAGCGATCTGCACGGGGTTGCTCCTCGCAGGCAGAGTCGACCCGAAAGCAGGCGCCGTTATCATGCTTGTAAGCGATGTCGCCATCATAGAGCTGGTAAAGGTTGGGCAGCCGTTGCTCCAATAGTTGATCAAAAAGTTGAGATTGATACGCCGAGAGATAGAGCCGTAACAGATTGCGTGGAAGTGAGAGCGCGGCCTGTTGGTAGCCTCTTCCATCCACAAGCGTACGGATTAGGCGGCGTTCGTCCCGCATCCGCTGGGGGAGTCGTTGCAGGCATTTCAGGAAATCATCTTGCCTGTATGCTTCGGCGGCAGCTTGCCAATCGCTGTTGTGAATCCGTTGCGGATCACCGATCAGCTCACGGCAGAAGTCGGCATATTGATGCTGGAGCAACAACCGGCCAAGAACCGCGGAATTTCCAAGGATGCCGTAGCGTTGTTCGCCGAAACGGTTCGGTACACCTTGTCGCTCTAGCCGCTGCAGAATCACAGTAGCCCTCTGTTCGGCGTTCTGAACACAGTTACGCAGCCTGATAGTAAAACGATTGCCTGCCAAATGGCCAAGGCGTAGCTTGTTTCCGTGCAGCTGGCTCAGCAGGATCCTGGCGCCACGAAGCTGCAGACCACTGACCCGATCAACTGCGGAGATCGGCACCGAAATCATCTGTCTAGTTCTGGCACGGGCATCCTTCAGCCCGGCATAACCGATCTCTCGTGCATTTATCCTTAATCCTTGTTTTAGCTGATTCAGCAGTTCATGAGTGCTGATCCCTTCCTTTTCAATCCAGAGGTAAAGATGCTCGCCCTTCCCGGAGCAGGGGTAGAGGGGAATCTCCTCGACCTTGAAGTCTTCCGGCTGCTCCTTGTAGTGACCGCCGGTTCCCGGCAGGTCCTCCGTCAGCCAGCTCACACCTCCTCCTTTGGCCAGCGTAGGCGGAAGCCTTTTTGCAGTTTGGGGGGCTCGATCTGCAGCCCCTCTCGTTTACTGTAGCTGCAGAAGTAGATCGGCTGGCCCAGGTCGAGAAAACGGCGCATGTATTTGGAAATTGGATAATCGCCGAGTTCGTGGGTGTATGGTGTGCAGTGGCGATTGATGAAGCGGCAATCTGCGGCCAGCAGTTCTCCGGCCGACTCGCCGTAATCGACGAAATCGGTGGAGAAATTGAACACCCCGCCTGGTTGCAGGCAGTAAAGGACAAGATTGAGAAAATCCTTGTTAAGCAGGCGGCGTTTGCGATGCCTTTTTTTAGGCCAGGGGTCGGGGCAGTTGATGTAAATCGCCTGCAGGCTGTCTTTGCCAAGATAATGGTGAAGGAGATAACGGGCCTCGATGCGCATCATGCGGATATTTCGCAGCCCGGATTCTTCGATCCGGCTGCAGGTTTGCCGACAGCCCTGGTTAAATATGTCGATGGCGATATAGTTCCGTTCTGGATGAAGTTCGGCGATTTGGACGACAAAGTCACCTATCCCGCAGCCGATTTCGAGGCAAAGCGGGTTATCGTTCCCGAACAGGGCAGCAAAGCTGCCAGCCTTTTTCAGTTGCGCCTCGGGGATAAAAACCGGCGAGGTGATAAGGGTCATTCTTTGAGTCATGGTATTTTCGTACTTGAGCTTATTGAAGGTTATAAAGAAAGTCGCTGATCAGCGTCAGCTCCTCTTGAGATGTCGTATTATAGCTAGGCATAAAGCCCTTTGGGTTCTCTTGGGCGTGGGCGGCTAAGTGCTGACGAATCTGATCACGGGACATTCGGCTGCCAATCTGGTCCAAGTCAGGTGCCAGACTTCCACCATCCCCTTCCAGTTTGTGACAGCCTTTGCAGCCAAGGGCATTGATCAGCCTGCGCGCCGTAGGCTCGCCGGAATCTTCCGCCAGCAGAGCGGCGGGATGAGTGAGCAACAGCAAGGCTGTACCCAAAATGAAAACTTTGCAAGCCCGCATTTTTTATCCTCTGAATTATTCAATTTTGCCAACTCTACCCGCTGTTAAGAACGAATGCAATGCTTCTACAAACCGGATGGGAAATGGGTTGCAATCGCTCTTGCCGCAGATTAAGCTTGGCCTCGAGTTTTCCGGAGGGTGTTTCATGAAAATAAAATTGTCGCAGCGTTCCCAACTGGTCACCCCGTTTCTGGCGATGGAGGTTATGGAGCGGGCCAAGGAGATGGAAACTGCCGGTCGGGATATCATCTATCTCTGCCTCGGTGAGCCTGATTTTTCAACTCCTCCGGCAATTCTGGCTGAAACCCGACAGGCCTTGGCGGAAGGAGCGACCTCATATACCCATTCGCTCGGTCTGCTCGAACTGCGCCAGGAAATCTGCCGTCACTATCGGGACCATTATGCAGTCGAAATCCTGCCGGAACAGGTGATCGTCTCTTCCGGGACCAGCCCGCTGATGTTACTGTTGTTTTCAGCGCTATTGGAGGATGGTGAAGAGCTGATCTTGCCCGATCCCGGTTATGCCTGCTATCCAGGCTTTGTCAAGTTCTCTGGTGGTAATCCGGTGTTGGTTAAAACCGCTGCGGCAAACGGTTTTCAGCCGCAGCCAGAGCAGATCCGCGAATTGATCACCGAAAAAACCCGCGGATTGCTGATCAACTCCCCTTCGAATCCGGCCGGTTCGGTGCTTTCGGGGGCAGAGATGCAGGCATTGGCCGAACTGCCGGTGCCGATTATCTCGGATGAGATATATCACGGGCTTACTTATGAAGGGGAGGAGCGCTGTATCTTGGAGTTCACAGCCGATGCTTTCGTGTTGGGTGGTTTCTCTAAGGCATATGCCATGACCGGTTGGCGGCTCGGGTATCTGATTTCCCCGCTTTCCTGTGTCAGGACGTTGCAGGTTCTGCATCAGAACTTCCTGATTTGCGCCAATCACTTCGTACAGCGGGGTGGAATCGCAGCACTACAGCGCTGTCAGGATGATGTCGCCAATATGCGAAGTATTTACGACAATCGGCGCAAAGAGCTGGTTAAGCGGTTGCGTGAGCTCGGCTTCGGGGTGCACTTTGAACCGAAGGGAGCCTTTTATGTGTTGGCTGATGCACGTCATATTGATGTCAATTCGCAACGGCTTGCTCTTGATATTTTGGAAAAAACAGGAGTCGCAGTAACGCCTGGTATCGACTTTGGTGACGGTGCAGAGGGTTTTTTACGCTTTTCGTACACCCGTCCTTTTGATGAAATTGTTTCCGCATTGGAGCGAATTGAGACCTATCTGAAAAGGCGCGGGGTTTGATTAGATCCTGCGCAATGTTTTCCTGCGGTGGTGGTGCTTATTTCAGAGATGAGTCATCTGCCGATTATCGGCGATCCAATCCACACTACTGGTAAGCGCAGCCTTGTTGCCGCCATGAACAAGGCGATGCTGGCGGTCGGTGCCAACTGCCTGATGGTCGAAGTGCACCCCGATCTGGGCAATGCTTTGTGTGATGGGGCCAAGGGTTTGACCGGCGATGGTTTTGCCGAATTGCTGAACGATCTGAACTGATTGCTCACTTATCTCGGAAACGCAAAGTAGTTTTGTTTTGGGATTGCCCCTTGTCTGCCAAAGATGTCCGGGCTATAGTTTACCGAATATGTCTCATTTGAATCAAGGGAGGATTTAAACAGATGGATAAGAGCATTCGGGTTGTCGAAGGTGTGCACTGGGTAGGAGTACGCCATCCTGATTTAAGGGTTTTTGACGATCTTTTTCCGACACGTAACGGAACTACCTATAATTCCTATCTGATTGAAGGAACAGAGAAAACAGCGTTAATTGATACTGTTAAGGAGCCCTTCGCTGAAGAGTTTTTCAGTAAGGTCAGTGAGCACATTGATCCGACAAAGATCGATATCGTTGTGGTGAACCATACTGAGCCGGATCATTCAGGTGCTGTCGCACAAGTGCTCGACAAAAATCCGGACGTACAGATTTATTGCAGCAAGGCTGCGGAGAATTTTCTTAAACAGCTGCTCAACCGTTCCTTCAATGCGGTTATTGTCAATGATGGCGATGAAGTCGATCTGGGTGGTAAGACGCTCCGCTTTATCATTACGCCTTATTTGCACTGGCCAGACACCATTTTTACTTATCTCGTAGAAGAAGAGCTGCTGTTTCCTTGTGACGCGTTCGGTGCTCATTATTGCCCGGATAAGCTATTCGATGATGAGATCAACGAGTTCTATGCCGATTTTCACTTCTACTTCGATTGCATTGTGCGACCCTTCAAGGACAAGGTGCGCGATGCGCTAAAAAAGTGCGAAGGGCTACCGATCAAAATGGTTTGTCCGTCACACGGACCGATCCGTCGCTCTTCCGGTCAGTTTGCCATCGAATCTTACGCCCGATGGTGTGCTGCACCGTCTTCAGGTGGCCGACCGAAGGCGCTGATGGCGGTTCTCTCATCGCATGGCAACACGCGGGATATGGCCAATGTAATCGCGACTGAACTGAAAGCGCAAGGAGTCGATGTCGAGATGTTTGCGCTGAGCGAAATGCGGGATGACGATTATCGAGATGCTCTGGAGCAAGCTGATGTTTTGCTGATCGGTACCCCGACCATTCAGCGCGATGCCCCGCCGCACGTCTGGCATGCCCTGGCGCTGATCTCCTCGGTAACACCGAAGGCAAAGCTGGGGGCTGTGTTCGGTTCTTTCGGCTGGAGCGGTGAGGCGGTCAAGATGGTTGAGCAGAGACTAACCGGGCTGAAGTACAAACTGGTTGCCGATGGCATTTCCTTCCGTTTCACTCCGACCATGGAAAATATGGACGTTTGCCGAAGCTTTGCCGAGCAGGTTGCCGCAGCGGTTTTGACCGAAGAATAGGCTCAAGCTATTTTCGGCTACACAGAATCCCCTCGCCATTTGGTGGGGGGATTTTTTTCGGCTAAGAAGAAATGATTAAAATTCCTTGGAGAGCCTCGCTCTATGTTAATAATGGGCAAATAATTTTATTGTGAAAGTTTATGTCCGAGCTGATTGCCGAAATCGCGGTGAACGCGCCGCTTAAACAGTTTTTTTCTTACCGGGTGCCGGAACCGTTGGCAGAGAAGGTCGCGGTTGGTATGCGCGTCCGTGTACCGTTCGGACGGCGGACCAGTGTCGGTTTTATCCTTTCACTCGGCTCTGGTTCGGCGGAAGGGCTCAAGGATATTAAAGACCTGCTTGATGAACAGCCACTGCTCAGCGCAGAGCTACTCAGATTGCTACGCTGGGCTGCTGATTATTATTGTCATCCTCTCGGGAAGGTGATTCGAAACGCTTTGCCTGCCGGGCTGGGCAGTGATAAAGCGACGACCAGAATTCTGGTTGAACCTGTTTATCGTTGTTTAAACGCCGAATCACGGCCACGTGGAAGCAAACAGAAAGAGCTGCTTGATTATATTACGCAGCAGGGGCAAGCGGGTTTGGCGCAAGTCAGGGAAAAATTCGCCGCACCGCATGCTGCCTTGAAGCGTCTGGTCGAATTGGGCTGTTTAGAACAGGCAGAACAGGAACGGCAACGTGATCCTTTTTTGCTCGAAGAATTACCTCAAGATAAATGCCTGACCCTTAATAGTGACCAAGAAAAAGCTGTTTTTGAAGTTTCTACGGCAGTCGATAATGCAAGGTTCAAAGCCTTTTTACTGCATGGCGTGACCGGCAGTGGCAAAACGGAAGTCTATCTGCGGGCTGTCGAAAGTTGCTTGCAGCATCAACGTCAAGCACTGGTACTGGTGCCGGAAATCGCTTTGACACCGCAACTGGTAGCGCGCTTTAGGGCTCGCTTCGAGGCGGCAGGCTACAAGTTGGCTGTTTTACATAGCGGACTATCCGATGGTGAGCGTTACGATGGCTGGCGGTTGATCAAGCGTGGCGAAGTTCAGATCGTTATCGGCGCACGATCTGCGATTTTTGCTCCGCTGGATCAACTCGGCTTGATAGTGGTTGATGAAGAACATGAAACCAGTTACAAACAGGGGGAGGGTTTTCGCTATAACGCGCGCGATTTGGCGCTGGTTCGCGGGCAGCAGCAAGATTGCCCGGTGCTGCTCGGTAGTGCGACCCCATCATTTGCCACTTTTTACCGTAGTGAACATGCGGCGGTGCAGCGACTTGCTCTTGATCAGCGGGTTCATGCCGGGGCGATGCCGAAGGTCGAACTGATCGATCTTCGGGAAACTCCGCCTGAAGGGGTGTTGGCCAATCCACTGATTGAAGAGCTACAGGCGACTCTAGAAAGGCGTGAGCAGGCGCTGTTGCTGCTGAACCGGCGCGGTTTTGCCCCCTTTTTGTTATGTACCGATTGTGGGACCAGCTTTCATTGCCCCAATTGTGAAATCACCCTGACCTTTCACCAGCGTGAGCGGCTGTTGCGCTGCCATTATTGTGACTACGCCGAGCCGCCGAAAGAACATTGTCCTAAGTGTCAGGGGTTAAACATTGAACCGGAAGGCGCGGGTACGGAGCGGCTCGAAGTAGAAGTGGCTGAACTGTTTCCGGGGGTGCGAATTGCGCGGATGGATCGGGATACTACCAGCCGCAAAGGGGCACATCAGAAACTGGTCGATCAAATGGTTCACAGACAGATCGACATCCTGATCGGGACGCAGATGATTGCCAAGGGGCACGATTTTCCGGGTGTCAACACTGTCGGGGTTCTCGGCACCGATAGCCTGTTGAATATGCCTGACTTTCGTGCGGCCGAGCGCTGCTTTTCGCTTTTAACGCAGGTTGCCGGGCGGGCAGGACGGTCCAGCGGTGGCGGCAAGGTTTTTATACAAACCTACTACCCAGAGCATTACGCGCTGACTTGCGCTGCTAAGCAGGATTATCATGAATTCTACCGGCAGGAACTGCCATTTCGGAAGGAGCTTGGTTATCCTCCGTGCGGTCATTTAGTGAATTTGGTGTTTGTTGGCAACAATCTGCCGCAGGTCAAGGCAGAGGCAGAAGGGATGGCGCAGAATTTGTATCGTCTGGCGCAAGATGTTGAAGTGCTTGGCCCCAGCCCTTGTCCGCTCGCCCGTTTGCGAGGGAAGAGCCGCTATCAGCTGCTTCTGAAGGCGATCGACAGGGCCGCTTTGAGAAGGTTAGTGTTAGTTGTTGAAGGTCTTAAAAATAAGTTGAAAAACGGGGTCGGGCTTTATACTGATGTAGATCCTGTGGATATGTTTTAGTCGCTGGGGAACTCAAGGTTAGATGAATTTATGGCTCCTGATAAATAGGGGAGATCGTTCAGGCGAAAAGTTATGAATAGACTGATCTTAGCACTCATCCTACTTCTTTTTTTAGCTGCTTGTGCTGGCAAGGCTCCCGCGCCGCTACCGCTGCCATCAGACGAACCCTCGTCAGGTAAGGTTGATCCGTTGTTGCCGGTTGACTGGGCCAATGTTGATGGCTGGCAGAGGGATGACCTGACTGCTGCTTTGGAGGCTTTCCAAAAAAGCTGCCGTGCAGTAGGGGGCCGTGAACGCTGGCAACTGGTTTGTGACGAAGCGGCCAAGATTGATCCGCCCAGTGCTACTCAAGCAAGGATCTTTTTTGAAAAATTCTTTGTTCCCCACCAGGTTCGAAACAAGGACGGTAGCGAGGGAGGATTGATAACCGGATACTATGGGCCGGAGCTGGCTGGGAGCAGAGAACCGACCGATAGGTTCCGTTATCCTCTCTACGCTCAGCCGGAAGATTTACTGATTATCGATCTGGACGAAATCTATCCGGAACTTGAAAATTATCGTCTTCGTGGCAGGGTCGTAGGCAACCGAGTAGTGCCGTACTTCGAACGTAGTGAAATTGACAACGGCAACAATCTGCTAGCCGGACATGAAATCTTCTGGGTTGAAGACCCGGTAGAGCTGTTCTTTCTGCACATTCAGGGCAGTGGGCGTATCCGGTTGCCGGATGGAGAACTGGTGATGGTGAGTTATGCTAACCAGAACGGTCATCGCTATCACTCGATCGGTAAATTATTGTTGGAGCGCAACGCGATGACGCGTGATCAGATGTCGATGCAGAACATCCGTCGCTGGGTGAGTGAACATCCTGAAGAAGGTAGAAAACTTTTGGCTGAAAATCCGAGTTACGTGTTTTTCAGGGAGTTGCCAGCTGAATTTACCTTACCACCTGGTGCGCTTGGGGTTCCTTTGACCGCGCAGCGTAGTCTGGCGGTTGATCCGCGCACCATTCCATTGGGCGCACCGGTATTTCTTGCGACCACCTTTCCCGGCTCCAATCAGCCGCTGCAACAGCTCATGATAGCACAGGATACCGGCGGAGCGATCAAGGGGCAGGTGCGGGCCGATTTCTTTTGGGGAATGGGTCAGGATGCCGGGGCCATAGCCGGGCGGATGAAGCAGGATGGCCGTATGTGGGTTCTGTTGCCGAAAAAACCTGATGAACTAGAATTCCAGACACAGGTAAAAACCGACAATTTTGCCAGTGAGGTGAATTGATGTCCCAACCGAGACATGTTTTGGTGGTAAGTTGCATGATCCGAAACGAACAGGAGCAAATCCTTCTGGTCAGACACCATCTCCGGGGCTGGGAACTTCCACAGGGACGGGTTGAGGAACGGGAAGCCCTGGTTTATGCCTTAAGCCGTGAAGTCCTTGAAGAGACTGGGGTTACCATCTGCAACCCTAAACCGGCGGTGATCTGGTCGAAGATATCTGAACCTGCTTCGGTAATTTTCTGTTTTACCGCCAATTATTCTTCCGGCGAATTGACTCCGAGTGAGGAAACCCCAGAAGTGGAGTGGTGTGTTGCCGATGAGGTTTTGCAGCGAGTCAGCCATCCGGTAAACCGTGATCGGATTCGAGCACTGCTAGCGCATGACGGGGTTGTGCAGATGCGGAGTTACGCGACTGGACCTTATCGAGTGCTATCCTGAGATGGTGATAAAGTGAGGTTCTAATCCCCACCGCAATTCGCTTTTGTTTTACAATTTTCCGTAGTTATGCTTTTCGTTGGGTTGATTAGGCGCTTTAAGTTTGTCTGCTTTATCCCTCCTTGATGCTGCCTTGGACAGGTCGAGAGAAAATGGTTTTTTTGAAGAGTTGAAATGAAAATTTTTCTTCCCTGTTCCATGGAAACATTGAAACAATCCTTGCCATCAGACAGTAACCAACAAGAACTTGTGCCCAAGTGCCAATTGTCGGAATCCAGTACAGCCATTGAAATATTTGAGGTTGAGATATAACGAGTAAGCCAAGGTAGCAAACTCTAACTTGTATTGGAAACGAAGTGACGCTTTGTAGTTTGAGGGAGAAGTAGATTGTTTGGACGATCGTCAGAAAAATTGCCAGTTTGAAAAAAACAGGGGCACCTAAAACTCCAAATGAAAGAAAAATTGTGGTAATGAGCCAAAACCACCAGCTGTCTTTTTTGTATTCAAGCATCCACATTTGTTACCTACTGTTTTTTGCACCTAATGGGAATCTGGCGCGCGCAAAGCTTTAATTTAACGGTTTTGAAAACCACAAGTTGCGAAAAAAATATCGCAGAGATTGAAAAAAGGCTGAGATCTTACAATCACCTGCCTTTTTTAGATGGTGCGACAGTCAGTCCTCAGCGCGACATCAACACATCGACATGGAGTTCGTCGGCGACTGTTGTCAGGTTTTCTTCTACCTCGTCCAATGAGATCTCTTCAGGGACCTGAATGTGAATATCCATGCTGTAGATGGTCGCACCACTTTCTGGTGATGCCTTGGCGGTTGAGTTTAAGGTCAGAATATTCAGGTTGTTGTCAGCCAGAAACTGACTGGTTTTGTAGACAATGCCAGCTTGGTCGAGTCCTTCGATATGCAAGGTGCAGGTCTTGTACCCTCTGGCGTTTTTCTGTTGCATTGCCTGTAGCGGTCGGACGAAGGCGGAGATCTCTTTTTCCAATTCCAGCCGTCGGCATTCTTTGGCCAGTTTCTCTTCGATGTTCTCGTTCTGACTGGAAAAAAGCAGGCTCAGGGTAAATTCGTCAGCCAGCATCGACATGGTAGTGTCTTCCAAGTTGCAGTCGTTTTCATACAGCAGGCGGGTAACATCGGCGACGATGCCGACTCGGTCCTTACCGAACGCGGTCATGATATAGCGAATCCCCATCAGTTCCTCCCTTGGCAATTAAGTTTGCCGATATTTAACCACAGAATAGTTGCATGCGAAAGCCCTCAATCATCACATCCGCTCGTCATTAAACCCGCAAAGGCTGTCGACCAATTTATGGGTTCTGTTACCATTTCTACCGGTGGACTCGTTAGACTTTCTACTGTCTTACCGTCTCTACCTCAAGGCCGAGTTCCACTACGTGCCAGGCTACGATACCGCCGGTTTCCAACGACTTGCTGTAGTTCCGGCAGAAAGCGAGCCGGGTGGTCAGGCCGGTCGCTTCGAATCCACCCCGCGAATTTCCCCAAGGGGCGGTTGCGGTCCAAGAAATGGACCCTTTAAAATTACCCCTTTAACTATGCCTTTGATGGTCAGGTCGCCGCTGACGGCTATTTCGTCATCGCTGCCGGTAATCTCTTTGCTCTTGAGGCGGATCTGGGGGTATTGAAATTGAGGAAATCGGCGCTACGTAGATGATCGTCCCATTTTGGGATGCTGGTGTCGATTGAAGCAGTCTCGAAGATCTTTGTTGGTGCGGATATAGATAATAGTCATCGGAAGGTGAAGTATTGGAAAGGGAAAACAGGAAAAAAGTATTTATCGATGCAAATTCCTGTAGTAATTATCGGGATTCACAATGCTGTGATTTCGAAACACAGAGGATGGTTATGAAAATCTGGGTTGACGCCGATGCCTGCCCCCGTCAGATCAAAGACTTGCTCTATCGGGCAGCGGAACGTAGAAAAATTATTCTGACCCTCGTTGCCAACAAAGCAATCTCCTTCCCGTCCTCAGCATGGATTAGGTCGATACAGGTTGCGGTCGGGCCAGACGAGGCGGACCGGGAAATTGTCCGCCTGCTGGCAGTCGGCGATCTGGTGATTACAGCTGATATCCCGTTGGCTGCGGATGTGATCGAAAAGGGCGGTTTTGCCCTCGACCCGCGTGGTGATTTTTTTACCCGGGAAAATATTCGCGAACGTCTTTCGTTGCGCAATTTTTTTGATGATCTGCGCGTGAGCGGAGTTGAGACTGGTGGCCCGACCGCCTTCAGCAACAAGGACAAGCAGGCTTTTGCCAACCACCTTGATCGATTTCTTACCCGGAATAGTTAGTTTCAGCGTATCCCAATGCTGCTTAACAGCTTGCCAAAGGTTCGATTCAGCAGGTGGCTGCGGCCGAGGTTTTTGAACGGAGGGTCCTTTCGCAGGCCTAGTTTTTTCAGTTCGACAATGATTTTTGGATTGGGGCTTGCTTTTAGTCCTTGGCGAAATGTCTTGACGGCTATTCTTTTCTCTCCGGCCAATAGCAGAATGCGGCCAAGCAGCAGGTAGTGGAGCGAGTTGCCCGGTTCCCGCTTGATCGATTCACGGCATCTCTTGGCTGCGGCGCTGAAGCGGCCCTCACTTTGGGCCAGACAATAGGCATGGTAGCTGTGTACTTCAGGAGTGTTGCGTTTCTCTACTGCTTCGTTGAACAGCATCAGCGCTGAGTGGATGTCCCCTTTTTCGGCCGCGGCTATCCCTTTTTTTATGGTGTCGTCGAGGTCATCCTTGTTCATAACAAAGATCCTTTTTAATTTCGCTAAAGCGTGATGACGCTAAATTATAACTGATTATACCCCCTGACGGTCGGCAGACAACAGAATAAATCGTTGGCAATCAACTGTCGCGGCGGTAGAGTATTGCATTATTCTGAAAACGGGAAATGGATTTTTATGCTACTTCAGGAGGCGCGTGATGATAAGGACCGTTAAAGAAATTCTTCAGGAAAAAGGGGCCGAGATTGTGACGATCGGGGGTTCGCAGCAAGTTTTTGAGGCGTTGAAAATGATGGCCGAAATGAATATCGGCGCGGTTGTGGTGATCGATGAGGCCGGCGCGCCATTAGGTATTTTCTCGGAACGCGATTATGCCCGCAAGGTGGTCGAAAAAGGTGCCGCGCCGCTGGATGCGCCAGTGCGGGAGTTTATGACGGATATCGTTCAAACCGTTGTGCCGGATAATACGGTTGACGAATGTATGAACCTAGTGACCGATAAGCGTCGTCGTCATCTTCCGGTAGTGGAAGATGGAAAACTTTGCGGGGTGGTCTCGATCGGGGACCTGGTCAAAGCGACGATTGCGGAAAAAGAATTCCTAATCAAGGAATTGACTGAATACATCCAGTATCCCTGATACCAGCTGCGTTTCTATTTCTGCGGCAACCTGTTCCGCATTCAGTTCGCTGCAGTCGACGGTGAGTTCGGCGAACTTTTCGTACAAGGGAGTACGTTCCCGGTACAGGTCAGCAAAGTTCTGGCCCTTGTTCATCACCAGCCCACGTTGTCCCATGTCGGCGATCCGCCGCTGCAACTCATCCAGTGAAACTTGCAAATAAACCAGTCGTCCGGCACGACCGATTTTTTCTACTCCCTGCTGACTGTAGATCACCGAACCACCGGTGGCGATGACAGTACGGGTAGCCTTTAAGTTTAGCAGCACCTGCTCTTCGATCTGGCGGAAAACTTCCACTCCCCGCTGATCGATAATCTCTTGCAACCGGCACTGTTCCTGGGCCTGGATTAACAGATCGGTGTCGATAAAGTTGTAGCCGAGCCGTTTGGCGAGAATTACCCCGACGGTACTTTTCCCGGCGCCAGGCATGCCGATCAGGATCAGGTTGGTCGTTTTCATTGGGCTTTTTCCGTTTGTTTAGTGATTCGATCCAGGAGGCTGGCCAGCTGCTCGCATTCCCGGTCTGCGTTATAGCTGGATGGATTCGGTCCGGCAAGTCGTCTGCGCAGTTTCAGGTCGCGGATCAGCTGTAGTGCGTGCTTGACAAACTGCTCCTGGCTGAAATAGAGCAGGCCTGTTTTCCCGTGTTGAACCAGGGCCCTGTTGCCGATGATATCGGTGGCCAGGATCGGACGACCGAGGGCCGCTGCCTCGACCAGCGAGTTCGATACGCCTTCAGAAACGGAATTGTTAAGGATGACATCGGCCTGGCGCATGGTTTCGGCCATCGCCATTTTCGGGACCTCGCCAAGATAATGCGCCCAGGGGCGGGCATCGAGGGTATCGAAAAATCGGGCGGTATAGTCATTATCCAGGGCCGGACCGCAGAAGACGAGGTTGAAGTTCGGTTGCTGCTCAACAATCTGATCACACATCAGCAATAGTTCAAGATTCCCTTTCACCGGACGAATTCCAGCGGGGCAGAGGAACAGGGGGGGGCCTTCGAGAAGTTTCAGCTTCTGCCGCAGGGGGAAGGGTTCACTCCCCAGCCGGATCCCGGGCGGGAGCAGCTGTAACTTGCTTTCGATTCCTGGGAGCTCTTTTCCCAGTCGCGGCAGAATCAACTGGTTCTGGACAATGATCGCCGACGCCTGTTGCTGGAGCATTTCGATAATCGGTGCTCGTTCCGGGTTGTGGAGATCGTGGTTATAGTCGGTGCCGGTCATCAATACCGCCAGAGGCAGCACCTTCGGAGCGTTGGCGAGTAACCAGGGCTTTCCAGAGCGGTAAGCATGAAGCAGCAGGACCGCATCGGGGAGATAGTTCTTCAGGGTGATTTCGATGGCAGACGGTGAATCGGTTTCCGTTTCGATGATCGTGCAGTTCCAGTTGTGCGCGGGAAGCTTTGCAGCGAACCGCTCCGCAGTAACATGGTTACCGGTTGTTTCCGGTTGTTTAGGAATGATGATCAGCAACTGCATGCGCGCATCCTCGCATTTTTTTCGCACCAGAGCAATCATCCAATAATCTTGATGTTTGGCTGTGTTTCGATGGCTAAATCGGCTGCTGTTTGTGAAATGTCTGGTAGTTTGATGAAGCAAAAGGCTCACAGATTTCTGTGAGCCTTTTGTCGAACAGTTGGATAAATCTTTAAATTTAAGCGTCGGCGATCTTCAGGACGATCTTGCCGAAGTGTTTGTCCTCTTCCATCATCTGGTGGGAGGCGACGACCTCGTCGATCGGGAAGACCTTTTCGATGATCGGCACGATGGTCCGGTCAGCGAATTTTGGCAGTGCGCGGCGGGTGAACTCGGTGATGATTTCGCCTTTCTCCGAAACCGGGCGGCTGCGCAGCACCGAGCCGATGATTTGCTGCCGCTTGACCATCATTAGCGCCAGGTTCAACTCCGCCTTGATGCCGCTGATGACGCCGATAATCACCAGCTTACCTTTGTAGCCAAGGGAATTCATGTTCGGCTTCAGGTACTTGGCGCCGACATGGTCGAGGATCAGGTCGACCCCTTTTTTGCTGGTGTACTCCTTGATCTCGTCGGTGAAGTCGGGGGTGGTAGTGAAATCGATTATCTTGTCGACTCCCAGTTCCTTGACCCGCTCAGCCTTGCTCGGGTGGGCGGTGACGATCAGTTTGGCGTTCGGGGTCAGTGCCTTGGCCAGTTGCACCGCCGCGGTGTTGACACCACCGCCACCGCCGTGCAGGATCGCGGTCTGACCGTCTTCGAGACCGCCGATCATGAAGACGTTGAGGAAGGCGGTGATGTAGCTTTCGCAGACGCAGGCCGCTTCTTCGAAGCTCATGCTTTCCGGGATCGGCATCACGTGAATACCGTAAGCTACGGCATATTCGGCATAACCGCCGCCGCCGACCAGCGCCATTACCCGGTCGCCGACTTTCCAGCCTTCGACCTCGCTGCCGACCTCGGCGATGGTACCGGAGACTTCCAGTCCGAGAATTTCCGAATCTCCCGCAGGCGGAGGATAGTTGCCCATCCGTTGTACCAGGTCGGGACGGTTGATGCTGGTGGCGGCAACCTTGATCAGGACCTCGTTCGCTTTCGGTTGCGGTTTGTCGATTTCGCCGATCTTCATATTCTCGGCCGGGCCGAATTCATCCAATAAGACTGCTTTCATTCTTTCTCTCCTTTTAGGTTAATAATCTGATTGGCAAATAAAGTCAGATTGTTAAAATGCAGGTGGTAAAGGTGCCGATCCGCCGTATACGGACCGGCACTGATTATAGAGAAATCTGCTGCGGAATCAAACTGCTTATCATCTGGTACAGGGGGCAAAGATGGGAAAAACTTGGCGTTGCACGGTATGTGGGTATCTGCATAAAGGAGATCAACCGCCGGAGAACTGTCCGGTCTGTAAGGTTGATGCCTGTAAGTTTGAGTTGGTCGAAGAGCCTGCCTCTGAGGTGGAGAGCCAGTCGGTTGGCAAAGCCGATTTTCTGAAAAAGCAGGTAAAAATCTTTCTGGAGGAAATGAAAATCGGGTTTGTGCCGCACGCCGTGGGCGCTCATTTCCCAAACGCTTTACTGCCGACCGCTTTTTTGTTTCTGTTGATCTACATCTTCGGTGGTGGAGCAACCTTTGAATCGGCGGTTTTTTATCTGCTGCTGGTGGTGTTTCTGGCAGTGCCTGTAACATTCGCCACTGGAGTGCTCGATTGGAGGAAGAGTTTCTCCGGTAAATTGACGCCAATTTTCCGCAAGAAAATCATTCTTGGTGTTGCGCTGTTTGTCAGCGTTTTCATCACCGTCGCCTGGCGATTGCTGAACCCGCAAGTGCTGACCTCCGGAGGCCTGTCCGCTTGTGGCTATTCGCTGCTGATTCTGCTGATGCTCGGCTGCGTGGTGATGCTCGGCCATTATGGTGGGGTGTTGATCTTCGCCAAGCACCAGAAATAAAAGGGAGACTATAGGAAGTTTTTATTATGACAGAGAAGAAAGATATCCTGGAAAAAGGCGCGATCGTTCAGCGTGACCGGCAAACGTACGCGATCGTTCCCCATACCCCGGCCGGGCTGATCAGCAGTGCACAACTGCGAACGATTGCCGATGTAGCCGATAAGTACCGTGTTCCAACCATCAAGTTAACCAGCGCCCAGCGATTGGCCCTAATCGGCCTGCAGGAAGAACAGATCGATCTGGCTTGGCAGGACCTTGACCAGCCGATCGGTTACACTACCGGACTTTGCGTCCGCAGCGTGAAAATCTGCCCCGGTATCGATTGCTGCAAGCGGGGGTTGCAGGATTCGGTCGCGGTCGGCTTGGAATTGGACGAGCGTTTTCATGGTTATTCATTGCCGTGGAAGATGAAGCTGGGGGTTTCCGGCTGCCCGAACGATTGCGGGGAAACCTGCATCAAGGATATCGGCCTGATCGGGACACCGAAAGGCTGGCATCTGACTGTCGGAGGAAATGGCGGCAGCCAGCCACGGCTCAGTCAGCGGCTGATAGAGCATATTCCTGACGACCAGCAGGCGTTGGCAGCAGTTGAGAGATTAATCGCTTGGTTTGTTGCCAGTGAGCGCAAGTGCCGGCTCGGCAAGCTGATGCAGGAGGTTGGCCTCGAAAAGCTGCGCGAAATTGCTCAAGGAGGCTGATCTCCCGTGCATGTCTCTGTTATTAGTCATAAATTATTGCTTCTCCTGCTATGCTTTAACACTTCGCCGGGAAGTCTCCTTCCGAAAGGTGGGGGATGAAAGGCGAAAATGTTTTTTGTTGTAAAATGTTCAGTTCTATCTGATTATATAAACATGAGATACAGAACAGACAAGGGTGCGCATTCGGTATACAGTCT
>NZ_QKAP01000064.1 GCF_003247215.1 Malonomonas rubra | reverse complement strand
AAACTGCGTATAATCTTGTGGCAGAATTCATCCGCATTTTATTTTTCAGGTCAATTCACTGTGGTAAAATTTCATTGAAGGCACTCACCACATCTAATGGAACCCTGTAACCATTTACTTTTCAGTTAAAATATTTGCTTATTAAACCAAGAAATAACTAGATTGATCTTTAAAAGCTTAAGAAATGGAATCCTTACTTTTTACTTGTCATTTCCTCTCAGACTCTGACTTCATCAAATAGATGTCATCATACCATGCCCTAGCTTTCTTTCCCGTGTTATCGGTATCTGTCATGATCGCAATGACTGCTTTTCCGGGCGGGTCTTCGCCAAAGGCTAGACGGTAATCCTCGACGATGTTGCGGCGGCTCTCGACCCACTTCCTGACCTTCTCCTTCCCGCTTTCAACAGCAATCATCATCGCATTGCCTGTATAAGCATTGGGGTGGATTTCATCTCTGGGCATCTGATTAGCCCATATATAGTTCAGGCTTGTTGTCTTAGGGAAAAACCAGTGTGGGAATGTTACGTAGATGCGTGCAGCAAAATCATCCGACATTTTCTGTCGATAGTCTCCGCCCTCTACAGTATCTTCAATTTTCCATCGCCAACTCAAAATCGGATATTCATTTACATCATATTCATGCTCATAGATAAGTCCAGACGCCGAGCCACTGCTTGTCGCTTGCAAAACATGGCTTCCATTTTCCAGAACGACCTCGTAAATGGTTTCATTATGAAATGATTTGGCCTTCCATGTTCCGCTCAACTCATTTTCGAAATTATCAACTAATACCGTGCCTTGAGAATGTACCAATGTCCCAAAGCTCAAAAAGACCAACAAAAAAACAAGCATCAATTTGACAGGCATATATTAAACTCCTAGGTACTCCAATCAATAAATTACATATTAACATTTATCCATCGATAGGTAAGGTGTTGGGTCAGAACCGCACGGCTCAGCGTTACATTGCCACAGGTCGCGATGATGAAGGGCCATTGACGACTGCTATCATTGAACTCGCCAGTCAGTACGGAAGATATGGATATCGGCGCATCACGGCTTTACTCCAGCAGGATGGCTGGTATGTTAACCACAAACGCATCGAACGGATCTGGCGATAAGAGGGGCTGAGGGTTCCGCACAAACAGCCGAAACGAGGATGGCTCTGGCTCAATAATGAGCTTTCTTTCGGAAACGTCCAGAGCATAGGAACCATGTCTGGCCCTACGACTTTGTTCAGGACAGAACCAAGGATGGCCGAGGCATCAAGATGCTAACGGTCATTGACGGATATACCCGTGAGTGTTTAGCAATTCGGGTCGAACGGAAGCTGAAAGCGATTGTTGTTCTGGAAACATTGGCAGATCTGTTCCTTATTAAAGGAGTTCAAGAACACATAAGATCCGACAATGGTCCAGAGTTCACTGCAAAGGTCATTCGGAGATGGCTAGAGAGGCTCGGGGCACAGACTTTGTTCATTGAACCTAGTAGCCCATGGGAAAATGGCTACAATGAATCGTTCAACGGCAAGTTCCGAGACGAGTTGCTTAACGGAGAAATCTTTTATACGTTGAAGGAGGCCAAAGGTCCTGATCGAACAGTGGCGCAGGCATGACAACACTGTCCGCCCTCACAGTTCTCTCGGCTATCGGCCACCGGCCCCAGAAACACTAAAGCCGCTACCAATGGCGGTAACGGCTCATAGAGAAACTGCTTTGACGCACTAACATTCAAAGTGGACCAATTAACAGGGGCAGGTCAAGGCAGGTGAACAATTCGACAGGATTTGCAAATATCCTAATTTTTGCAAAAAATGCCCCTGATATTTTCAGGGGCATTCGTCATGAAACGCACAATATCTGAAATCGCTCTTTAGCCCAACTATTGGGCAAAAGTTGGCTATTTATCTCAAAAAAAGAAGAAGACACCCTAACCCCATCACTGGGGCTGGACCGGCTCTCCATTCATGCGGTAACTAAATTCAAACTACTTTCTTGATAATCAAATCTGACACAAATACCGCGCCACCCGTGATAGTCAACGTACCGAAATATTCTGTATTAGAAACAATTGTGTCAAAAATATTGTCGTAACCACCTTGCAGCGTCACCGACACAGTATTTATTCAACTGTGACACTTTTTGCCCAATTCCTCGACTGTTCAACATTTATGTCACGAACAAAGTTGACCGGTCATGCGTAGCAGGTAAAGCTGTGCTATTGTTGTTTGCCTTGGTCAGCAGAGTCGATTGCCAGGAGCGAAAATGGAAAATGGCGCTAGGCGGTTTTTACCTGCACTAGTGTCTCGAGGAGTTAGGACGCGGGAGCTTTGAATGTTGATTCCCGGCAAAGAGTTTTTTCGGTTATTGACTTGAATTGAAAGGTGCCTTGAGAAGTTCTTGACGAATGGCTTGCTGCTTGTATCTCTCGTTTTTCAAAAAAAACATGCGATCTACGAAACTGTAGGAGGGATGGGATGGTTATAGAGATAACCGAAACGACGCTAAGACGATTGGTCAATTACGAAGCGGTTGTTCAGAAAAAGTATGATGACGCAGTTAAACTGCAGTGGCAAGTCATGACTCTTGAAGTGATGCAAGCCGCGCAAACAGCCGAGATTCGTGCACGGCAGATGAGTGCGGTCGTCGCTTACGCCCGCTATCTTCATCGGATCCAGTTTGGGCAGGACACTACCCGTCCCATTTATGGAGAACCCCTATTGTCCAAGGCTCTTGCAGCAATATTGGAGGAGTTGTTCATCGAATCGAAACTGGTCCCGGAGTTGAGCACTTGACCTGCCTAATTGCCCAATCCACTCAAATCACTACCAAGCTGTAAACTCAGTACTATTCCTACTTAATGGGTTTCTAAAGCCCATACCCAAAAGATTTTCTCACTCAGCTACTAAAATCTCCGCAAGGGGAAAGGGCCGATTTTCGTGCGTCATACTTCCCCTACGCTAACGCGTTGTAAAAAACAACAAAGTGTTCCATTTTGTAGCAAAATGCACTAAGCCGCTGAGCTTTAACAATTTCCTTCAGGCCATACCCATCCCACAAAAAAAGAAAAGCAAATAAAGTCGAGCACTTAAGAATCTGGCACAGGTTTCGCTAAACCAAAATGACATTTAAAACAAATACTTTCGGAGTATACATGTTCAGTATTCTAAAAAATGACCTGATCGCCCCCAAGTTACATCGCATCGTTGTCGAAGCACCGCGCATAGCTGCAGCGCGCAAGGCTGGCCAGTTTGTCATTGTCCGTGAGAGCGCTGGCGAAGAGCGGATTCCTCTGACGATCGGCGACGCCAACATCGAACAGGGGACGATCACCCTTTTTGTCCAAGCTATCGGCACCTCGACGCGAAAGATTGCCAATGTCCCCGCTGGCAGCTTTTTGCTCGATGTCGCCGGCCCACTTGGCATGCCGACTGAAATCAAGAAATGGAAAAGGGTGGTCTGTGTCGGTGGAGGCGTCGGCACGGCGGTTCTCTACCCGATGGCCAAGGAGTTGGCGGCAGTCGGCAATGAAGTAAAAACGATTATCGGCGGACGCACAAAGTCGCTGATCATCTTGGCAGATGAACTCTCACAGTTCTGCCAGGAGGTATGCATCACCACTGATGATGGCAGCCTCGGCACCAAGGGCTTCGTCACCGATCAACTCGCCAATCTACTCGACTCACCTGACACGCGACCGAACACCGTCCTGGCCGTCGGACCAGTGCCGATGATGCGGGCCGTGGCTGAGCAGACCCGCCCCTATGGCATCCATACCATTGTCAGTCTCAATCCGATCATGATCGACGGCACCGGCATGTGTGGCGGCTGTCGGGTTCAAATAGGAAAAGAGACCAAATTCGCCTGTGTTGACGGACCGGAATTCGACGGTCATCTGGTCGATTTTGCCAGTCTGGCGAAACGGCTATCGATGTATAAAGCCCACGAAGAAGCTTGTCGACTGCTTGCCAGTTAACCGTTGCTGAAGGAAAAACCGTATGAACAATCATCTCAGCCCGAAAGAACGCCTTGCAATTCCGCGCACTCAGATGCCGGCTCAAGACCCCGTAATCCGCAGCAGAAACTTTTCGGAAGTCAACCTCGGGCTGGCGGAACTGGCCGCGATTGAAGAAGCGCAACGCTGCCTGCTCTGCCACGGCCGTAACTGCGTTTCGGGCTGTCCGGTCGGTGTTTCGATCCCCGAATTTGTCGGTAACCTGGCCAGCGGCAACCTAACTGAGGCCGCCGGTATTCTGCAACAGGACAATGCCTTGCCGGCAGTCTGTGGCCGTGTTTGTCCACAGGAAAGCCAGTGCGAAGCGCAATGCGTCCGCGGCAAAAAAGGAGACCCTGTCGCCATCGGCCATCTGGAGCGTTTTGTTGCCGATTGGGCGATGTCACATAGCGAAAACCTGGACCTACCGTCAAATTCCAAGCCGAGTGGCAAACGAGTCGCCGTGGTCGGTTGCGGTCCGGCAGGGCTGACCGTAGCCGGAGAGCTCGTCGGCAAAGGGCATGGAATTACCATTTTTGAAGCCCTGCACGATACCGGCGGAGTGCTGCGCTACGGAATCCCCGAATTTCGTTTGCCAAAGGAAATCATCGATATCGAGGTCGAACGGTTGATCGACAGGGGCGTGAAAATCGAATGCAACGTCATCATCGGCAAAACCTTGACATTGCAGGATCTGCAGCGGGATTACGATGCCATTTTTCTTGGCAACGGTGCCGGTCTGCCGGTACTGCTGGGGATCGAAGGCGAAAACCTCAACGGTGTCTACGCCGCCAACGAATACCTCACTCGCGTCAATTTGATGGGTGCCGGACAGACAGTAAATTGCTCGACGCCGATCATCCGGGGGAAGAAAGTCGCCGTTATCGGGGCCGGCAACACAGCCATGGATTGCGTCCGCACCGCCCGAAGATTAGGTGCCGAAGAGGCGATGATCGTTTACCGCCGCGAGGAAGCGCAGATGCCGGCACGACTGGAAGAGGTTCACCATGCCAAAGAGGAAGGGGTGAAGTTCGTTATGCTTTCCTCCCCCTTGGCAGTCATCGGCGACGAAAACGACTGGGTCAAGGCGTTGCACTGCCAAAAAATGGCCTTGGGCGAAGCTGATGATTCGGGTCGGCGTCGGCCGGTTCCGATCGATGGGGAGACCTTCATGCTTGAAGCAGATGTCGTGATTAACGCGCTGGGAACCAGTGCCAACCCCTTGCTGACGTCGACCGTCCCTGAGCTACAGCTCAACAGATGGGGAAATATCACTGTCAATGACGAAGGCGCTACAAACCTGCCTGGGGTGTTTGCCGGCGGTGATATTGTCAGGGGTGGAGCGACCGTTATTCTCGCAATGGGTGACGGGAAACGTGCGGCTCATACTATTGACAATTATCTGAGCACATTGCCGAAAACAGTGAGTTAACCCAAACGAAAGCAGAATCACAAAAAAGCATTATCACAACAGAGGAGTTAGATATGGCTAAAAAGAAAGAAGATTCAAAAAAATTTATCATTTCCTGTCGAGTGAATGATGATGAGATGGATATTTTGAGGCAACGGGCTCATCAGGACGGAGTTAGCATTACCCAATTGCTGCGCAACTGCCTGAACTTCGCTGATAGTCGGCCTCGCAGGCAGGGATTCTGTGAAACGAAACAAGCTTGTTGAAATTAGGTGGAATAAATGCCCGGTGCGTGAGTCACAGAGCTTAATGGACAACTGACTCACACCGGGAGTTCACTGACCCTTCACGACAAACAGACGAAAGCAACTCCGGTTGTTCTCAGCTGTTCTTGAAAAAATCGTAAAGAATTGCTGACGCTCCGGGATTGCTGCGATGATTGAAACGGAAGGCAATTTCATTCAACAACATCTGTTGACTCTGGCCATGGCACTTGGTTGTTCTGCGACACATCCCACGGGCAATCCTGGCCAGCTTATCAATGGTTTTCAGCCAGTTCGGCATCCCCTGCTGCGCAACCGACTCCGTCAGATAGACCCGGCAAAAAATTTCCCCTAGAGGAGCCTGGCAACATATAATCTCTCCGTATTTCCAATCACAACCGAACAACTGGCAGCATGCAGATTGAAGTGAAGCTGCTGGGCCGACGACAACCCGATCCATTTCGGAGTCTACCAGCAATGACAACTGTACCGGTTCCTCGCATTCTCGCGCCCCCCCCCCTTCAACCTCAGCAATCCCCTGCCGCATCAAGTTATAGTGCCGGCTCACGGTCTTCGGATTCAGTCGAAGTTCGCGGGAAACAATCGCCACCGGAACCCTAAGCCAGAAAGAGAGCGCCAAACGCTTGAGAGTTTTGACAGGCAAACGACTCTTGATTAGGCGGCATGAGTATTTTTTTCCGCAACGCCGACACTTTTTCCGCCCATCGGCCAAGCGGTAGCTCTCCCGGCAACCACAACTGGGACAACTGATATGTCTACTAAAGCCCAAACCCATCGAAATCCTTTTTTCAGCCAGCCAATTTCCTGCTAATAGCCTGAAAACTTTATCTCTAAACGGATTAAAGCGGTCCACTTTAGTGGCCACCCAACAATCGCACAGACTTGTTGTCGCAAAATTTACCGTATACAGTATTTCACATACAGACTTCCGCAGCAACTTGTTGTCGCATTATTGATTTACTGGAACAGGCAGGGGAACCAAGAAAGGAGAGGAAAATGCAGAAGGACATTCAAGCTTATGTTGCCTACACCGCCGCACGTATCAGTGCCAACTGGAAAGAAACTCAACTCTTGGACAAGGACCGTGGAGAACTGGTCCGTATTGACGATGAGACTCTTGGGTATCGCTTACAGAAATATCCGTTCAAGGAAGGGTGCAACGGCAACAAGAGCCGTGATGGCGTGAACCATTGTCTGGTCGATAGCACCTGTAACCAACATATATGTTTGTCGGTTTACGGAAACCTGTTCGACGGCTACAACCAGGCCAGCGCCTGCCACTTTAGCGGCATGGTTTACGATGACGCTGTTGAGATTTATGATTACAGCGAATCAGATTTTTTCAGGTTTGAAAAGGCTTAGCATCCCCTCCTGCCTGCACTTGAAGAGCCTCCGATCTCTCCCCAGCCACAACAAAAAGAGGGAGATCGGAGGTTCAACAGCAAGCCTGATCACGACAGAAAACAGATTTCATCACCTAGGGCAATCCTTCCACCCGCAAGAACCTTGACGAAAATCCCTTCTTTAGGCATGACACAATCTCCAGCGTGGTAATAGATTGAACAACGGTTATGACATTCCTTGCCAATCTGGGTCACTTCGACAGTCGTTTCGCTGATACGCATCAGGCAACCGATCGACAGTGAAGGCAGATCGATTCCACTGGTAGTGATATTTTCGGCAAAATCACCACAGTCAACATCCAGCCCCAGCGCTTTCATTTTTGCGATGCTCTCACTGGCCAGCAGGCTGACCTGACGGTGACAGGAACCGGCGTGGGCATCCCCCTCAATGCCATACTGTTGCTTTAGAAAAACCTCGGCAACAGGTGTCTTGCGTTCTCCTTTGTTGGCACTGATACAGACAGCAACCACTTTAGCGTTCATAATTTCACCCTTTTCCTCTAACCACCGACACTGGCCATCACGAAAGGTTCATGCGGAGCATCTAGGGTCGACAATTGGTGCCTTTGCGGTTTTGCCGCAATCAATTCCCTGAACATCGCCAACAAGCGGGCATCGCCCCGTTCCGCCAAGGCAGGCCGCAAATCTGTCCGCTTGTCGCCAAACAGGCAACTGCTGGCAGAGCCATCAGCGGCAACACGGATCCGATTGCAATGCGCGCAGAAGTGACCGGAGAGTGGTGTGATCAAACCAAAACAGCCACTCGCGCCGTTAACCTGATACATTCTCGCTGGCCCGCAACTGCCCTCTGTTTCCAACGGTTCAAACTTATGGACACGACTGATCTGAGCGAGGATCCCTTCCCCAGTCATTACCAACGCTTGCCAGCCCTGCTCTTTAATCACCGGCATATATTCGATAAAACGGACACTCAACTTCTGGTCGAGGGTCATGCGGACAAAATCGAGAATCTCATGGTCATTCACGCCACGCATGACCACGGTATTGATTTTCATCGGCAAGTTGGCATAACCAGCTGCTTCAATCCCGGCCAACACGGTTGACAGCCGCCCCCGACGGGTGATCCGGGCAAAGGTTCCCGGCTCTAACGAATCGAGGCTGATGTTCAGTCGCTGCACACCTACACCAGCCAAGCTATCGGCGAATTCAGGGAGCAGCATGCCATTGGTGGTTAGCACCAGCTCTTTGAGGCGTGGAAGAGCCGACAGCCGACCGAGAAACTCAATAATCCCTTTGCGCACCAGCGGTTCGCCGCCAGTAATCCGGATCTTCTCCACGCCAAGTTCCGTTGCGGCTTCGGCAACCCGGTAAAGCTCTTCAAATCTCAATATTTCGCTATGCTGTTTTTTCGGCACACCTTTCGATGGCATGCAGTAACGACAGCGAAGATTACAACGATCGGTCACAGAAAGCCGCAGATAGTTGATTTTTCTACCGAACGGGTCAACCAAGGGCATAGAACCTCCAACCAGCAGTACCCCTTACCAAGGGTCGTGCCGCCAAAAACCTTTAAATCAAGGGTTGATGGTCGAGACGCCACCTTTCTTCGCCCGCAACGCTTCAGCGACAACTTCAGCGACATCCTTGACCCGGGTGCTCTCCGCCCCCTCATCCTTCAGTCCATCCTCCATCATGGTCATACAATAGGGGCAGGAAACACAAATGGTATCGGGGCTCTGCGCAAG
>NZ_QKAP01000130.1 GCF_003247215.1 Malonomonas rubra | reverse complement strand
CAGCTCACTTCCTATCGCTTCCTTCAGACCCTGCCGTTGCCAGCAACGCCCTTGCGATTCGGATTGTCTTCCCCCTGATCGGGGCGACGCTTGCTTCTTTCAGCAAGCCGGGTTTGCCAGCTCCGCTGGGCAAACAACAAAAAGCCTTTCACTGCTCAGAGTGAAAGGCTTTTTTCTTTTAGCTTCTATCAGAGATATCATGGACAAGAGGAGAGCTGGCACAAGCCTCCATCGCCACGCAACACAGCGGCAACTGAACAAAAAACCTGAAGCATGCATTTTTTGATTTCTTTACCATGTGCATTGATGCCGACAATGTGAAAAACATTTTTTGCCAGGTCCAGTGCGACAGTGATAATACTCATTCTGGTCTCCTCTCAGCTTCATTGATAGTTAAGTAACTCTTCCATCATGGCTCATTGAAGCCGACTCCGGTAGCCGAGGGGGGACCGTTTCATCAATAGACCTTACAGGCCCAAACTAAGCCTCGGTTTTAGCCGAGGCTTCATTTTTTGTAGTAGGATTTATAATTAGATGATTGCTTCCTTGTCCCCGCATATAAATATCATAAAGCAGAAAACTGGGAACGGTTGTTCAAGCTAGATCAGGTTTCGAAATCATTTTCATTACAGGAGATCTTTTCATGACAAATATCCATAAAATGCTTGGTAATAGCACACTTCAGGTTGGCCGCATCGGCTTCGGATGCATGGGCATGTCGGAGTTTTACGGTGGGACACGTGACGAAGCAAGCCACATCAAGATTCTGCATGCAGCTATTGACCTTGGCATTAACCTCTTCGACACCGCCGATATGTATGGTGTTGGGCACAACGAGGAACTGGTTTCTAAAGCCTTCTCGGATCGTTGGGAAAAGGTCACTGTGGCTACGAAGTTTGGCGTTCAGCGGGGAACCAATGGCGAATGGCTGGGTATCTGCGGCCGTCCAGAATACGTGAAAGATGCCTGCGAGAAAAGTCTGAAGCGCCTGGGTCTGGAGACCATCGATCTCTATTATCAGCATCGCCCGGACCCGGACGTCCCGGTTGAAGAAAGTGTTGGTGCTATGAAGGAATTGGTGGAGGAAGGGAAGGTACGCTTCATCGGATTGAGCGAATTCTCTGCAGAACAGATCCGAGCTGCCCATGCCGTTCATCCGATTACCGCGCTTCAGACAGAATATTCACTCTGGACTCGAGATGTGGAGGAGGAGGGTATACTGGATACCTGCCGTGACTTGGGAATTGCCTTTGTCGCCTATTCGCCGCTAGGTCGAGGCTTCCTCACAGGGGCGATCCCCAACAGGGAAACACTCGATGCAAATGACTGGCGGCGTGACAATCCGCGATTTAGCGACGAAGCGCTGGCGGAGAATACTCGCTTTCTGGAGTTGATTCGAGACATCGCCGCCCAAAAAGGGGCAACAAAAGCGCAGGTGGTTCTTGCATGGCTACTGGCTCAGGGAGAAGATATCTTCCCTATCCCTGGCACGCGGCGTCTCGAACGGTTGAAGGAAAACCTGGGAGCTTGGACGGTGCAGTTTACTGCTGAGGAATTGGCGGAAATACGAAGTCAACTGCCGATAGAAACGGCCGGATCGCGCTATTGACTGATACCTTTTCAATGTTCTGTCGCGAATGTCGAAACTTTTGTTGAGTTGTTCCTCCTCCTAAAGGAGAGTGCGATTTTAAGCTTTCGTTTTGGATGGCATCAGTTTTTTTGAAAAGTACCTCACAGCTTTATGTCAACCGGAGGAATTCTCAAATCGCTATCAACATGTATAAACGTGCATAAAAAAAATGGCACCACACACAATGTGGTGCCATTTTTTTAAGGTTTGTCAACACCTTTATTGAAGGGCTAGTCCGCTGGGATCGCCTTTTTTGACATCTATTAACGAATAAATCAGCCGAGGATTTGCTTCGCCTTGGCAACCATGTTCTCGGCAGTAAAACCGAAGTGCTTCATCAGCTCACTGGCCGGGGCACTGGCACCGAAGGACTCCATGCCGATCACCGGATTACAGCGGCCGACATAACGTTCCCAGCCGAAGGTCGCCCCAGCTTCAATCGCCACCCGCTTGTTGCAGGCCGGCGGCAGAACCTCCTCGCGATAAGCCCTATCCTGCGCCTCGAACAGTTCCCAGGAAGGCAGAGAAACAACGCGGGTGCCGATCCCTTCCGCCTGCAGGGTTTCGCGTGCGGCAACCGCATGCTGCACTTCAGAACCACTGGCGAGCAGAATCAGTTGCAGGTCACCTTCTTCTTTCACCAGTACGTAACCACCTTTCTGCAGGCCGTCAGCTGCAGCGAAGTTTCTGCGATCGACTGTCGGCAGGCCCTGACGGGTCAAGACCAGTACGGTTGGACCTTGTCGGTTGCTTACAGCAGCCTTCCAGGCTTCGACGGTTTCGTTGGCATCAGCCGGGCGGATGACGGTCATGTTCGGCATGGCCCGCAAGCTGGCAAGGTGTTCGACCGGCTGGTGGGTCGGACCGTCTTCACCGAGACCGATCGAGTCGTGGGTCAGTACGTAAATCGGCGCCAGACCCATCAGTGCGGCCATCCGCATTGCCGGACGCATATAGTCCGCAAATACGAAGAAGGTTCCGGCGAACGGAACTAGACCGGGTGTGTGTGCCAGACCATTCATGATCGAACCCATGGCGTGCTCGCGGATACCATAGTGGATATTGCGGCCGCTGCGCCCCGGAAGCCAGGATTTTTCGCCCTTGATTTCGGTGTTGTTCGACGGTGCCAAGTCGGCGGAACCACCAATCAGGAAAGGCATCTTCGGTGCCAGGCCGTTGATCGCCGCACCGCTTGCCTGACGGGTCGCCTTGTTATCGCCTGCTTCGAAGGTCGGCAGTTTGGCGTCCCAGCCTTCCGGCAGTTCGCCGCCAGCCACCGCCAGCCAGTTGGTAACAGCAGGGGCTCCCTTTTTACATTCCAGCTGCTGTTGCCAGGCCTTCTCCAGTTCGGCCCCTTTGGCGACACAGCCGCCCATATGCTCGGCAACTTCTGCCGGGATCACGAATGTCTTTTGCGGATCACGACCGAAAGCCTGCTTGGTCAACGCTAGCTCGTCGGTTCCGAGCGGTGCACCGTGGGCGTCGTGGGTATCCTGCTTGTTCGGCGCGCCGAAACCGATGTGGGTACGGGCGATGATCAGCGATGGGCGCGGATCTTTCTTGGCGCGCTCCATGGCGTCGTCGATCTCGGCGAGGTTCTCGCCTTCCACCCGTTCGACGTGCCAACCATAGGCGATGTAGCGAGCACCAACATCCTCGGTGAAAGCCAACTGGGTATTCCCCTCAATGGTAATCTTGTTGTCGAGGTAAAGGTAATTGAGGTTGCCCAGCTTCAGATGGCCGGCCAGAGAAGCTGCTTCTGCCGAAACCCCTTCCATTAGGTCACCGTCGGAACATATAACCCAGGTACGGTAGTCGAACAACTCGGAGTCGACGTTCTGGGCCAGATATTGACCACCCATCGCCATACCGACGGCCACTGCAACACCCTGCCCGAGCGGACCGGTAGTGGTTTCAACACCAGGGACATGACCATACTCCGGGTGCCCGGCGGTCTTGCGCCCGAACTGGCGGAAGTTCTTGATCTCGTCAAGCGGCAGATCGTAACCGGTCAAATGCAACATGCTGTAAATCAGGGTCGAGGCATGACCACAGGAAAGAATAAAACGATCCCGCCCAGCCCATTCGGGGTTTGCCGGATTGTGTCTCAAATGCTTCATGTAAAGCAGATAGGCAATCGGTGCGGCTTCCATCGGCGTACCCGGGTGACCCGACTTGGCAGCTTCGACTGCGTCGGCGGCCAGCAGGCGGATGGTGTTGATCGATTCTTTGACAACGGGATCGGAAAACTCTTTCAACAACATGTTTTTTGACTCCTTGAGGTCTAATTTTTGGACGGCATATTGAAACAGGAACCGTCCCAAAAAACAAGGGGAAGTCTTGGAAAAATAGATAAAATCTACTTTTAATAAGCAGGCGTGAAAATATGATTGGATTTTCAGTAAAGATAGAGAAAAAAATGGGCCGACAATCGGGGGAGGCGTTCCCAATCATCGGCCCTTCAGCAAGAAAGGAGGTCTTATGAAACCTTCTTTTCGTTCAACAACCTGACTGCCACGACCAGGCGTTGATGGTTTTACTATAGAGAGACCGGCCAATGGAAAACAGGTGCAGATGCGTATTTATTTGTCCCCATATCTGCGGAAAACGACAGCACATAAGCACAGTCGTCCAAATGAACCTGTCGAGAAATATATTGATTTGAATTTAACGATCAGAAAAATCGCAGTGTTCGAACAGCAGCAGCAGCTTCTCCTGGCGACTCCCCTGCCAGCGGGACAAAAGTCTTTCGGCCAGAGTTACGCCGCTGAAGACGATCTCTTCCAGCGGCTGCAAGAACTGGGATTCATCCGCTCCGCTGAGCCCGGCAACGTACTGTTCCTGCAGACTCTGCACCGCCTCCGGCAGCAAGGTCGCGGCGACCTCCTGCAAAGTTCCACTAGGGAAGCGGGCCTTCAAACCATCACGCCATGAATTCCGATACAGCTGCTGAAAATCGGACAGCGGCAATTCGGCAAAGATCGCTTCTATTTTAGCAAGGGCCGGTTCGCTGTAGAGCAACCCTTTATACAGTGCAGCAACCGAGGCGGTATAGGCGGGAGGTAAGCTGTCGGCACTGCGCACCTCGATCTGCGGGCGCAAGCGCACCTCAGGAAATAGAGTCGAAAGGTGCAGATTCCAATCGGCCAACGTTGCCCGGCCTCCATTATAACCCGACTCGAGATACTGTCGGAAAGTAAAACGGCTACCGGTCAAATCGAGCAACTGATGCTCACGCTGTAGAAAATAGAGCGGTACATCGAGAGCGTATTCGACAAAGCGATCTAGCCCGGCCTCAGGTGCAAACATCTGTAGGATCAACCCGCAACGATCGGCATCGGTGCGAGACCAGATCTCGCCACGCAAGGAGAGGAACCCGCTCGGCTCCCCTTCCAGGATCGGCGAATTGGCGAACAGTGCATAGCTCAACGGGGCCAGCCACTGCGCTGCGCGCAGCTTACGAAGGCAATCCGCCTCATCGGAAAAGTCTAGGTTAACCTGGGTGCCGGCCGACTGCTTCATCATCCGCTGGCCCATATCGCCGGTCCTGAGCATGTACGGCCCCATGATGCCGTAACGGGCTTTCGGCAGCCAGCCGATCTCATCGAGACGGCTAAAAGGATGAACTCCCAAGCCGAAAAAAGCCAAACCCAACTCCTGGCCGGCACTGGCAATCTGATGCCGATAGCGCCCCAAGTCACGCCAGCTACAATGGATATCACAGCAGAAGCGCCCGGATAATTCTATTTGCCCACCCGGTTCCAGAGTGACCGAGGATCGTTTGCCTTGCAGACCGATCAGGTTCTCCTGCTCGTAGATCCCTTCCCAGCCACCGACCCCCTCGAGCCGTGCCAGCAGCTCGCGAATCTGCTTATAATCAGCTGCCTCGCCGGTCTGGCGATCGACCACCACCTTTTCCGACTCCAACCCCACACCCCAATCCTGACGCGGTCGGGCGCCGCGCAACAGGAAATCGATCAACTGCTGGCGGTTTTCTATTGGTTGCTGGCTTTGCTCGCTTGCTTGCGGCGTCATCGACGACCTTTCTCCGGAAAAATCAGGAACCCAAGTAAGTGGTCACTGCGTTGGCGATGGTCATAAAAATCTGCGTGAACTCCTTTTCGTCCAGTTCCAGCAGGGTGATGCGGAAACCGCGCTCTTCAGTACAGAAGGAAGAAATTGGCACCACACAGATCCCGGTCGATGCAAGCAGGTAATAGACGAAACGTTTGTCGGTTTCACAGCCTTCCTTATTGACCAGACCTTCGACCAGTTCCTTCACCTCTGTGTTTTCGATCTCGAGGCTCTGCTTACTGTTGAGCAATCCCTTCCCGAATACCACGCTCATGTAGAATGCTCCGTTGGTCCGGTTAACCTTCAGTCCAGGAACCTCCTTCAACAGATTATAAGCGATATTCGAATAATTTTCGTAGCGGTTTCGCCGCTCTTCGAGATATTTCGGATATTCCGGATGACTGAGAATCTGCGGAATCGCTTTCTGCGGCAGCGTGGTCGAGCAAACCTCGACCATCTTCGAATCGAGAATACTCTGTACATAACGAGCGAACATCGGGTCCTTGTCGGCGTTGTAAACCTCAATCCAGCCACAGCGTGCGCCCGGCCAGGGAACCTCCTTGCTGATCCCCTTCATCGAGATCGCCGGCAGATCGCCGATCAGGTCGGAGATCGGCTTGGTAGCGGTGCCATTGTAGCAGAGGTTATGGTATATCTCGTCGCAGATCAGGAACAGATCATATTCTTTACAGATCGCGATGATCTCTCTCAAAATCCGTTCCGGGTAGACGGAACCGGTCGGGTTGTCCGGGTTGATGATCAAAATCGCGGAAATCGCCGGATTATACTTGACCGATAGCCGCATGTCGTCGATATCGGGGAACCAATTGTTGTCCGGATCAAGACGATAGGTGACCGGCTTCTGTCCGGCATGGGCACCCTCGGCAGAGGAGTGAGTCGAGTAGGTCGGCGAGGGGCCTAGCACCCGGGCTTCCCGCTTGAGTTGGCCATAAACCTTGTGGATGGCGTCCCCCAAGCCATTGAAGAAAATGATGTCATTAGGAGTGATCTGGGTTTTGCCGCGCTGGTTGGTCAGATTGGCCAGAAATTCGCGTGTTTCCAGTACGCCCCGGGTCGCGCAGTATCCGTAAGAGCAGTCCTTCATCACCAGATCGGAAACGATCTGCTTGATCCAATCAGGAATTTTCTCCCCCTTGGCGACCGGATCACCAATGTTCTCCATGTTGGTTTTGATGCCGAGTGTCTTCAGTTTTTCGGCAATTTCGACAATGGCCCGAATCTCATAAGTCAGCTCGCCGGCACCGATGTGGACAATGTTGTTGCGCATCTCTTCTCTCCGATCCCAGATAAATAAAAAGGCCATGGACTACTCTGTCCATGGCCTCTGTGTTGTTTATAAACGCGTGCAGCTTCACCCGTTAAGGGTGACGGACAGTTATCAGGCTTGAACCCGCCGCCTGAATCGCTCGTGCTGCCGCTGCTGCAGTTTTGATCATCGTCTTTAACTCCACTGAAAGCTAGTTGATTGGATTATCACACGGTTTCAGAGAAGTCAATATTTTCTGTTGCGGTTCGAGCGAAACTTGCTCTTTCGGTACCGCCCTTCGAGGAAGAGAAACCTGATTGTCACGCCCTTCCACAATATAGATGAATACGAGTCCCTAGGTCCCAGACAATACCACCAAGGTCAATGGCCGCGATACATCTCTTCGATCTGGTCAGCATACTGGTCGAGAATCGGCTGACGCCGCACCTTCAGCGTTGCAGTGATCAACCCGGAATCGATATCCCATGCCTTATCAGTCGCGTAAACTTGATGAATCCGTGCATATCCCGGAAATTCCTTCAAGCGATAGGCGATCTTCTCGAGCAAGATCTTTGTCACCTGTGGGCTGTTCATCAACATCTTCACCGTCGGGTCGAAGGCCAGCCCTCGCGCTAGCAAACGCCACTGGCTCGGGTTAAGCACTACGACCGCCGTCAGATAAGGACGATTTTCGCCAACTACCAACACCTGCTCAAAAAGCGGATCGGTGGCGATCGCCAACTGAAGATCCTCCGGTGGTACTTTCTCACCGCTCGACAGAACGATGATTTCCTTGATCCGGCCGATGATGTGGATATGTCCCTGTTTATCAATATGCGCCTGATCGCCGGTATGCAACCACCCATTGGCATCAACGATCGAATCCTCACGTTGCCAGTAACCGAGCATGACATTCGGCCCCCTGACAAGCAGCTCCTGCTCCTCGCCTATCTTCACCACCACCCCAGGCAGCGGCTTACCGACACTGAGCGGATGGTTATCCTCAATGGTGTTGACGGCGATCACCGGGCTGGTTTCGGTCAGGCCGTAGCCCTGCAGAATAGTCAGGCCGAGGCCGATAAAGGTTTGGGCGATCGGTGGTGACAAGGGGGCGCCACCACTAACCGCCAACCGCAACCGACCCCCGAGTCGCTTCTCCAGCTTTTTGCCGACCAGTCGTTTCAGCAACGGCCAGATTAGCAGCTGGATTGCCCACGGCTTCTGCCGCCGATGATACTGAAAGTGATACCAACCGGAAAAAACCGCAAGCTGAAAGATCTTGCGTGCCAGCCAGGACTCATCCGCCAGCTTCAGAGTCATCTTGTTATAGATCCGCTCGAAGATCCGCGGCACGGTGATCAGGATGGTCGGGCGGATTTCTAGCAGGTCCTCTGCCAGCAGGTCGATGGAACGGACAAAAGCGACACAGGCTCCAGCCATGATCGGAATGTAATAACCTGCTGTACGCTCGAACATATGCGAGAGGGGTAAGAATGAGAGGAACTGATCTTCTCGCTCCACCACCACCCGTTTCAAGCCGGCGGCAGCGTTGGAGAGGATGTTGGAGTGGCTCAGCATCACCCCTTTTGGCGGCCCAGTAGTGCCGGAGGTAAAAACGATGGTCGCCAAACTATCAGCTTCGCTTGCGAGCAGTTGATACTGCTGGTTGTCCTTTTTTGGCAACCAATCATCCAACTGTCGCAGCCGCGGATCGCACTCACCGACACAGACCGTCTGCAGCGTTACGATCCGTTTGACTCCGTCAAGCTTGTCGCCGACCTTTTCGATTCGTTGCCATTGCTCGACGCCATCGGTCAATAGCAGTTTCGCTTGGGTTGATTGAAGAATGTAGGTGAAGTTTTCCGGCCGGTCGTTTACGTAGAGCGGCACCGTAACCAAACCAAGCCCTGCGGCGGCCAGATCGAATAGCACCCACTCCAGGCAGTTTTTCAGCATCACCGCAACCCGGTCACCCGGCTGTAGACCGTCAGCCTGCATCGCCTGCTGCCAAAGCGACGCACGTTCGCTACCTTCCGCCCAATTGCAGGATTCCCAGTTTTTAGTCGCCTCTCGATAATAACGATATGCGAGCTGTTCCGGGGTGCGCGCCACACGTTCGGCAAACAGTCCGGCCAAAGTTTTTGCTTGCTGCGGGGAAATCAGATCAACTTGATTCATTTTCGACCTCCTATCCGGTGCAGGCTGTATCAGTCGGTCGCAGCTTGATATTTGTAGTGCAGCGGCCCGCCGGTAAATGGTGCGAAACCGGTGCCGAAGATCATCCCGGCATCGACCTGATCGGCCGATTCGACAATCCCCTCTGCCAGGCAGGCTTCTGCCTCCTGCAGCAGGGGATCAAGCAAGCGGCCAAGCAGCAGATCCTGCGCTGCACCGTGGTGGCGTTTTTTCCTAACCACCTTCTTCCCTTTCCGATAGGCATAAAAGCCCTGCCCGCTCTTCAGACCGAGCTTGCCGGCGGTGATCATCCGCGTCAGGATCGGCGGCACCGGCCGCTGGAAATAATCGGCAAACACTTCGGCGACCGAAAGGCAGATGTCGATGCCGACCTTGTCCGCCAATTCCAGTGGCCCCATCGGCATGCCGAAATCGAGAGCCGCCCGGTCGATATCCTCGACCTTGTTCCCTTCCTCGACCAGCTCTACAGCTGCTAGGAGGTAAGGCATGAGGATGCGATTGACCAGAAACCCAGGTGAGCTCTTGACCGGCAACGGCAGCCGCTTGATCCGCTGCACAAAAGCTGTCGCCCGCGCCAGGGGTTCTTGAGCCGACTGCTCGGCCCTGACGATCTCCACCAGCGGCATTTTCGACACTGGGTTGAAGAAATGGATGCCGAGAAAGCGCTGTGGATTCTGCAGCACCTTGGCCAACTCCTCCAACGGGATACTCGACGTATTGCTGGCCAGGATCGCATCGCCACGCAGTTGCGGTTCGATGCTGGTGAACAGCTGTTTTTTCAGTTCGACCTTTTCGACGATCGCCTCGATCACCAGATCAGCCCGTGCCACCCCCAGTCCCTGCGGATCGGCCATCAACCGGTCGTGAGCGGCTCGAATCAGATTGTTTTTTTTCAGCTTTTTACAGAACAGTTTATCGGCTGCGGCGATTGCCTCGGCCAGCACCTTGTCATCCAGATCCTGCAGGGTAACCTGTAAGCCCTGCAGGGCGCACCAGGAGGCGATATCCCGCCCCATGCTGCCGGCGCCGATCACATGCACCCGTTGCACCAAGGCTGTTTCTTCCCGGTGCGATTTCAACTGGCTCTGCAGAAAGAAGACCCGCACCAAGTTCTGCGCCGTCGAACTGCAGATCAAGCTGGCGACCGAGCGCGCCTCTTCCAGATACATCTGTTCCGAATCGTGGGCATAGTGGCGCCAAAGGTCAAGCAGCGCATAGGGAGCGGGGTAATGCTTCTGGTTGGCCCGGGCAGTGACTTTTCGCCGCAGAATCCAGGCCAGCAGCGGCCGCAACGGTGCCAGATTGCCAAGCCGCACCGACCACGGCAGAAGTTTTCTTGGGGGCGGGTTCTGCAGGAAAGTGGTCACCGCATTCTCCAGCACCCGCCGCGGCACTGCTTCATCAACTAAGCCGACCTGCTTTGCCTGACGGGCATTTGAACTACGACCAGTCAGCATCATCTGTAGTGCCGGCAGAGTGCCGATCTGTCGGATCGAGCGGACCGTACCACCGAAACCGGGGTGGATGCCGAGCTGCACTTCGGGGAACCCGAGGTTGGTCGCCCGATCATCGACCGCAATCCGATAACGACAGGCCAGCGCTAGTTCCAGCCCGCCACCCAGACAGGGGCCGTCGATGACCGCAATTACCGGCATCGGCAAGTGCTCCAAACGGAAAAAGATCTCCTGGGCTTTGAGAATTTGGGGCAAAACCTTGGCCGGTTCGGTAAAGTTACTGAACTCGCTAACATCGGCGCCAACAATAAAGCTTTTAGGCTTTCCGGAGCGAAGCACCACCGCCTGCGGCCGCAGCTCCTGCAACAAACAAATCACCTCTTCCAGTTCCAGCAGCACCGCTTGAGAAAGACTGTTCTGCGGACTATCAGCTCGATCGAGAGTCAGGTGGAAAATTTCGTCCCGATCGAGTGACCAGTGCCAGTGTCGGAAAGTAGTATCGTTGGTCATGACTGGTCTCCTTTCGCCTCGATCAGCATCGCACCCCCCTGCCCACCGCCGATACAGAGCGATGCCACACCTTTGCCACCGCCGCGTTGCCTTAAAGCAAGCAACAGGTGAAGCACAATGCGGGCGCCGCTGGCACCGATTGGATGGCCGATCGCCACTGCGCCGCCATCGACGTTTAAGCGTTCGAGATCAATTTTAGGCACCACCGTCCTCCGGCCCAGCTCCTGATGTTGCCAAGCCTCATCCTCAAGCGCCGCAAGACAAGCCTGCACCTGCACGGCGAAAGCTTCGTTGATCTCCCACAGATCGATTTGTTCCGCCACCTGCGGATGGCGTTGCAACAAACTATCCATCGCATAAACCGGCCCAAGACCCATTTCCTCCGGCGGCAGTCCCGCCCAAGAAGTGTCTATCAGTTTTCCCAGAACCGGCAGTTGATATTGTTCCACGGCGGCTTCGCTGGCCAGCAACAGTAGAGCGGCGCCATCCGATACCTGCGAGCTGTTGGCGGCGGTCACCCGGCCATAATGCCGGTCAAAAAAAGGCTTCAGCTTTGCTAGCTTTTCCAAACTACCGTCGCGCCGCAGGCCGTCATCAACCTTGATCGTCCTGCCATCGGTGGTGTAAAGCGGTATGATCTCGGCAAAGCGCTCTGCGTCGATGGCGGCAGCCAATCGTTGATGGCTCTGCAGCGCGTAGCCATCCATCTCCTTCCGGCCGATGTTGAAACGGGTTGCCAATATCTCCGCCGTCTGCCCCATGATCAGACTGGTGGTCGGATCGGTCAGCCCCTGCAGCAGACTGATAATCGGCTTCAGATGCTCCGGCCGCAAACGACCAAGCAGCTTCAGCTTCTGGCCCAAGCTCTTTGCCTGCTGCCAACCGGCCAGCAGCCTGACCAGCTCCGGTCCCCAGAGGATCGGCGCCCTGCTCATCGCCTCGGTCCCACCGGCAAGAATCAGGTCTGAATAACCGGCCGCGATCCTCTCGGCTGCCGTTGCCAGCGCCTGCATCCCCGAGGCACAGTTGCGCTGCACCGTCCAGGCAGGTACCCGGTTGCCACAGCTAAGCCGCAACGAAACCACCCGAGCGACGTTCGCTTCATCCGGAGCGGGAATGACGCAGCCGAGGATCACCTCGTCCAGCTGTGTGGGAGAAAAATTCTGTCGCGCAAGCAGCGCACGCCCAACCGCCACAGCCAAGTCGGCCGCACTGAACGGGCCGGGGCGCCCCTCGGCACGCAGGAAAGGAGTCCTGGCCCCATCAACCAGGTAAACGGAACGTGCATATCCGGCCGGTCCGGATTGGTTAGATTTTCCAGCCATAGCAACTCTCCTTAAAAGGCATCCACAGCAATTACCCGCTGGCGCAGCTCACGGGCCTGCTGCAACAATTCCAGTTCGGTTTGACTAATGACTCCTTGCGCGACCGCAGCCTGCAAATGCTTCGGATCCCGGGCATCCAGATTCCCCTGCTTGATCGCCTGCCGCAGTTTCTTCTCCAGCGGATCGGTCGCCACCGCTAGTTGCAACGCGGCTTCCAGTATTGCTTCGGGAGCCTCCTCGTCATCCGTCCGATAAAGCCCGGCAGTCAAACGATCGCGCAGCTCACCCGGTGCCAACAAAATGGCTGCCACCTCACGCCCCAAACTATCACTCGGCGGAGCGAAGCGGGCACCAAGAGGAAAAATTAAACCGCGCAGCAGCAGGTGCAACGGTAGCGGCAGGTTTCGGAAGATCGCCAAGAGGCTGTCCTGCATTCGATGGAACGAACGCTGACAGTTCCACTCCAGCAGAACCGCTTGTTCGGCGGCTTTGCTGTTATCCTCGACATAGTTGAGCGCGGCCGAAAGCAAATAAAGTTCGCTCAAGACATCGGCCATCCGCCCGGTCAGCTTTTCTTTCAGCTTCAGACCACCACCGAGAGTGGCCATCAACAGATCGGTAGTCAGAGCAAAGGCGGTGCTAAAACGGCTGACCTGTTGATAGATGCGCTTGTTTGGTGAATCACTGACCGCGATAAAATATCCGGCAGTCACCCCAAAAAAGAGGGCTGAGGCCGCATTGCGAAGGGTAAAACCGACGTGCCCCCAGAAGGCTTGATCGAACTGGTCGAGCGACTGTTTCGGATCGGGGATATCGATGGAAGTGAACTCGCGCAACACCCAGGGATGGCAACGGATCGCTCCCTGACCAAAGATGATCATGCTGCGGGTGAGGATGTTCGCCCCCTCGACGGTGATCCCGATCGGCACCGCCTGGTAGGCGCTGGCCAGATGGTTGTTCGGTCCCAGGCAGATCGCCTTGCCCCCCTCGATGTCCATGCCGTCGTTGACCACTTTGCGCATACGCTCGGTCAGGTTCTGCTTGACGATCGCCGAGATTACCGACGGCTTTATTCCCAGATCGAGGCCGGCGCAGGTCAGGTCACGGGCGGCGTTCATCAGCCAGGTCTCGCCAGCGATGCGGCTGAGCACCTCTTCGATCCCTTCAAAGCGGCCTATCGGCAGGTTGAACTGCCTCCGCACCCGGGCATAGGCGCCGACGTTACGCGCCACCAGCTTGGCCGCACCAAGGCTGAGCGCCGGCAGTGAGATCGCCCGTCCGGCGGAGAGGCAATCCATCAGCATCTGCCAGCCTTTGCCAACCCCGCTCGCACCGCCAATGACCAGATCGAGGGGGATAAAAACATCGCGGCCGGAATTGGGTCCGTTCATAAAGGGGACATTGAGCGGGTTGTGCCGCTTGCCAATCTCCACCCCCGGGGTATCGGTCGGCACTAACGCGCAAGTGATGCCGATATCTTCTTTCTCACCGAGCAAATGCTCCGGGTCGTAGAGCCGGAACGCCAACCCGAGCAAGGTCGCCACCGGACCGAGTGTGATATAGCGTTTCTCCCAGTTGAGCCGAATACCAAGCACCTCTTCCCCCTGCCATTGACCGTAGCAGAGATCACCTGTGTCCGGGATCGAAGCGGCGTCGCTACCGGCGTTGGGACCGGTCAGGGCAAAACAGGGGATCTCTTCGCCGCGGGCCAGCCGCGGCAGATAGTAGTTGCGTTGTTCCTCGGTGCCGTAATGCAGCAATAGCTCTGCCGGACCGAGAGAGTTCGGCACCATCACCGTCACCGCCGCAACCAAGCTGCGCGCCGCCAACTTACTGATCAAACATGAGTTGGCCAGGGCGGAGAATTCGAGTCCGCCGTACTCCTTCGGGATAATCAGCGAGAAGAAACCTTTCGCTTTGATCAACTCCCAGGCCTCCGGCGGTAGGTCGTTCAGTTCGCTGTTGATCCGCCAATCGTCGAGCAGGGCGCAAAGTTCATCAACCGGGCCATCCATGAACTCCTGCTCCTCCTCGCTGAGAGTCGCCGGGGGAATAGTCAGCAACTTGCTCCAATTGGGCCGACCGCTGAACAATTCACCGTCCCACCAGACATCACCGGCATTGAGCGCCGCCTGCTCGGTCGCTGACAGCTTGGGGGCAACTTTACGGAAGACGGCCAGAATCGGCTTGGTCAGCACTAACTTGCGCAGCTCACTGAAGTTGAGCAGCAGCGCAACGGGAAAAAATAACATCCAGAGCAGAGTCAGTCCGACGCCACTGCAGAAGAAGCTGGCTACCAGCAGAAAGGCTCCGGCAACCAATGTGTGAATCAGACGGGAGGCTTCAAAAACCAGAAGAATCCAGATCGTCAGCAAAAACAACAGGATTAGTAGCATGGTGTCCTCCTCTTTCGCCTAGCAATAAAAACCGTTTCTTGTTTTTCCTCAGTTTTCGGTAAAGGTGGCCGGTGGCAAATCGGAAAGTCGCTGATTGGTCACCTCTATGCCGTGCCGGGCCATCACTATCTTCAATTTCTCAAAGCTACGGTAAAACAGTCCGAGACTATAATTATAACCGTTTTGCATGGTGAGCTTGCGGGCCGCATCGCTCATCGGGTTCTGAAAGAACATCGACGACTCTTGCCGATCGGGCTGGATTACCACAACGTCTACATCTGGGTAATCGCGGCGACAGATTTCCAGCGCCAGCTCGAACTTCTCCTGAATTCCGATCCGTTGCGCCTGCTCCCAAGCATAAGTAGCACCCAGGTTGCGGATCTGCCCGCACTCGCCTGAGGTCAAGGTCGGCAGGCAGGACAGTTCGCTGTCGTTGTGTATCGGCACACGTGGATTGACCACGAAGATCAGTTTGGCACCCCGATCGATGGCAATGTCGAGATGGGCAACCCGGCCAGTCAAGGCGTCGATATAATCACGTCCGTCAATCTGATATGGTTCGAAAAAGAATGGAATCGCACAGGAGGCGGTAATCGCCTGGCTGATCGCAACCGACCTTTGAGAGGGTTTCTGCCCCCCGAAAATCTCCCGTTCCCCCAAATCCAGATCGTAGGCGGGAATATAGAGCTCCCGTTCGAGCAGGCTAAAATCGTTACGCAGCCCTTCCTGATAAAAAGCATGCCTCAAGAAAGCCTCCATCTGGTCGATATGAAAAATCCCAGCCGGCAACTGTTCCTGCAACATATGAAAAAAATCACTGAGTGAAAATGTCCAGCGTTGCCGGTAGAAGCTGTTCAAAATGTTCGGAAAACTGGCCAGCAGTTTCCCAACCACTGTCAGCAGTCTCCAAAGTTCGAAGCGGTAGATGTCTTTACGGGTGAAATTGAAGGAAGAAGTTTCGTTGCGCATGATTGCCCGGTACATATCGGCCGGACGAACTTTGTTGGCAACCAGTGCCGAGATGACCGAACCACTGCTGACGCCGACAAAGATATCGAAACGCCGGCTACTGAACCCACCCTTAAATAATTTATCGAGTGCCGTCAGAACACCGATCTCGTAAGCGGCCCCCATGATTCCGCCGCCGGCAAGGATTAGCGCGGTTTTCCCTTTTGAGCGCCTGTGGACCGTGTTTTCTGCCATAGCCGCCTCCAGACAATTCCTTTCAAGGATACCATGATTTGGATGGTCTTGGCGGAATTGACTGACGATTTTAGCGCGAGTAAAATTGCTAGAAAGGAATAATAACAGGAACTTAAGGAAGGAGCATCAGCAGTCTAAGCGAGCAGCGAATAAAAAACGCCCCCGGTTATATTCTTTGTCCGGGGGCGTTTACAAGTTCAGCCGATCAATTCAGTTTACTTACCGCAATCAGCCTGCAGCTCGGCCAGCTTTTTGTAAAGGTCGTAGCGGGTGGCGGTATCCTTGGCGGATGCTGCCAGCAGCTCTTCAGCATGCTCCGGGTTGGCCTTCTTCAGAACACGGAAACGGTTCTGGTTGTTAGCGAACTCTTCGAAACCGATGCTCGGCTCCTTGCTGTCCATCTGCAGCGGGTTCTTGCCTTCCGCAGCCAGACGCGGGTCATAACGGAACAGCGGCCAGTGGCCACAGGCAACCGCTTCCTTACAGTTATCGATCGCCTTGGTCATGTTGATACCATGAGCGATACAGTGGCTGTAAGCAATGATCAGGGACGGGCCATCGTAAGCATCTGCTTCGATCATCGCCTTAACCACTTGAGCTGGGTTGGCCAGTGAGACCCGCGCGACGTAAATATTGCCGTAAGTCATGGCAATCATCGACAGGTCTTTCTTCGGCATCGGCTTACCGCCCGCGGCGAACTGCGCAACCGCGCCGAGCGGAGTCGACTTAGATGCCTGGCCCCCAGTGTTTGAGTAGACCTCGGTATCGAGTACCAGTGCGTTGACGTTGGCGCCGGAAGCAAGAACGTGATCGAGACCACCATAACCAATGTCGTAGGCCCAACCGTCACCACCGTGAATCCAGACCGACTTGGCGGTTAGGTAATCGGCATTGACCAACAACGGCTTGGCTGTTTCATGGGTACAGGCTGGAAGAATTCTTTTCAGCTGGGCAACCCGGCCGCGCTGAGCTTCGATCTCAGCCTGAGAATCCTGTGCCGAAGCGAGAATCTCTTTCTTCAGATCGGCAGTCCCTTCACAAGCCTTGCAGCCACACTCGATGTTGCTTTCGAGAAGTTCGCGGGCATAACCGGTAGTCTTATCGACCGCCAGACGCATCCCCAAACCGAACTCGGCGTTATCCTCGAACAGCGAGTTGCTCCATGCCGGGCCGAGGCCGTCCTTACGGGTCGACCACGGGGTGGTCGGCAGGTTACCACCGTAAATCGAAGAGCAGCCGGTCGCATTGGCAACGACCATCCGGTCACCGAAGAGCTGCGAACAGAGTTTGACGAACGGGGTCTCGCCGCAACCTGCACATGCGCCGGAGAATTCGAACATCGGCGGCAGCAGCTGGCTTCCTTTAACGGTAGCACGGTTGAACAAGCTCTCATCAGGGTCGGGAAGGCCGAGGAAAAACTCGAAGTTGGCCCGCTCTTTGTCACGTAGCGGAGCCTGTGGCGCCATGTTGATCGCCTTGACGTTCTCTTCGGTCTTGCTCTTGGCCGGACAGTTGTAGACACAGGCACCACAACCTGTGCAGTCTTCGGCCGCTACCTGCAAAGTGAATAGCTTACCTTCCAGATCCTTACCTTTTGCAGCACAGGACTTAAATGTTTCCGGTGCGCCTTTCAGGTCAGCCTCTTCATAGACCTTCATGCGGATTGTAGCATGCGGACAGACGAAAGAGCAGATACCGCACTGCACACAAAGATCTTCTTTCCAAACCGGGATATTGACCGCAATGTTCCGCTTCTCGACTGCAGCGGTCGCGGTCGGGAAAGTTCCGTCAGCCGGCATGGCCGACATCGGCAGCTTGTGACCAAGTCCATCGATGATTGGACCGAGGGTCTTCTGTACAGTTTCGCTGCAGCCGGACCACTGACCAACCTGCATCTCGATTGCACTATCGGCATTCCCCGGAACGGTAACCTCAGCAATGTTCTCAAGCGCGACGTCAACCGCCTGCTTGTTCATGCTGACAACCTTCTCACCGGCCTTGCCGTACGACTTGACAATGGCATCCTTGATTTCGGAAATCGCCTGCTCCAGCGGGATAATACCGGAAATCTTGAAGAAGGCGGTTTGCATGATGACGTTGATCCGCGGACCGAGGCCGATCTTCTCGCCCAGATGGACACCATCGATGACGTAGAACTTCATCTTCTTGTCAATAATCTGCTGTTGGACCATCTTCGGCAGTTTGCCCCAAACCTCATCCTTGCTGAATGGCGCATTAAGCAGGAAGGTCGCACCTTCCTTAGCGTTGTTCAGCATGTCGTATTTCTCGAGGAAGGAGAAGTTGTGGCAAGCCACGAAGTCTGCTTCCTCTTTACCCAACAGATAAGTCGACTTGATCACCTGCTTGCCGAAACGCAGGTGCGAAGTGGTCATGCTACCAGCCTTCTTGGAGTCATAGACGAAGTAAGCCTGAACTTCATTGTCGGTGGTGTCACCGATAATCTTGATCGAGTTCTTGTTGGCACCAACAGTACCGTCTGAACCGAGACCGTAGAACATGGCGGCGTAACCATCGAAAGGAACCTTGAAGTTCTCGTTAAACGGCAGACTCTGGCCAAGAACGTCATCTTCGAAGCCGACAATGAAGTGGTTTTTCGGCTTGTCCTGCAGCATGTTGTCGAGAACTGCTTTACACATACCGGCGTTGAACTCGAAGCTACCAAGGCCATATCGACCACCAATAATCGTCGGATAGCCGGCAAAAGCGGTCAGCCCTTCGGTCATGCCTTCGCCGATCGCCGTGCGGATCGCCTGGTAGATCGGCTCACCGATGGAACCCGGTTCCTTGGTGCGGTCGAGGACAGTAACTTTCTTGACACTCTTCGGAAGTGCCTTACAAAACTGCTCGATCGGGAACGGCAGGAACAGGCGGATCTTGATCAGACCAACCTTCTCGCCCTGACCGGCCAGATACTGAATCAGCTCTTCCATCGCTTCGCAACCAGAACCCTGCATCACAACGACACGCTCAGCTTCCGGATGGCCAACGTAATCGACCAGGTTGTACTGGCGACCACTCAACTTGGCGAACTTGTCCATCTGCGCCTGCAGGATGCCCGGGACTTTTTCGTAGTAAGGGTTAACAGTCTCGCGACCGATAAAGTAGACGTCAGGGTTTTGAGCGGTTCCGCGCAGTACCGGATGATCCGGCGAGAGGGCGCGGGCACGGTGTGCAGCAACCAAATCGTCGTTGATCATCGCTTTCATGGTCTGTTGGCTCAATTCTTCGACTTTCTGCACTTCATGGGAAGTGCGGAATCCATCGAAGTAGTGCAGCACCGGAATTCGGGACTCGAGAGTGGTAGCCTGTGCGATCAGGGCAAAGTCCATGACTTCCTGAACATTGTTGGAGCAGAGCATGGTCCAACCGGTCTGACGACAAGCCATGACGTCAGAGTGGTCACCGAAGATCGATAGTGCTTGTGCCGCAATTGCGCGAGCCGAAACATGGAAGACAGTCGGGGTCAGCTCCCCGGCGATCTTGTACATGTTCGGGATCATCAGCAACAGCCCCTGGGATGCGGTAAAGGTAGTGGTCAACGCGCCACCTTGCAGGGCACCGTGAACGGCACCTGCGGCACCACCTTCCGATTGCATTTCGACAACTTTAGGGACGGTCCCCCAGATGTTCTTCTGCCCCATGGCACTCTTGGCATCAGAAATCTCACCCATCACCGAAGACGGGGTAATGGGGTAGATGGCAATGACCTCGTTGGTCGCATGTGCAACATGCGCCGCCGCGGAATTACCGTCAGTACAAACCATTTTCCGAGACATGCAAACCTCCTTTAAGGTTGATAAATTGACGATTCAATCTTTTGGAATCGTAACCATGTTAGCGAAAAATCGATTACGCCAGAAACCCATTGCGAGCGGCCCTGCCGTGGAAGTGTTTCTTGCTCTCAGCCGATTATTACAGTTCGCGTCGCCCGCTAACCGCCTGTTGGACAGTCCCAGCATCGACATATTCCAAATCGCTGCCGGAAGGGATGCCATGCGCCAGGCGCGTCACCTTTAGCCCCTGCTCCTTGCAGAGACCGGCCAGATAGTGCGCGGTCGCTTCCCCCTCGACGGTGAAATTTGTCGCCAGAAGAACTTCTTCTATCTGCTCATCTTGTAAGCGTTGCAGCAGTTGTGGAATCTTCAGATCCTCCGGCCCGATGCCATCGAGTGGCGAAAGAGCGCCATGCAATACATGGTATAAGCCACGGTATGCGTGGCTGCGTTCAATCGCTAGCAGATCCTGCGGCTCCTGAACGATACAAAGGAGCTGAATCTCGCGCGCCGAGTCACGGCAAATCTGGCAGAGTTCCTCTTCAGCAACATGAAAGCAACGTTCGCAAAACCGAACTTTACGCTTCATTTCAAGTAGGGCATTAGCTAAAGCAGCAACGTCCTGATCGGTTGTCCGTAACAGGTGGAAAGCCAAACGTACAGCGGTCTTACCGCCGATTCCTGGCAGTTTGCTCAATTCAGCAACCAAGCGAGCAAAAGACGGGAGCGAGCCTAACATGAAATCTCCCCCAAATCCAACATTTTAAAATGCTGTTTTATTTATTTAGTATCACTTAAAAAATAAAATTTCCCCAAAATGATATGAGCTATTTTTTGGCATATTGGTCTGACCAAAAAGAATCCTACCACCCATCGGGGGAAATTTCAATCCCTTATCGTATACCGAATATGGAAATCGGAAATCGATATCACTGGTAAAAAAATCCCCACAGGCCATGCAAAAGAACACTGTGGGGATCGTTAAACTAACAACTGGTCAACGCTTAAAATAGACCGGGGATATTCATTCCGCCAGTCACTTTGCCCATTTCCTGCTGGATCATCTGCTGGCTTTGTTTGATCGCCTCGTTGACCGCAGCCATAACTAGATCCTGCAGCATTTCCACATCCTCGGGATCGACCACGTCCTTCTCGATCTGCAACGACAGCAGCTCCTGCTTGCCGTTCACCTTGGCGGTCACCATTCCGCCACCAGCAGTCGCTTCGACCTCTTTTTTTTCCAGTTCCTGCTGGACACGGGCCATTTTGGCCTGCATCTGTTGGGCCTGCTTCATGATATTACCAAGACCTTTTGCCATCTTCTCTTTCCTCCACTTTCTATTAGTTAAACAAAACCTTTATCGATCGGCTTGATTTCTTCGATCTGGCCGCCAAATACCTCCAGCGCAGTCTTGACCATCGGATGTTCAGCAGCGTTTTCGCGCAATTTTTTTTGTCGGTCTGTTTCCTGCTGAATCCGCTCCTCGTGCAGGGAAGGCGGAGCCAGAGCTTGATCATCGACCCGCTTGAACTCAACCCGGACTTTCTCAGCATAATACTCCGCAGCCAGATCTTCAATCGCCTCTTTCATCTCGCCGTCAGCCAAGCTGTAATAACGGGCCGGCATACCGATCTGCAAACGAGGCAGTTCATTCCGCAACAGGCTTGACTGTTCCAGCAGTGCCGAAATGCGCGGTCGGCGGCGCTCACGGACAAACTCAACCAGCCCCGCCCAGCTCTTGTTCCCATCCGGAGCAGACGGAGCTTCAGGCTTTTTTCCGAGCGACTCCTGGGACGGCGGTGGCGGTGCCTCGCTCTGCGGAGCTGGCACAACAGGCTGTCGCGCAGCGACCGGTTGCGGCATTCCACCAGCAGCCAGCTTCCGCTCGACCGCTTCCAGCTTCTTGACCAGAGCAGCGACCTCGATTCCCGACGGCAGGCTGGCCAGTTTGACCAGCACCATTTCCATCGTCAGCCGGGGGTAATTGGAAAGGGCAAGATCGGCCTCGGTTTTGATCAATGTGGACAGCAGTCGCTGCAGATCATCCAGGTTCGCCGGCGCAGAGAGGGTTCTTAATTCCTGCAGTTCACTCTCGCTGTAATCGAGTAATGCGCCCGGCTGCTCGGCCACCTTGATGATAACCAGCGCGCGAACTAATTCAACCAGCTGCTGACAGAACTGCCGGAATGAATGGCCATGCTCATCCACCTTCTGCAACAGCAGCAACGCCCGCTGCGCATCACGCTCGAGTATCGCCTCAATGGCATCCAGTAACAATCGCCGACTGACTAGGCCAAGCAAGTTCTGCAGATCTTCATCGCTGACCCGTTCACCACAAAAGGCGATCACCTGATCGAGGGTCGAAAGGGCATCGCGCATACTGCCGCCGCCACTGCGCGCGATCATTGCCAAACCGGCATCGGAAATCTGCACCTGCTCGTGATCGATGATGTAGCGCAAACGACCCTGCACCTGCGGTTGACTAATCTTACGGAAATCGAACCGCTGGCAACGGGACAGGATGGTGATCGGGATCTTGTGCGGTTCAGTTGTCGCGAAAATGAACTTGGCGTGATCAGGCGGTTCTTCGAGTGTTTTCAACAGGGCGTTGAATGCATTGATCGAGAGCATATGGACTTCGTCAATGATGAAGATCTTATAACGGGAATTCGAAGGCAGGTAACGGATATTCTCGCGGAGTTCACGAATATCATCGACACCGGTATTGGAAGCACCGTCGATCTCGAAAACATCGACCCCTTGCCCGGCAGTGATTTCAACACAGGAAGGGCAAACCCCGCACGGTTCCACAGTTGGCCCGTGCTGGCAATTGAGCGCCTTGGCGAAAATCCGCGCAGCAGAGGTTTTTCCAACTCCACGCGCACCGGTAAAGAGGAAAGCATGATGCACCCGATCGGCTGTGATCGCGTTTTTGAGGGTCTGGCTGACATGCTCCTGGCCGACCAGATCATCGAACAGTTGCGGACGCCACTTACGAGCCAGAACCAGATAAGACATACTCAACTTCCCTCGAAAACAAAAACACCGCAGGAACAAAAATTGCCGGCACAAGTGACAGCCAGGCACCCCCGCGGCACACGTCCAAAACCGTTACCGCTGCTCCCTTCCGGGCCTGACGGAGTTCACGGATGTCCGTTGCGCGGGACCCGGCTGTCACTTCTACCGGCAACGTTTACCGATATACTTCATTATTAGCGACTTAACCACTGTCGTTGTTGAGCTGATCAAAAATGTCGAGATGCTAGGCGCCAGAAATCCCACAGAGAAAGGCGTACCAATTGTGGTACGTCGTCGATGGGGGATGATGGCAACGCCTCAGATCGGCGTTTTTCATCAGCCTTGTAGAATATGGCGGAGAGGGGGGGATTCGAACCCCCGGTAGCTTTCACTACACCCGCTTTCCAGGCGAGCACCATCGGCCTCTCGGTCACCTCTCCGCGAGCTGCGTACATTACACTAACAAACCGGAAACTGTAAAGGGTATTTTTGCCAAAAACGAGGCTTTCCAACAGGAATCTCGGCCACTCAGCCGTGCGCCGACGCATAACGTCCGTTGATCCGATAGATGAAGGCTAGAATTTCTTCTATTGCTTGGAACAGCTCAGGAGGAATCTCCTCTCTGATTGGCACCCGACCAAGCACCTCAATCAGGTCAGGGGCCTGAACGATGTCGACCCCGGCCTCCCTCGCTGCATCAATGATCCTTTCAGCGACCTCTCCCCTAGTTTTGCCTCCTATGCTGAGAGATAGTGTTTATGTTGATTTTACAGATGAGGATAAATACCTTTTAAAAATTTTTCTTTCAGTTTGTGTGGTATATCTATGCTCTGTTCTAAATTTTAAATAAAAATTCGGACTCATATTCCTCATTCTGCCCAATAAGCGCAGAAAAAATCCTCTGGGGAATGAATCCCCAGAGGATTAATACAAGCTAACACTCCGTTAGTGATCGGCTAGGGCTTTTGCCGCAGGCCTTTTTTGACTAGAACATACAAGTCGGCCATCAATTGCCTAGCACCTGCACCTTTAACCGTAATTGCTTGCGCTGCTCTGCCAGACAGTATGCAACGATCGCATCTTGATCCTCTTCTTCCAAATCGACAAAAGTCAGCGCCACCTGACGACCAGTCGGCCCGCTACCGTAAGTTCGAACAACCCGCCCCTCGCACTCGACCACCCTCGGTTCCGGGGCGTCTAGAACTATTTCGAGGCCAATTTCGGTACCGTCCTTAAGCGGTTCATCGACCGGCAAACGCAACCCGCCGCCACTGATATTGACCGGCGTGTTGATCGAACGGGCCAAGGGAATTCCTTCGCTCAGCACCCAGTAACTGACCGAGAGATCTGCATCGACTCGAAAATAGGCACGTGTCTGTACGTGAGTAAAGGACTCCACCATCTCCATCTGCAGCTTGGAATCGTTAAGGGCAGAGGTGATTTTAGCCCTGATTGACCTGGTTGATCCGGCGACATCGAAAGAGACCTGGCACGTTTCATCCTGGTTCAAAGCCTCGACATTAAGTTGGTCCGGAAGAAAAGTGATCTCTAACTGGGGAGGAGTGGTTGCTTTAGCAACACCATCAATAAGCTGTTGCCCTCCCTCTTGCAGAGGCAGGACAACCTTAACAACCCGATACTCTTTTAAATTATCTAATACAGACATGGCGGATCCTCAAGCTGCTGAGCATGTTCAATAATCTGTCTGAACTGATCAATCGATTTTTTCAAATCAGCCATTTCAGCTATCCTTCAGGATGAAAGGCAGAACCCTCGCCGCGACCTTTTCCAAGTCGGGTTGATATGTTCCGCTCTCAATCTGCGTCTTCAGCTCCTGCAGTTGTTCCGCCCGAGCTGTCGCCTGGGGGGAACTCGCCGCCTGGGTCTTACTCGCCTGTTGCAAAGCAGTGGGAAAATAGACACAATCGGTTTTTCCACTTTCGCCAGAATTTTTGGCGCTACCGGCTTTTCCTGTTCGCCCGATAGTTCCAAGTGGGCCGAATCCCTTGCCGTTAATTTTATCGACCATAACCTTTTCCTTACCTCGGCCCTTGCCCGTCAGATAAAAGTTCAAAATAATAAAGTTTTCTTGTTTCTTAAAGAGTCTATTTCTAGCCCTTGGAACTTTATCGACGAAACGGGATTGTAACTTTAGCTTTTTTTCCCATGTTGAAGAGAGCATGAAAAGCGGCCGACAGTACCCAAAAGTGCTGCAGGCCGATAGGAAGGGGTTATTTTGAGTCTTCGCCGATCAGCTGCTTGAGAATCTGGTCAGAGAGGCCTATTCCGCCTTGCTCGCCATCACCTTGCCCGCCTCGGCATCCTGCAGCTGGGTATAGATGTCATCGGCATTGCCACGCTCGATCAAACCGCCCTTCGGGATGGTCTTACGCATCTCCTTAAAAACCTGCTGAATATAAATCGCCTCAAACTGCTGAGCCGTTTCCTTCAGTTTCCTCGAATCTCGGCCGGCAGCCTTCTTTGGAGTTTGACTCATCGTCTGGCTGAGCAGCTGCTGGGGATCAACCTTCACATCCATGGCAACTCCATTTAAAGAATGACAAGATCGGCATAAAGGGCGCCAGCCGCCTTGATCGCCTGAAAAATGGCGATCAGATCTCGGGGAGTTGCGCCGATGGCATTCAGGGCGGAAGCGACATCGCCGATACTGACCCCTTGTTCCAACACCACCAAGTTCCCTTTATCCTCGGCGACATCGACCATAGTTTCGGGAGTCTCGACGGTCCGCCCCTGACTTAGTGGTTCCGGCTGAGAAACATTGGGTCTGCTCGCTGATCACCAGACTCAGGTTTCCGTGGGAAACCGCCACCGTGGAAGTCCGTACCTTATCGCCCATGACGATGGTACCGGTCTTTTCATTGCCCACGATCCGCGCCAGAGTATCGGGAGTAACCTCGAGTCGCTCCAACTCAGCGACGAAATCAACAACATGATCCACGTGGCTTTCCGGCACCATCACCTGCAGCTGCCCGGCGTCAAGCGCCATGGCGATTTCTCCGCCGAAGTGCTGATTAACTGCCTCCCTCATGCGCGATACAGTCGTAAAGTCGGAATCTTTAAGCCGATATTTCAACTCCTGGCGCTGACCGAACACGTAAGGAACTTCTCGTTCCACCAAGGCGCCATCCGGAATCCGTCCGGCGGTCGGATGATTTTTCTGAACCTTGACCGTATTCGGGGCGACGGTGACTCCCAGCCGCTCCATCATATTAACTAGAGACTGGGTGGTAAACTGCGTACTGTTGCTGTCCCCAGTGTCGTTCAGGCCGACCACCAGCCCGTAGCCGACTAGTTGATTGGAACGTACCCCTTCGAGCTGCGCCAGTTCCTTGATCCGCGAAGCTTACGCTGTCGACAGCAAGATTACAGCCCATAGAATCAGTAGCAGAATAATAACTTTTTGTTCCCAGCTCTTGATGACCATTTTTACACTCCTGCAACCATTCTCAGAACGGCCAGACCTGATCCAGGGCACGGACCAGCCAGCCCTGTTGCTGCTTGTCGCTGATCACTCCCTTGCCCACGTAAGCGATACGGGCATTAAGGACATTTTTCGAATCGACCAAGTTACGCGGCGAAACATCGGCAGGGCGGACGATCCCGGTCAACTTGACGATCTGGGTTTCGCTGTTGACGGTTACAGTCTTGTTCCCTTGGGGTAACCCAAGCTACCGTCTTCACGCTGCACCTGGAAAAAACCGTCGCCGTTGATTGCCACATGTAGCGGTCTTCCTGACGCTTCCAATTGCCCAAGGGTAAAATCGATGGTCTCCTTGCTGACCTGCGAATAATTGACTCCTTTGGTCGCCATCCCGGAGCTTGCTTCCGCCAGCTTCGCCTCAAAGGTCGGAACCCCTTTTTTATAGGAATAGGTTTTTACGGCCACCATATGCTCGCTGATGTTCTCCATCATCTGCATCCGACTGATCATTCCTAAGACTGCGCCGTACTTTTCACTACCCATCTTTTACTCCTGATTTCTGCCTTTGCTTCTTTGTCGACGGCCGCGCAAATAAAGTTTAGCGGGCTAAAATTTCTAGACTGATGACTTCAACTTTGCCAGCCGCAGCAGCTGTTCAACCTCGGCGGTCGGCATCTGCAGTGCTGCGGCGATCCTTTTGGCATCGAGTCCCTGTTGTGCCAAAGAACCAACATAGCGATATTTTTCCGCAGTATTGCGCGGCATGGCCGATTGTGGCGTGCGCAACTGCTCCCGCTCAGCACTGTCAAGGCTGGTCGAAAAACTGATCGGAGCACGCGCTTCCGGCTCGTTTGCCGGGACTTCCTCAAGCTGGCTGCGAAGTTCTTCAATCTCCCGCCGCAAGCCGCGTACCACCTGCAGCTGCCAACAGCAGAGCAGCAACGCCAAGAGGGCGATCCCCCCAGCCAGCAACAGCGGGAGTTGCTCGGCGATTATCACTCAGGCTCCACCGCTCAAGGCATTGATGCTGCTGCGCATCTTTCCTTTGAGCTTGGCAAGCGCTTGGCTGTGCAGCTGTGAGATCCGCCCCTCGGTTAGTCCAAGAACTTCAGCGATCTCTTTCCGTGACAGCTCTTCGTAATAGAGCAGCGCAATGACCAGCCGCTCCTTTTCCGAAAGCTCCTCGATATACCCAGCCAGTTCCTTGGTCAGCTCACTCGCTTCGATCCGTTCCTGTGCGCTGTTCTGTTGGGTATCTTCAAGGTTATCAATGAAACTTTTGCCTTTATTGTCGCTGTCGTCCAGCTTTTCATGCAGGCTAACATAGCCGAGCTGGCTTACCTGTAACTTCAGCTCATGGAAGGCATCCAGATCCAGATTCATCGCCGCCGCCACTTCGGGATCCTCCGGCGCCCGACCGAGTTGCTTGCCGAGGTCATCCGTCGCCTTCGCCAGCCGCGACTGTTTCTCTCGCATGGTCCGAGAGAACCAATCCATCCGCCGAACTTCATCGAAGACCGCACCCCGGATACGCCGCTCGGCGAAGGTTTTGAACAACACACCGCGCCGCGGATCAAAACGATTTGCGGCATCAAGCAAGCCCATCAGCGCTGCACTGCGTATGTCATCGCGGTTGACGAAAACCGGCACCTGGGTCATCATCCGGTCGACCACAAAGTCGACCATCGTCAGATGCGCTTCGATCATCTTTTCCCTTTCCGCAGGACCCGACAGACCGTATCCATTACTGTAACCCATCAGCTCGCCTCCGAACCGACTCCAAGGAATTGCTTCCAGAAAAACTGCAGTGTTCCTTGAGCCTGATTGTGCATCGGGGTGTCGACCAGACTTTCCGCCAACTCTACAAAGGCCTTGGCGACTTTGTGGTCCGGCATAAGATCTACCATCACCGTCTGCTCGCGCACCGATTCGTGCATCTTCCGGTCAAATGGGATGCAACCGAGGTAATCGAGGGAGATATCGAGATAACGACCGGAAACCATGGTCAGTTTCTCGAACACATCGAGTCCTTCATCCGGCTCGCGTACCGAGTTGACCGACAGTAAAAAACGTTTCTGATGATACTGGGTCGAAAGAAGCTTCATCAGCGCGTAAGCATCGGTGATCGCGGTCGGTTCCGGGGTAGTCACCACCAGGATATCCTGCGCGGCGACGTTGAAATAGGTGACGTTGTCGGAAATCCCCGCCTCGGTGTCGATCAACACCACGTCAAACTGCTCCTCAAGGGCGTCGAGCGATTCGATCAGGCGCATCTTCAGCTGCGCATCGAGCCGGGTATACTGCTGCACCCCGGAACCGGCCGGCAAAATTTTTAAGCCGTGTGGCCCTTCCGCCATCACTTCTTCAAGGGTGCGTTCACCGTTAAAAAAGTGATTTAGGTTATAAGGCGGGGCCAAGCCGAGCACTACATCGATATTGGCCAACCCCAGGTCGGCATCAATGATCAAGACCTTCTTGCCCTGTTTGGCCAAGGTTACCGCAATGTTCGAGACGACCGCGGTCTTACCGACGCCCCCCTTGCCGCTGGTGATCGACAACACTCGGGTCGCAGACATGTTCAGTTTAGTTCTTCTTTTGTCAAGCCGGTCCTGGATGTAGCGCAGAGTCCCGGCCTGATCGACGGAGCCACTCATCATACGGCAATCCTCCGTGATTCCGTGTCGGTCCCCATAACCATCTCCGCCACAATCTGCGGATCAGCCAACAGCAGGTCCTCGGGAACCTGTTGCCCATTAGTCAGGTAGGCCAGCGGCAGGTTGCTGTGGGTCGGCAAATTGATCAGCGAGCCACAGCGGTCGGTTTCGTCCAGTTTGGTAAAGATCAAGCTGGAGATCGGCAACTTGCTGAAGGCCTCCAAGCTCTTCTGCAGCAGCCGCTCATCAGTCGGTACCGCCAGCACCAGGCAGTTCTCTACTTCGGAACCCTGGCCGAGGAATTCGTTCAGCTCGGCGATCTGTTCATCGTCACGCGGACTGCGACCGGCGGTATCGATCAGGATCAGGTCCTTATCGCGATGGCGACGGAAGGCATCCTGCAGCTGCTCGGGCGACAGGACAACCTCGACCGGCAGGCCCATGATCTCGCCATAGATTTTGAGCTGCTCTACTGCGGCTATCCGATAGGTGTCGATGGTCACCAAGGCGACCCGTGCGCCTTCCTTGGTGATCGCTTCAGCAGCCAGCTTGGCGATGGTGGTGGTCTTGCCGACCCCGGTCGGCCCAATCAGCGAAATTCTTTTCTGTGAATTGCCATTCTGCCAAAGCGGACCGGTTGCGTTGACCAAGTTGGCTACGGTTTCGGTCAGATAAGCGTGACAGAGCTGTGGCTCTTGGCGCTGCCGATCACTCATCTGCCCGGCGGCAAAGCGGGCAATTGTAGCTGCCGCTTCCTTATCGATCCCCTGTTCGGTCAGCATCCCGATCAAATCATCCAGATTGCTGGAAACCGCTTTCGCTTGTCTAACAACGGTAGGCTGCCGGGAAACAGCTGCGGAAAAGTTGAGCGGTTGCGATGCTACCGGTTCAGCCACCGGAAGCGGCAACGGGGATTCCACCTCCATCTGGCGCTGCTTGGTTTGCGCCAGTTCCTGCACCAAACTTTTCAGTTGATCTATCTCTGCCTGCAACTTGTTAACATTCTGTGCTTCCAACTGTGACCGCAGTCTGCAAATCTCATCTTCCAGTACATGATTAGCCCGCTCGCCCCGCTGGCTGGTCACCGGGCTCGCAACCGGTTGCGGAGTCGGCTCAATTTTCGACAAGTCGACCAATTCATCGGCGAGGGTTTCAATCCGGTTACGATAAGCGGCCGGGAACTGTTGTTTCCCATGGTGTTGCCCTGACTGGCTGCGCTGAGCAACACTCGGCTTCATGGCCGGCGACTCAATGGCGGCCGTTACTTCGATGGTCTGCTTGCCGAGCACGCCCAAGCCTTTTTTGCGCAGGGTCCTGGTGGAAAGAATTAACGCTTCGACACCGAAGGTTTCCTTAACTTGCTGCAGGGCACTGGCCATATCTTCCGCTTCAAATTTTCTAACCAACATCGACATTCACCGTTCCGACCGGCCGCACTTTCAGGTGAGGAGCGATCTCATTGTGAGAGATGATAGTCAGGCTCGGCAGGTAACGTTCGGTCAACCTTTTGACATGGAGTCGGATTGTTGGCGTGCAGAGCAGCACCGGATTGACACCGGCAACATTCAGCAGCGCCTGGTTCAGGCTGTTGATCAGCGCCTGAGCAAAACCCGGTTCAAGAGCGAGGTAAGAACCCTGTTCCGTGGTATGCAGCGCTTCCTGAATCCTAGCTTCTATATCGCGATTAAAGGTCATCACTTCCAAAACTTGCCCATCCTGACTGTAGCTGTTACTGATTGATCGGGCCAATACCGCCCGAACATGTTCCGTTAATTGATCAGGATCTTGCACAACTGGTGCCCAATCGGCCAAAGTTTCTAAAATAGTTCTAAGGTCCCGGACTGAAACCCCTTCGCCTAGCAGGTTTTGCAATACACGCATCACCACCCCGAGACTCAACCGGTTGGGAACCAGCTCCTCGACCAGTTTGGGATATTCATTGGCTAGGTTATCAAGCAGATTCTGGGTTTCCTGACAGCCGAGCAGTTCATGTCCATGCTTCT
>NZ_QKAP01000107.1 GCF_003247215.1 Malonomonas rubra | reverse complement strand
CAGACTACGCATGTAGAAGCCTTACGTGGAAAGCTTTCGGACGCGGGTTCGATTCCCGCCACCTCCACCAATTAGAAGGAAAGGCCAGTTCCCAAGAGCTGGCCTTTTCTTGTTTGTGATCAGTGCTTTGCAATTAATTGCACACCTATTTAGGGTGACATTAGATTGTCTCAGATTGTCCCCAGGACGAGGGTGTAAAAAGTTTTGTGTAAATGGTCACAGTCGGTTACAACCCGTAACGACTGGAGGAAACACTGATGACCATACCGGACGACCTGCTCGATGCCCTGATGAAGGAGTACAAAAATCCTGAAGATCTCATCGGGGAAACCGGGCTGCTCAAGCAACTGACCAAACGACTTCTGGAGCGAGCCATGCAAACCGAGCTGACCGAACATCTCGGCTATGAGAAAAACGCTTCAGCGACTAATAAGACCGGTAATACCCGAAACGGCAGTTACCAGAAGAAGATCAAGGGGGAGTTTGGCGAACTCGACATCACAGTTCCCCGTGATCGCGATGCCAGTTTCGAACCGGCGATCCTGCCCAAGGGACAGAGCCGCTTCACCGGCTTTGATGACAAGATCATTGCCCTGTACGCTCGCGGCATGACCACTCGCGATATTCAGGCTCATCTTGAAGAGATGTACGGCGTCGAGGTTTCACCGACGCTGGTTTCACAGGTGACCAAGGCAGTTCAGGAAGAGATTGTCCTCTGGCAGAATCGCCCTCTCGATGAGATCTGGCCGATCGTCTATCTCGACGCTATCCGCGTCAAGGTACGGCAGGATAACCGCGTCATCAACAAGGCGGTCTATTTGGCTGTTGGCGTCAACCTGGACGGCTTGAAGGAAGTCCTCGGCATGTGGACCGCCGAGACCGAGGGAGCGAAATTCTGGCTGCAGGTGGTCACAGAACTGAAGAACCGTGGCATTAGGGACATCTTTGTTGCCTGTGTCGATGGCTTGAAGGGCTTTCCGGAGGCGATCGAAACGGTTTTCCCGGATACGCAGGTTCAACTCTGCATCGTTCACATGGTCAGGCACAGCCTGAACTACGTGTCCTGGAAACAGCGCAAGGAAGTGGCCGCTGACCTGAAGGCGATCTACTCCGCGCCAACCGTCGAAGAGGCCGCGTATCACCTGGAGCGGTTCGAGGAAAAGTGGAACGCCAGCCATCCGACCATCGGTAAGTCCTGGCGGAACAACTGGGAGCGGATTACACCGCTGTTCTCGTATCCACCTGAGATTCGCCGGGCGATCTACACGACCAACGCCATCGAGTCGGTCAACATGTCGCTACGGAAGGTGACGAAGAACCGTGGCTCGTTCCCGAATGACGAGTCGATGATCAAGTTGATGTATCTGGCGTTGCAGAATATTGCCAAGAAATGGACAATGCCGATCCACAACTGGCGATCGGCATTGAATCAGTTTTCGATTATGTTTGAAGGGCGAATGCCGCTACTCTAACCGGCGGGCCGTTTACACAAAATCCTTTACAGGCCCTGCTCACCTCGCCCTACTCGATTTTTCCTGCCATTTCCTGGCAACCGTTTTGTCTTGCACTTTTCTTCTTACCGTTTATATCCGACCGCATACCTCTCCTATGCAACCGCTTATCACAAAGTTGCTTTCAGAAAAGAAACCTCTAATCTAATCTTTGGTTAGTAAGTATTTATAAAGACTCGGCACATAACTATGCATCGTCACCTCGGAGGTTCTCCCTATGGCAGTTCGAATCATTATTGTCCGGCATGTGCCGCAAGAAAAAGCCAACGACCTGCGCCCGCTGCTACTGCAGATGCGCTCTCTGGCCAACGCCCAGCCCGGTTACATCTCTGGCGAAACTTTGGTCAATTACGACGACACGACCGAGTACCTGGTGATCAGCACCTGGAAAACTCTCGATGACTGGAACAAGTGGTTGAATGATCCGCAGCGGCGGGCGTTGCAGAGCAAGGTGGATGAGATCACCGGCTCGGAGACCCTGTATTCGGTTTATTACAACGGCTAGAAAAGGATTTGCACCAATGATGGAAACCAAGATCAATCAGCTGCTCGAAATGCGCCAGAAAGCCCTTGAAGGGGGCGGCGCCGAGAAGCTCAAGAAACGCCACGCCAAAGGGCTGCTAACTGCTCGCGAGCGGATTGAGCTGCTGGTCGATGAAGATAGCTTTGAAGAGTTCGACATGCTAAAGACCCACCGCTGCCACCACTTCGGCATGGAGAAGACCCAGGTCTACGGGGATGGCGTGGTCACTGGCTATGGCACCATCGGTGGCCGGCTGGTCTACCTCTTCTCGATGGATTTCACCGTGCTCGGCGGCTCTCTGTCGGAGACATTTGCCGAAAAGATCTGCAAGGTAATGGACATGGCGGTGAAAAACGGTGCGCCAATAATCGGTCTCAACGACTCGGGCGGTGCGAGGATTCAGGAAGGGATCGAGAGTCTCACTGGCTACACCAACATCTTTCTGCGTAACGTCACCAGCTCTGGCGTAGTTCCGCAGCTCTCAGGGATCTTCGGCCCCTGCGCTGGCGGCGCGGTCTACTCTCCGGCGCTGACCGACTTCACTGTCATGGTGCGCAATAACAGTTACATGTTCCTGACCGGGCCGAAGGTGGTCAAGGCGGTCACCCACGAAGATGTCGATGTCGAGACACTGGGTGGTGCCAGCGTGCATACCACTAAGAGCGGCGTCGCCCACTTTGCGGCCGACAGCGAAGAACAGGCGATCGCCTATCTGCGTGAGCTGTTTTCCTTCATCCCACAGAATAATATGGAGCCGGCCCCGTTCAGGGATACCGAAGACCCGGTCTCGCGCGAGGATGACGGCCTCTGCCGCTTGATTCCTGACAACCCGAATCAGCCGTACGATATCAAGGCAATCATCAACAGCACCGTCGATGACAATCTTTTCTTTGAGATTCAGCCCGACTTTGCCCCCAACCTGGTGATCGGTTTTGGTCATTACGCTGGGCAGTCGGTCGGTATCGTCGCCAACCAGCCGCTGCACCTAGCCGGGGTACTCGATAACGATGCCTCGGTCAAGGGTGCACGCTTCGTTCGTTTCTGTGACGCTTTCAACATCCCGGTGGTCACCTTCGTCGACGTTCCTGGTTTCCTGCCCGGGACCGCCCAGGAGTACGGCGGCATTATCCGCAACGGCGCCAAACTGCTCTATGCTTACGCCGAGGCGACCGTACCAAAAGTCACCGTCACGGTTCGCAAGTCATACGGCGGCGCTTACTGTGTGATGAGCTCTAAGCACCTTCGCGGAGACATCAACTACGCCTGGCCGACCGCAGAGATCGCCGTCATGGGTGCAAAGGGAGCTGCAGAGATCCTGTTCGCCAAAGAGGTGAAGAAGAATCCTGAGCGGTCAGAAGAGATTCTGCAAGCGCGCAGCGACGAGTATCAGGAAAAGTTCGCTAATCCATACGAGGCGGCAAAGCGGGGTTACGTCGATGCAGTGATCCTGCCGCAGCGTACCCGCTTCCGGATCTGCAACGCGCTGGTGATGCTGGAAGGGAAGCAGGACAGCAACCCGCGCAAAAAGCACGGCAACATTCCTCTTTAACGTGGAAAGGCCATTCGAATGAATTTTAGTTGGCAGAATGTCATCGACGGCAACGGCATCGGTATCACCATCACCGGGATGTTGATCGTCTTTTCGGGGCTGCTTTTGATCAGTCTGTTTATTGCCGCCTTGCCACGGATCTTGGCTTTGCGGGAGCGCCCTGCGGGGGAGAAGAACGTTCCGCAACCGGCCAAACTTGAGGGCGCGGAAAACGAGCCGAGCGAAGCCGAAATCATGGCGGTCATCTCTTTGGTGCTGCATTTGGAACTGGAACGCAGCCTCGGCGAAGGGCATTGTCTGACAATCTCCAGACAGCGGCGTGTTGGATCTATTTGGTCTTATGCTGGGAAGATGCGTTCACTTTCTGAGGGTGGTTCACATGCGTAAATATCAACTTAAATTGAACGATAAAGAATATCTGGTTCATCTGCGCGATTTGAGCGGCGATGAAGCTACCCTGGAGATCAACGGCAAGGAGTATCGGGTAGAGATCTCTTCCGTTTCCGAAGTGATTCCGGAGGGAACCGCTACCAGCAGATCTCCGGCTCTGGTTGTCGCCCCCGCTTTGGTTGCAAAGTCGAAGAGTGCTGGCGCTGCAGAAGGGAGCGTTCAGGCACCGATCCCCGGTTCGATCATGGAAGTCTACGTGCAGGTAGGGGATCAGGTCAAAGCAGGGCAGCCGCTGTTCAAGATGGAAGCGATGAAGATGGAGAACGAGATCAATTCAAGCATCGACGGCACGGTCTCGGTGATCAACATCAGCACTGGTGACAGCGTCAATCAGGGTGACGAGTTGATCGTCATCACCCCTTGAACCTTGACCGATTTCTGCAGCAGGCAGATTGGAATTTTTTAGATGGAGATGCTCTACAACTTTATCCAGAACACAGGCTTCGCCGGGATGACCTGGGGAAACTTTGCCATGATCGTCATCGGCATCGTTTTCGTCACCCTGGCGATAACCAAGGATTACGAGCCACTGCTGCTGGTGCCAATCGGTTTCGGCGTGGTCGTCGGCAACATTCCGGCAGTGGCCGGCATGGCGCTGAGCGTCTATGACGATGGCAGCGTCCTGCAGTACATCTACTTTGGCGTCAGCCAGGGGGTCTTCCCGCCGTTGATCTTCCTCGGAATCGGCGCGATGACCGATTTCTCGACCATGCTCAGCAACCCGAAGTTGGTGCTGCTCGGTGCCGCCGCGCAGGTCGGTATCTTTTTGACTCTGATCGGTGCGCTCTACCTCGGTTTTTCGCCGGCCGAAGCGGGTGCTATAGGAATTATCGGCGGGGCTGATGGCCCGACGGCGATCTTCCTTTCTTCCAAGCTGGCACCTCATCTGCTCGGCTCGATCGCCATCGCCGCCTACTCCTATATGGCACTGGTGCCGGTGATTCAGCCGCCGATCATGAAGCTGTTGACCACCAAGCAGGAGCGCCTGATCCGGATGAAGACGCCGCGTCAGGTCAGTCGCAAGGAGAAGATCATCTTCCCGGTCGCCGCCTTTCTGATCTGTGCCCTGATTGCGCCCGGCTCGATGGTGCTGATCGGCATGCTGTGCTTCGGAAACCTGCTCAAAGAATGTCTGGTCACCGACCGGCTGGCCAACACCGCCCGCAACGCGATGATCGATATCGTCACCATCCTGCTCGGTTTCTCGGTTGGTGCAAGCACCGCCGCCGATCATTTCCTGACCTCGCAGTCGTTGCTGATCTTTGGCCTCGGTGCGCTATCGTTCTGTATCGCCACCGCCGGCGGGGTGTTGTTCGCCAAGCTTATGAACCTGTTTCTGAGGGACAAGATCAACCCCCTGGTAGGTGCCGCCGGGGTTTCCGCCGTGCCTGACTCGGCACGAGTGGTGCACACCATCGGCCTGCAGGAGGATCCGAGTAACTACCTGCTGATGCATGCCATGGCACCCAACGTGGCCGGGGTGATCGGTTCGGCGATCGGTGCCGGTATCCTTTGGTCGGTGCTGGTGTTGTAGCGGCGGTGAATTGCGTTTTCGATTTATTGATTCCAAGAGCGGAAGAAAAATTAAAATGTAAACGGAAAATAGAATTTCTGTATACAAAATCAGGGTGTTAGAGTTGCCGGAGAATGTTTTTTTTCTCCGGCACTTTGCGTTCTTGGGGGGACAATTTGTACGAAAAATTAACAACTGAGCTGCTGCTGGCCCGTGAACAGCGCGAACGGCGGCGACTGCAGACCAGCAAATATACCGATCAGACTTTGATCTGCCTGAGCCTGAAAATTCCCGGTCCCGACAAGCAGCCGCCCGGCGCGGAAAAGCTGTTCAGCTGGGGATTGCGGCAGGTGCTGGAGCTATTGCCGCTGGTTGAGAGCTGCTCCCACGGGCACGATCTGCTCGGTCCCTGGGCGCTGCTCGGCACCTGTCAGGACGCCCGAGAGATGAAGCGGAAGATGGTGGCGCTGGAGGAGGCGTTGCCGGCCGGACGCTTGCTCGATATCGATATCTATGCTCCGGAAGGTTGGCAGATCGGACGCAGAGAACTCAGTCTGCCGACTCGTCCCTGCCTGATCTGCAAATGCGCTGCGCTCGATTGTATGCGTCAGCAACGACACTCTCTGACTGAATTGAAGGCCTGTGTTGATGAACTGCTTGCCCCTTTCTGCTCTTGAGCTGTTTGCCACTTCCTTGACGGATGGCTTCCGGGCGGAACTCTACCTGACCCCCAAGCCAGGCTTGGTCGACTTGCTCGACAACGGCTCGCATGCTGATTTGACGTTACCGTTGATGGTTCGCTCGGTCGACTTGATCGATGACTATCTGCAGGAACTGGCTCATGCGCTTTATCACCGTCAGACGCTGTCGGAGCTTCAGCAGATCGCCTTGCGCGCCGAACAACGGATGTTGGCCGAACTGATCAGCAATACCCATCGAGGCGGTATCTTTCTGGGTGGTCTGTTGTTGGCGGGCTACGCCGAATGTGGCAGTCATGAACCGGAAAAGTTGGAGAACGCAGTGGCTTTGGTGGCACAGCGTTATTTGCTGCAGGCTAGGCTTGGCGAGAGTCATGGGCAGCAGGCACGGTCTCGTTATCGTACCGGTGGGATCATCACCGAAGCTTTGAACGGTCTGCCGGGGGTGTTTCAGGTCGCCCTGCCGAGCCTGCGCGACCATGCGGATAATCTTCGCTATGGCTGCTTTCTGGCCATGGCCCGGCTGATGCGGCACTGCGACGATACCACCTGCCTGCATCGTGGTGGTCAGGCCGGGTTGGACCGTCTGCGCAAGGCGGGAGATAAACTGGAGCACTGTCTGCGATCGGGCGGGGACAGCGCTAGCCTCTTGCGGGAGCTAAACGAGGATTTCCGGGCTCGGAACCTGACCATGGGCGGGGTCGCCGATCTGCTGGGGCTGGCGTTCGGCTACCTGAACTTCAGCATCGCCAGTGATGGTTTTGCCCCCTCTCGTCCCTGGTGAAGGTGACCGTTGAGAGCAATCGGTAGCTTTCAACTAGAAGCCCCGGATCGAAGGATCCGGGGCTTTGTCGGTTGTATTTATGTCAACAGGGTGTCCCTGGAAAATCTGTTTTTTTCCGGTTTACGCTGGAACTTCACTTGTTGTCTGCGGGTTCAGCAATACTGAAAGCATCGACATAGTCCCACCATCAAACCCCTCGACCGGAAAATTCACTTCATCCTGCGGAGTTTTCAGTGCCGCCAGATAGAGCAATGGTAGGTAATGATCCGGACTGGGCGCCGACAGGTTCGCCATTTCGCCCCGGCTGAGATATCCTGCTAATTCCTCAGTTTTCCCGCTGAGCAAGTTTTCTCTATTCCAGGCTTCGAAATCGACGGCCCAGCTCGGAGGCTCTTTTTGCTGCTCTCGCCAATCGAAGCTAGGCAGATTGTGGACGATATTTCCGCTGCCGATGATCAATACCCCTTCTTCCCGCAGGGATGCCAACTTCTGCCCGATGCGATAGTGTTCTTCCGGGGCTTTACGCAGATCCAGGCTCACCTGGATAACAGGAATCTGGGCGTGCGGGTAAAGGTGGCGTAACACTGCCCAGGCCCCATGATCCAGCCCCCACTGGTAATCGGCAGCAAACTTGTCCGGCAACAGCAGGTCAGCGACCTGCTCGGCCAACTCGGGGTTGCCGGCAGCCGGGTATTCGATCTGAAACAGCGCGTCCGGGAATCCATAAAAATCGTGTATCGTTCTCGGTGTCTGCATCGCGGTGACACGCATTTCCGGAATGTACCAGTGGGCCGAGATCACCAGAATTGCCTTCGGCTGAGGCAGCTTCCGACCGAGTTCCTCCCAGCTACGGGCATAGCGATTATTTCCGATGGTCAGCATCGGGTTGCCATGGCCGATGAAGACGACCGGCATTAATGGACGGTCAGGATTTTTCATCACAAGCTCCTGTACGCTGCTGATATTTGTTTTCAACTGGCCTGCTTGATAAATTCTACATCGAGGTCAATCTGCACGTCTTCTCCGACCAGCACGCCGCCAGTTTCAAGCGCCGCATTCCAACTCAGGCCGAAATCCTTGCGGTTGATTTTCGTGGTTGCCTTTGCAGCTCTGCGCATATTCCCCCAAGGGTCTTTTACTTCGACTGATGGACCGGATACCGCCAATGCTACCTCTTTGGTTACGCCGTGCAGGGTCAGATCGCCAATCATCGTGAACCCATCCTCGGAGATGTCGGTAACGTGCTTTGAGGTGAAGGTCAGGCTCGGATTATTTTCCACATCGAAAAAGTCGACGCTACGCAAGTGATCGTCCCGTTTTTGGATGCCGGTATCGATACTGCCGGTGGCGATTTTTACCTCGACCCGTGAATTTTTCAGGTTGTCTTCGTCAATGGAAACAGTTCCTTGGATGTCCCGAAAACTGCCGCGCACATCGGAGATCATCATGTGTTTGACCTTGAACCCCGCTAAAGAGTGGGCTGGGTCAATATCCCAGTGGGTGGTTTCGGCAACACTCGAGGTACTGAACAACACGCCGGCGATAAGTGGAAGAGCGATTGATTTCATGATTTTGTCCTTTCGATAAACGCTAGGTTTGATTTGTCGATTTGGCTATCTTTTCCCGTTCCAAATCCTGTTTATGGTTTGACTTTACGGTTCTTTGTTTTCTGGATAAACTTAAAATAAACTGATTTACCGTTCTGAATTTAAGGATAATCAATGGATCGTTTCAGAGAGATGGAAACCTTTCTGGCCGTTGTTGAGGCCGGAAGCTTTGTTGCGGCTGCCGAAAAGCTGCGCATTTCCAAGTCTGTTGCTTCGAGAATCGTTCAGGATTTGGAGCTTCGATTGGGGGGGCGCCTGTTGAATCGGACGACCCGCCGCCTGTCACTGACCGATATCGGACAGGCATACTATCAGCGTTGTAAACACATTCTCGAAGAAGTTTCCGTGGCGGAAGGGGCGGTCGGAAAAGACCGCGAGACGGTTGTCGGGGTCTTAAAGGTCAGCGCGCCGCTTACCTTCGGCACCCTGCATCTAGCTCAGCATTGGGGGGAATTTCTCAAGCGCCACCCGTTGCTGGAACTTGACATCACCCTGCTCGATCGACGCGTCGATCTGGTTGGCGAAGGCTACGATCTGGCGATCCGCATCGCTCCGCAGCAAGATGATTCCTCACTGGTTTCGCGGAAGCTGGCAAGTTCTCGGATGGTCATGTGCGCGGCTCCAGAGTATCTGGAAAAGTTTGGTACACCCCAAACGCTGGACGAAATTTCCCAGCATGACTTTATCGGTTACAGCTATATGCCGACTGGCGATCTATGGAAATTTAAATCTCGCACTGCGGCCGACGGGATAAAAACCCGCCCGCGGCTGCGGGTGAACAATGGCGACACCTGTCGTGCCGCGGCTTTACAGGGGCTGGGAATCATTGTCCAGCCAAGCTTTATCGTTGAGGCTGATCTTGTCGCTGGCAAATTGATAGAGATTCTCCCCGAATGGCATGCCGAGGAGCGTGGCATCTATGCCGTTTATCCGACGCGCCAGCATCTTTCCGGGAAAGTGCGAGCCTTGGTCGATTATCTCGCGGATAAATTCAAAGATGCGAGTTGGAACAATTAGAACTTGCCTCTGTCTTCTTCAGTCTCCCAGGCCAGTAGCTCGCTTAATGCTGTCGAGGCGAGTAGGTAGGGCTGACACGTTTTCACTGCCAGCTTTTGCGTCTGCAGCAGTAATCTCTTCGTTGACCAGTTTTCAACCTCGCCTTCATCTGTCCAGGCTTCCCTAACGTAGCCCCACATATGCTGTGCTGCGTTCCTGGTACCGCCCTTGCTTGGGCCTGATTTTAGCAACTCTACCACTTGCAGCGTCAACTCAACCATTTCTATTTTCTCCTCGGCGAGCTCGAGGCCGATCCGGTGGTAGATTTGCGGATTGCGGGCCAGCACCGAATATTTATGTTGGCTCCACAACTGCTGGGCGTTTTGCGGCAACGGGATGCGCCCCGCTTCCTTGTCGATATATTTTCGTCGGAGGATTTGCAGCTGCAGACCGGGTGGATCGACGTATTTGGCTGGCCAGCTGCCGGGGTTGTCGTCCAGTGCCACCGGTGAGCGATCCTGGTAGCCACGCAGTTCCATTTCGCAGCGCAGCAAACGGTGGCGCATCTGCAGCGCCCAGCCGTACCCGACCCAGCGCAGGGTTTCCGGGTGGTGGGAATAGCCGGTTTTGCCATGCATGAAAATTGAAACCATCCCATGCAGTTCCCGGTGCTCGCCGAGCAGGCTCTGCCGGTTCAGGTAACCTGGGTGGATGTCCCAGATTCTCATCATCTAATCCTGTCGCAATAAGAATCGTTCAGCTCCAATTGTACCCGGATGGTGAATAAAAAAAAACGGAGCCCTTTTTTTCGTAGGGCTCCGTTTTTTTTATTTTTGCAGTTTGTCGGTTACAGAATCTGGCTGAGAAACAGCTGGGTTCGCTCATGCTGCGGGTTGTCGAAAAAGTCGTGCGGGTTGTTTTGCTCGACGATCTGCCCGGCGTCCATGAACATGACCCGGTCGGCGACGCTCTTGGCGAAGCCCATCTCGTGGGTAACCACCAGCATAGTCATTCCCTCTTTGGCCAGATCGATCATGACGTCGAGTACTTCCTTGATCATCTCCGGGTCGAGGGCTGAGGTCGGCTCGTCGAACAGCATTACTTCCGGAGCCATGCACAAGGAGCGGGCGATCGCAACCCGCTGTTGCTGACCGCCGGAAAGTTGACCAGGGAACTTTTTTGCCTGCTCGGCTATATGCACCTTCTCCAGGTACATCATCGCTATCTCTTCTGCCTTCTTCTTGGGCGTCTTGCGCACCCAGATCGGCCCCAAAGTCAGATTTTCCAGGATCGTCAGATGGGGGAAGAGGTTGAAGTGCTGGAACACCATGCCGACCTCGGCACGGACCTTTTCGATGTTCTTCAGGTCGTTGGTCAGCTCGGTGCCGTTGACGATGATCTGGCCCTGCTGGTGCTCTTCGAGCCGGTTGATGCACCGGATCATCGTCGATTTGCCGGAGCCGGAAGGGCCGCAGATGACAATCTTTTCACCCTGCTGCACTTCCAGGTTGATGTCGCTGAGGACGTGAAATTCGCCGTACCACTTGTGCATGCCGACAATCTTGATGATCGGGTCGTTCGCTTTTTTCGGTTGGGTATCAGTCATATAAGTCTCACATGGTGAAATTCGCACCGAACTAGTGGCCGGTGTGCAGTTCTTTTTCCAGCCGCCGGCTGTAGCTTGACATGGCGTAGCAGCAGATGAAATAGAGCAGCGCCAGAAACAGGTAGGCTTCGGTCGAGTAGCCTGTCCAGTGCGGGTTCTGCAGGGTGACTTTGGTTGTTTTCAACACGTCATAGAGGGCGATAATAACGACCAGCGAGGTGTCTTTGAAGGCAGAGAGCAGAATCCCGACGGTTGGCGGGATGACTATTTTTAACGCCTGCGGCAGGATAATCAGCCGCATCGTCTGCGGGTAGTTTAGACCTAGAGAATCGGCTGCCTCGTACTGCCCGCGCTGCATCGCCTGCAGTCCACCACGGACCACCTCGGCGATGTAGGCTGCGGTAAACATGATGATCGCCACTTGGGCGCGGAGCACCTTGTTAATGGTCATGCCGTCCGGTAGAAACAGCGGAAACATGATCGAGGACATGAACAGCAGGCTGATCAACGGTACGCCACGGATCATCTCGATGTAGACCACGCTAAGGGTTTTTATCGCCGGCATTTTTGACTGACGGCCGAGGGCCAACAATACGCCGAGCGGGTAAGCCATGACCATGCCGAAGAAGGAGAGCATCATCGTCAGCGGCAGGCCGCTCCACTGGTCGGTCTCGACCACCGGCATGCCGAAGACGCCGCCGTACATCAAGGTGCCCATGATGATCAGACCGATCGGCCACATCCAAGCGAGCAGTTTGGTCCAGCGGCTGCGCTCTTTCGAATAGATCACCAGCGCCAGCAGCAGGATCATCGCCAGAATCGGCCGCCACTCCTGCCCTTCGGGGAAGAACCCGAGGATAATGAACTTGATATTCTGCGGCACGATCGACCAGCAGGCTCCTTCGATATCGCGGCAGGCATCGGACGAACTATTCCAGAGACTTTCTATGAAAGCCCATTTGAAGAACGGTGGCACGATGTACGCGAGTGCTCCGAGGGTCAGTATCGTCAACAGGGAGTTGTACCAGGTGTTGAACAGATTCTTTTTCACCCAGGCCAGTGGTCCTACTTTGCTGATCGGTGCGGCCAGATATTCTCTGGTGGGGTTATTCGGTTGATTCATCTTATCACCTCTCCACCAGTTTCATCTTCTTGTTATACCAGTTCATAAACAGCGAGGTTGACAGGCTGAAGAACAGGAACACCAGCATGATCAGCGCGACCCCTTCGATCGCTTGCCCGGTCTGGTTGATCATGGTATTGGTGACCGCAACAAAGTCGGCATAACCGATGGCGATCGCCAGGGAACTGTTTTTGAGCAGATTGAGCATCTGGCTGGTTAATGGCGGAATAATCACCCGCAGCGCTTGTGGTAAGACTACCAGGTGCAGGCGCTGTCCCGGTTTCAGGCCGATCGCCATCGCCGCTTCGATTTGCCCCTTGCCGACCGATTGAATGCCGGCGCGAACAATTTCGGCAACGAAGGCCGAGGTGTAGATCACAAGGCCGAGCAGCAGGGCGCTGAACTCCGGGCTGACGGTGACGCCGCCACGGAAGTTGAAGCCGCTCAGCGCCGGGACATCCATCGCTGTCGGCGCGCCGTACGCGAGCCAGATCAAGAGCGGCACGCCGATCGCCGCGAGCGCGGTAATGCGCAGAGTCGGGAAGGCTTTACCGGTCAGGTCCTGACGTTTGTGCGCCCAGCGGCTGAGAAAGACGCTGCCGATCAGCACTGCCAGAAAAGCCCAGCCCATTACCGCGTGTGCCGCGTGTGTTTCCGGTACCCCGAAAATGACCCCCCGGTTACAGAGGAACAGTCCGTCGAACGGGTTGAGCGCCTGGCGTGGCGGCGGAAAGGACTCGTAGAAGATGGCGTACCAGAAGAACAGCTGCAGCAGCACCGGAATGTTCTGCATTACCTCAATATAGGATGCTGCCAGTTTCGAGATCAGCCAGTTGCTCGATAACCGGGCCACGCCGATCAAGGTGCCAAGTATAATCATCAGTGTGATACCAATGAAGGAGACCTTCACAGTGTTCAGGGCACCGACCAGCAGGGCGCGCAGGTACGTATCGGCCGCTGAATACTCAATCAGCGACTCGCCGATTTCAAAGGAGGCTTCCTTGTCAAGAAAGCCGAAACCGGTGGCGATCGACTGGCGCTCCAGGTTGGCCTGGGTGTTCGAATAGAGATAGTAGCTGACAAAAGCGACGACCAGCAGGGCGACCACCTGGAAGGCGATGGCGCGTTTTTCCGCATCCCGCCAGAACGGTGGCTTCGAAGGCATTTGGGCGATGTCTGGTGGCAATTTGTTGGACATAAAACAACAATCCCGGAACAAAGCGGCCGGCGGAAGAAAGCTCTTCCGGCGGCCGCAGGTTTAACGATCTATTTGAAAGGAGGCGAGTACATCAATCCACCTTCGGTCCACAAGGCGTTCAAACCACGCTCAAGACCGAGTTTGGTGTTGACGCCGACGTTGCGCTCGAAGACCTCACCGTAGTTGCCGACCTGCTTGACGATATTGTAGGCCCACTTTTCGTCCAGGCCGAGGGCCTTGCCGTTCCCTTCGATGACGCCGAGGAAACGCTGTATTTTCGGGTTTTTACTCTTCAGCATCTCGTCAACATTCTTCGAAGTGATGCCCAGTTCTTCGGCGTTGATCATTGCCAGCACCGAGAAATTGACGATGTCGAAGAACTGGTCGTCGCCATGCCGGACGGCCGGAGCCAGCGGCTCTTTGGAAATCCGTTCCGGCAGGATTATGTAGTCGCTCGGTTTCGGAGCGATACTACGGCTTGCAGCTAATTGGGAGGCGTCGGAAGTGAGCACGTCGCAGCGCCCGGCAAAGAAGGTCTTGGCCAACTCGGAGGTCGACTCTATGACGACCGGGTTCATTTTCATGTTGTTGGTACGGAAGAAGTCGGCAGCGTTCTGCTCAGTGGTGGTGCCGGGCAGGACGCAGACCGTGGCGCCGTCCAGCTCTTTTGCGCTTTTGACGCCAAGGTTCTTCGGTACCATGAAGCCCTGACCATCATAGTAGTTGACCTGAACGAAATTGAGGCCAAGCTGGGTTTCGCGGCTCAGGGTGCGGGTAGCGTTACGGGTAAGAACATCAATTTCACCAGACTGCAGGGCGGTGAAGCGCTGTTGAGCGGTCAGCGGAATGTACTTGACCTTGTCGGCATCGCCGAAAATGGCGGCTGCAATAGCGCGGGCGGTATCGACATCGAGCCCTTTCCAGACGCCTTTCTCATCCGGCATGCCGAAACCGAACACGCCGCCGTTGACCCCGGCTTGGATGTAGCCTTTCTTCTTCACGGAATCCAGATCTTTCCCTGCGTTGGCAAATCCAACCATCAGCATTGTCATGCAGATCGCAACTGCAATTACTTTCACGAGTTTCATTCCTGTTTCCTCCTCAGTATTTGAGTGTGTAGGGGTTTAATCAATAGCACATTGATTCAGAAATAAACCGGACATGCCGGTTGAGAAATCGAAACCAATTTATTGAGCAGACATAAGTTTACAACATTACTTGAAATTTGCATGGTCTAATATAGGGTGCTGGGGATTGCTCCTGGCGCGGCATTCTTGCAACGAGCGGGGAGGTGTCGCCTGATGGATAGCGTGAACTGTTTGAAGATGGAAATATAGCTGTTTATGAATAAAAATGTCCGGAGTGCTCAGTTTCTCCGGTTCTCAAACTGGCAGAAACATGTTACCAATGTGCTCCTGAAAAATGATGACGATTCATAATTATTTTTCTGTTGAAAGGATAGAGCGATGACATTCGACAAGATTGGCGTGCAGGTGCCGAAGATTCTGTTGCCGAAAGCGGGAACCGATATGCGCAAATGGGCGGTGATCGCCTGCGATCAGTACACCTCCGACCGCAGTTACTGGCAGCGCCTGGAAGAACAGACCAAAGGCTGCCTGTCGACGCTGCCGCTGATCTTTCCGGAAGTCTATCTGGAAGATAAAGACGCTGCTGCGCGTATCCAATCGATCAACCAGACCATGGAGCAGTATCTGGCCGATGGCAGTCTGGTTGAGCAGCAGGAAGGGTTCATCCTGATCGATCGAAAAACCTGCGAAGTCGAATCGCGTAAAGGGCTGATTCTGGCTCTCGATCTGGAACAGTACGATTACAACAAGGGCGCTCAGAGTTTGATCCGCGCCACCGAGGGGACCATCCTCGACCGGCTGCCGCCGCGCATCAAAGTGCGCGAGAACGCGCCGATCGAGTTGCCGCACATCATGGTGCTGATCGACGACCCGCAGCGTACGGTGATCGAACCGCTGTTCGACGAACAACTGGAGACGATCTACGATTTCGAGCTGCTGGAGAACGGTGGCCACTTAAAAGGCTACCGGATAGATCAGCCGGAGTTGATCGAAGGAATCGCTGCCGCGCTGGGAAAACTGGCCGATGCCGAGGCTTACCAGGTCAAGTATGCTGTCGAAGACGCGGTGATGCTCTACGCAATGGGCGACGGCAACCACTCCTTCGCCACTGCCAAGGCGATCTGGGAGAAGCTGAAGGAAGAGGCCGCGGATAAAGCGGCGATCATGAACCACCCGGCCCGCTATGCACTGGTCGAACTGGTCAACGTACACGATCCGGGTCTCGAGTTCGAGGCGATCCATCGGGTGCTGTTCAACGTAGATGTCGAGCAGCTAAAAGGACAGATGGAAACCTTCTTCGCCGCACGGGGAACAAAGATGACCTTCACCGGCTGCACAGATTTGGCCGAGGCGGAAGCGCTGGCCGAGAAGGCGGAAAATGCCCACGCGTTCCCGGCGATTTTCGCTGGTCAGTTCGGTGTTTGCTCGGTGGCGGACCCCGAGTACACGCTGGTGGTGGCGACCTTGCAGGCCTGCCTTGACCAGTTCCTGCAGGACAACTCTGTGGCGCGGGTCGATTATATTCACGGCACGAAAGCTGTCACCGAGTTCGGCAGCAAGGCAGATGCTGCTGGTTTCTACCTGCCTTCAATCTCTAAGCACGACCTGTTCAAGACAATTGTTCTTGATGGCGCTTTGCCGCGCAAAACCTTTTCGATGGGGGAAGCGGACGAGAAACGTTTCTATCTGGAGTGTCGCCGGATCAAGTAGGCGAGGAGCGTGACGGATGGCGGTTGTCTCTGATGTGGTTTTCGATGTCGGGCGGGTGCTGATCGATTTCAGCTATGATCGGTTTGCCGCCAAGCTGCGTCAGCAGGGGGCCGTTTGCGAGGGACCGGAGGGTTTTCTCGCTCATGTCGATCTGATCTGCTACGAGCATGGCGAGATCAGCAGCGACGAATTCCTCCTCCAGATCAATGCCTTGCTCAAACAACCGCTGCCGCTTGCTGAACTGGCAGCTGCCTGGAACAATCTGTTCACGCCGATCCAGGAGATGCTCGACGTTGCCGGCCGGCTCAAACAGCATTGCGGCGTTTATCTGTTGTCGAACACCAGCGAGCTGCACTGGCGATATCTGCAGGAGGCGTTCGGGCTGGACAACATCTGCCACGGCCTTCTCGCGTCCTATGAGGTCGGCGTGATGAAACCGGCACCGGAAATCTTTGCCGCTGCCTGTAGCCGCTTCGATCTGCGGCCCGAGACCTCGGTGTTTATCGACGACCTGGAAGCGAACGTCAAAGGGGCGATCGCCTGTGGTTGGCATGGTATCTGGCATCGTACGATCACCAGCAGCAAGGCTGAACTGCAGCGGCTGACCGGTGTCAAACTCTGAGTCCTGTTTTCCCTCTGTACCCGGCAGCTACCTGCTGGTTCTTTATCTGTGCCGTCGTACGGACCTTCCTATCGGCAAGCTTGGCTGTTTCTCTTTTCCACGTGGCTGGTATTTCTATGCCGGTTCCGCGTTTGGGCAGGGCGGATTGCAGGGGCGGCTCAGCCACCATCTGAGGCCGGTCCGCAAGCATCATTGGCATATCGATTACCTGCGCTCAAGCGCTGAGCTGCGCGCGATCTGGTATCAGGTTGCGGTGAATAACGAACATCTTTGGTCGCGCGAATTGGGCGACCTTTCGCATGCAGAGTTTCCGGTGGACGGGTTTGGTGCCAGCGACTGCGAGTGTAGCAGCCATCTGGTTTATCTGTCCAGGAGACCTGGGCAGAGGCAGCTGCGAGCCTGGCTCGGCGGAAGCGGGGTGCGTTGTCAATCGCTCAGCTGATTGATCGCCCTGTTCAACTCCACCAGCTGGTACGGTTTGGCGATCGCGGTAGCGAAGCCGTAGTCTTTATAATTAGCCATAATCGGGTCGTTTGAGTAACCGCTGGAGGCGTTTGAGGTAGCTTGGGGAAAAGGGACCCTATTTGAGCCCCTTTGGAAATTGGTTTGACGGTAACTCTATTGGGCTCGATTGTTCCCCGGCAGTAACAGGTTCAGCAATACGCCGATGATGCCGGCCAGGCCGATGCCACCCAATTTGACCACCGCTAGATCGAAATTCATGCCACCAATGCCGAACACCAGGATAATGGCGACAATTGCCAGGTTGCGCGGTTCCATCAGATCGGTGCCGGCCTTGATCAGGGTACTGATGCCGATGACCGCGATGGCACCAAATAGCAGCACCATGATGCCGCCCATTACCGGTACCGGAATGGTGTTGAGGAAACCACCCAGCTTGCCGATAAAAGCAAGGATGATAGCGGTGATTGAGGCCCAGGTCATGATCGCCGGGTTGAATGCGCGGGTCAGGGCGACGGCGCCGGAGACCTCCGAGTACGTAGTGTTCGGTGGGCCACCGAAAAAGGCTGCCAGACTGGTGGCGACCCCATCGCCGAGCAGGGTGTTCTTGATGCCTGGATCTTCAACGTAATCCTTGCCAGTGATGCCGCCGATCGCTAGCACATCACCGAAGTGTTCAATTGCTGGGGCGATTGCCACCGGCACTATGAACAGAATTGCTTCCAGGTTCCAACTCGGGAAGGTGAAATCGGGAATAGCGAACCAGGGGGCAGCGGCAACCTTCTGCATCGAGATCAGCGTTGGCGCGGTCCAGTTTTGCAATTCGCCGGGGTTGAACGCTGCTTGGGTCGCGGTGCTAAAGCCGCTCATGTCGAGAATCAGCGAGGTCGCATAGCCTGCGGCGATTCCACAGAGGATCGGGATCAATTTGAATAATCCCTTGCCGAGCAGTGAAACCAGAATGGTGGTGGCCAAGGAAGCGCCGGCAATAATAAAAGCGGTCGTTTCTGGGACCAGCCAGGCCGCACCGTCACCGGTACGACCCGAGGCCATATGGACAGCGACCGGTGCCAGCACCAGACCGATGACCATAATGACCGGCCCGGTGACCACCGGCGGCAGTATCTTGTGCAGAATTTCGGAGCCGAACAAGCGGATCAAAAGGCTAATTACAGTGTACAGCAAACCCGCTGCAAGCAGACCGCACATGGTGTCGGGGATGCCCCACTGCTGGACTCCGTAGATGATCGGTGCGATGAAGGCGAAGCTGGAGGCTAGAAATACAGGGACCTTGCCGCGGGTGATTGCCTGGAAAACTAGGGTGCCGAGTCCGGCGGTGAACAGGGCAACGTTGGCATTCAGCCCGGTCAGTAGCGGCACCAGTACCAGCGCGCCGAAGGCGACGAACAACATTTGGGCGCCAAGCAGCGCGTCCTTGGGGCGGAAGTTATATTCGGTGGGGGATGACTGATTCATTCAGTTTGTCCTTATCTGTACGCGGGTGACCCGCTGGCCGGCCCGATCGTATCTGCTATTTTGTGCCGAAAATCTTGTCTCCAGCGTCTCCCAGACCGGGCAGGATATAGCCGTTCTCGTTGAGTCGTTCATCAATCGAGGCGACGTAAATATCGACATCGGGGTGCTCGGCTTTCACCTTCTCGAGCCCTTCCGGGACGGCCACCAGGAATAGGCCGCGGATGCTGGTGCAGCCGGCTTTTTTCAGCATGTCGATACAGGCGAGCAGCGACCCGCCGGTGGCCAGCATCGGGTCAAGGATCAGCGCGGTGCGGTCATCCATACTGCTGGTCATCTTCTCGTAATAAGTGATTGGCTCGAGGGTCTCTTCGTCGCGGTAGAGGCCGACCACGCTGACCCGTGCGCTAGGGATCAGGCTGAGGACGCCGTCCATCATACCAAGGCCGGCCCTCAAAATCGGCACTACGGTGATTTTTTTCCCCTTGATCCGCTCGACGCTGACCGGGCCGTTCCAGCCTTCGATGGTTTCCGCCTCGGTTTCCAGATCTTTGGTCGCTTCGTAGGTCAGCAGCCTAGCTACTTCCGAAGCCAGGTCACGAAAGTCCTTGGTGCTGATGTCATGTTGCCGCATCAGGCCGAGCTTGTGTTTCACCAGTGGGTGATTTACTTCATAAACAGCCATCGGGGACTCCTTTGTCGATTTTCGAAGAGAAAACAGAAGTCGGCTTAGTTGCCACAGGTTTCTTCTGTTAGATAAAAAGTTTTGTCAGACTCAACGGGGCAGCATAAAAGTATCACTTCGCCATGGTCAAGGGATTTGGCAAAGCAACCTTCTGGACACTAAGCTTTTCAATTAGAATGTTTCTCTGTTAAGCTCAAAATTCACAATTCAGATACCAATGATTTATCGTTTTGCTTAGGTTGTTAGATGAAACGACTGCTTCGTCAATTATTTTTGCCGTTGGTTGGCTGCACCCGGTAACTGTGGGTAATTATCGCCGAGCCGCTCGACAAGCATGATCAGGAAGAAGACCATGCCTTCTGTCAGCAATATTCGGGAAAGTACGGGGTGATCAACATGGACCTACTGATGAGCGGCAGCGGAATGGATGATTTTCCCGACCTGCAGCGCCAGGCGCAACTGTATGAATCCTGCATGATGAAGAAGGTCTATTGGTTTCAATAAGAGTCTGAAATACGGACTTTCTCAGAAAGGTAAGTTGCGCTATAGTGGTCGGCCGGTTTGGGCCGGCTTTTTCATTTTTAGCAGACTTCGAAAAGCGTTATGACAGATATTTCTTTCAAACATAAAGTGGAATTTTACGCCATGCGCCTGCTGGCAAAACTGATCCGCAGTTTGCCGCGTGAACAGGCGCTCAAGCTGGGAGGTCGCCTGGGAATTATCAGTGGGATGTTGCTGAAAAAGCGCCGCCGTCTGGCAGAGGAAAACCTGCGGCGAGCATTTCCTGAGTGGAGCTCGCTCAAAGTGCGTGCAACCTGCTGGGCGAATTTTCAGCATATTGGCATCTGTGGTGCCGAAATGCTGCGTCTGGATATGTGGCGTAGTGGCAGTAGCGATTTGGAAACTTACTTTGAAATGGTCGATCAGCATTATCTGCGTGAGGCGTTAAAGCTTGGGCGTGGTGCGATCGTTCTGACCGGCCATGTAGGTTTCTGGGAGGGCGGTTTTTTTGCCATGCCGGAAACCGGGATTAAATTTCATGCCGTAACCAAGCCATTAAAAAATCCCTTGAGTGACAGCTTTTTCTGTAAGCTTAGACAGGCGTTTGGAGTCAGGACGATTGACAGCCGAAAAGGAGCACGTCGTATTCTCAAAGCTTTGCAGGGGGGAAGCGCAGTTGCGATCCTGCTCGATCAACACATTTCTCCGCCCGGCTCGGTGCCGACGGATTTTTTTGGCCGTCAGGCTTATACCACCACTGCCATCACCAATTTGGCGATGAAATACCGGGTGCCGGTGGTGCCGACCTTTTGCCACCGGTTGCCCGATAACCGTTACAAGATCTGGTCGGAGCCGATGTTTTTTCTCGAAGGGGAGGGGGAACATGCAATCAAAGAAAATACCCAGGTGTTGACAGATATTATAGCTTCGGTGGTACGGCGCGACCCCAGCCAGTGGTTCTGGATGCACAAGCGTTGGCGGGTTCCGGATCAGGAAAATTAAGTAGAGATTCAGAGGAAAGATTGTGAGCAAAGAATTAAAACGTGAAATCGCAAAGCGAAGGACCTTCGGTATTATCAGCCACCCGGACGCCGGTAAAACCACCCTGACTGAAAAGCTGTTGCTATTCGGGGGTGCAATCCAGATGGCTGGTACGGTCAAGGCGCGCAAGTCGAACCGGCACGCCACCAGTGACTGGATGAGCATCGAGAAGGAGCGGGGAATCTCGGTCTCCTCCTCGGTGATGAAGTTCGACTACCGCAACTACGAGGTCAACCTGCTCGATACCCCCGGTCACCAGGATTTTTCCGAGGACACCTATCGTGTGCTGACTGCTGTCGATAGCGCGCTGATGGTGATTGACTGCGCCAAAGGGGTTGAGCCGCAGACCGAAAAGCTGATGGAGGTCTGTCGAATGCGCAACACTCCGGTGCTGACTTTCATCAACAAGCTCGACCGTGAGGGGCTTGATCCGCTGGAGCTGCTCTCCGATATAGAAGAAAAGCTGCAGATTGAGTGTGCGCCGCTCTCTTGGCCGATCGGCATGGGCAAGCGTTTCAAGGGGGTGTACAACCTCTACCGCAAGGAACTGAACCTGTTCAAGCCCGGCGACTCGGCGACCAGCACCGAGACGGTGAAGATCGAGAGCCTTGACGACCCGAAGCTGGACGAGATCCTCGGTAGCCAGGCCCAAGAATTGCGTGGTGAAATCGAGCTGCTCGAGGGGGCGGCCAATCCGTTCAGTCTCGACGATTACCTGAAGGCAAATCAGACGCCGGTCTTCTTCGGCAGCGCTATCAATAACTTTGGTGTGCAGGAGATGCTCGACGCCTTTGTCGAATTGGCTCCGGCACCAGGACCGCGCGAAGCGGCCGAGCGGGTCGTCGAGCCAGACGAAGAGGATTTTTCCGGCTTCGTTTTCAAAATCCAGGCGAACATGGACCCGGCCCACCGTGACCGGATCGCTTTTCTGCGCATCTGCAGCGGCAAGTTCACCAAGGGTATGAAGGTCAAACACCACCGGATAGGCAAAGAGGTTAATCTTTCCAAGGCGACCATCTTTATGGCCCAAGACCGGGCGCATGTCGAAGAGGCTTATCCCGGCGATATCATCGGCCTGCACAACCATGGCACCATCAAGATCGGCGACACCTTCACACCGAAGGAACCGCTCAAGTTCACTGGTATCCCCAACTTCGCCCCGGAACATTTCCGCCGAGTGCGGTTGAAAGATCCGCTCAAGTCGAAGCAGCTGCAAAAGGGCTTGATCCAGCTGGCCGAAGAGGGGGCAGTGCAGGTTTACAAGCCGATCTCCGGTGCAGAATTCATTCTCGGCGCGGTAGGTGTACTCCAATTCGACGTGACCATGGAACGGCTCAAGGCGGAATATAACGTCAGTGCCGTTTACGAGGGAGTCGATTATAGCACCGCCCGCTGGATCGAGTGCCCGGACAGGAAAGTGTTGGATGATTTCTGCAAGAAAAATCAGCATCATCTGGCCCATGACGCTGAAGGCCATCTGACCTACCTTGCCGCCAGCGAATGGCGGTTGGGGCATACCATGGAGCAGTGGGAGGGGGTTCAATTCCTAAAATCCCGCGAACATAGTTAGTTTGAGCGCTAAACTTTTTAAAGACCTGCACCTGGATGCAGGTCTTTTTTGTCACGGCATCTGATAGATGACATAGTTGTCGTTTGAAGTGTTTAATCTGCCCCGCTTTTCTGCCACAACTATCGGTTTTTGAAAATCTCTTGGCTATAATTAAACGGGCCGTAACTGCAGGTTTCCCGAAGAAGGAAAATCATCTGCCATGAATCTTGCTAATAAACTGAAAAAATCTCTGCAAGCTAGGTTCATTCTTGCAACCGCTCTTTCGATAGCGGTTTTTTTTATGATTTTTCTGCTGCTGTTTTTTTCCTTTATTCAGATCCGCAGCAATATCCAACAGTTGACCGGTGTGGAAATGCGGAAAATTGTCGAGGGATCACGGATCGCCCTCGATCTTGGGCAGTTTTTAGCTCGGTTGAAAGTGCTTCAGGCAACCTTTTACCGTAACGATGAGTTCTTGCAGGAAGAGGGGGCTTATCTGCTGAAGATGGTACAACAATTTGAAGGGGACTATACCGATAGTTTCTCACCGGCGACTCAGGCCTCGTTAAGGGAGCAGTTGGGCGGATTGCTGGAACAGTGTACGAAGGTCAATGATTCACTGGAGCAGTTGCAGCAGCTAAATGGAGAATTTTCAAGACTCCTGGAGGAAGTCGACAGGCAGATTGAAGAACAAACCCGGCGGACTTTGGCGGTTACTGAAGTTACAAAGCTCGAACAGTTGACCCATCTGCTTGCTCACTATCGTATTGAACTCGTGGAAACCATTCATGTTCATGACCAGCCGGGACAATGGCAACAGCCCTCCAACAATGAGATCGTTTCGCTACAGGCACGTCTACAAGCACTGTCCGCAGAGCAGGGTCCGATAGATTTTGTCCCACAACTGCTCAGCCTAATGCAGCGTTATCGGGTGCTACGGGAAACCCATTATCAGGCAATGAATCTGCTGGGCAAGCACTCAACAGCCTTGAATCAAACCGCCCAAGAGGGGCTGCAGCAGATCGGAAAGGTCGACTGGCTAATTGAACAGCATGCCGAGCAGGTAATGACGGAAATCGATTCGACGGTCATGACCACCGAGGTTATGGTTATGGGGCTGATAACGGTGTTTGCACTGTTGCTGGCTCTGATCCAGATACAGCTGTACCGCAAGCATATCAAAAGGCCGATGGAACATGTCCGTAAGCGGCTGCTTGCTGTTCAGCGCGGCAACTACAGTTCACCGATGCAGATGGGGAGACTCGATGAGTGGGGGCAGATTGAATCGATCTTCAACATCCTGCTGAATGATCTGATCAACAATTGGTCGGCACTGCAGGAGTCGGAAAAACGCTATCGGAATTTTTTCGATTGTGCCGCGGAAGGCATTTTTCAGTCGACCCAGAAAGGGGTTCTGTTAAATATGAACCCTTCCATGATTGAAATGTTCGGTTTTGATGATCATGAAGCAAATAAGCAGGTTGAAAGCATCTATGCCGATCCAGCAGATTGGTTGCGGTTGCTCACATTGCTTCAGAAGGAAGACATTGTTTCCAACTACGAAGTCGAAATGCGCCGTTCTAACGGCCAGACTTTTTGGGCTGTAATCAACAGTCATTTGGTCCGGGACGCTGAAGAAAGTATCCAGCTTGTCGAAGGGACGGTCGAAGATATCAGTATGCGGCGGGCCGGTGATGAAGCGCTGCGTCAGTTGAAGGAATATCTACACGCGATTGTCGATACCATGCCGTCGATTTTGATCGGAATTGATGAAAAACGGCGGGTGACACTCTGGAACCGGGCTGTTGCGGAATTAAGTGGCATCCCTGAGGAGCAAGCGTTTGGCGAGCAGTTGGAAGAAGTTTTTTCGTTAATCGACCAATCTTACTATCTGAATCACATCGATGAAACCCTGAACAGCAAAGAAGTTGTGCGTCTGGGGAAAATACCCGGCGCTAAAGTTTGTGAAGGCTGCTATTTCGATATGCTGATCTACCCGCTACTCTCGCTGGAAATAACTGGGGCAGTCATCTATATGGATGATATCACCGAGAAATTACGCATCGAAGAAGTGATGGTGCAGTCGGAGAAAATGCTCTCGGTCGGTAGCCTGGCCGCTGGAATGGCCCATGAAATCAATAACCCGTTGGCTTCGATACTGCAGAACGTTCAGGTTCTCGGCCAGCGCCTTTCTCCCGCCCTGAAAAAGAATCAGGAGGTGGCCTTACAGCTGGGGATCCAGGTTGAACAGGTGGCGGAATACGCGCGGATGCGCGGTTTCGATCAGATGATCAAATCGATTGCAGAGTCCGGTCAGCGGGCGGCACGCATTATCGAGAACATGCTCAATTTCAGTCGCAAAAGCGCTTCCCACTTTCTGCCCTGCAGCTTGGCGGAACTGGTGGAAAAAACCATCGAGTTGGCCAGCAGCGATTATGATATGAAGCATCAATTCGATTTCCGGAAGATTAATATCGTGCGCGAGTTCCGCCCTGTTCCCGACGTGCCCTGCGAATCGAGCCAGATTCAGCAGGTGGTGCTCAGCTTGTTGAAAAATGCTGCGGAAGCTCTAATGGACAGCGAAGGACCGGAAATCACGGTGCGGATTTTCCAAGAGGAAGAGCAGGTCTGTGTGCAGATTGCCGACAACGGCGAAGGGATGCCGGAACCTGTCCGACGGCGTATTTTTGAACCTTTCTTTACGACCAAAGAGGTCGGCCTGGGTACCGGTCTGGGATTGTCTGTTTCCTATTTCCTGGTCGTGCAGAATCATAAAGGCCGCTTGACGGTCGATTCGCAACCGGGAGAAGGAACTTGTTTCAGCTTTTTTCTGCCACTGGCGCTGGAAAAATGACGAAGGATAAACGATGGCACTGATCGAGTGGAAAGAGATTTATGAAACCAGGATGGTTGCGCTTGATAACGAGTATCGTACCTTGGTTCAACAGATTAGCTATTTAGGGGAAGCTCTTCGGCATAAACGTGCAGAGCTCTGGGAGAAATTCTCTCGGCCCTGCAGGATTACACCGAAAAATATTTTCAGCATGAGGGGAGATTGTTGCAGCAATATGATTGCCCTGATTTTCCTGAACATCGGGAAATACACCAGTGGCTACGCGACAGTGTCGTAGCACGGAAAGCCTAATTCGCTGGGAGGAAAGAGGGTTTGGCAAAAAAACTCTACAGCTTTTTGCAGAATTGGCTACTTGGGCATATCATTGACATAGACAAGAAATATTGGCTATTCCTTGAATCGCGGGCCGGTCGATTTGTCAGTTGACACTTTTCGACCTGACAGGCTGCCTTAAGGGCAGCCTTTTTACTTTGCTCGGCTCTAGGCGTTTCGGAATCTTGAAATGATGAATAGGAGCACCGATGAATAACCTGAAAAAAACGGCAATCAAACAGGCTTTGAACGTGGATCAGGGTGTGGAGATTTGTGTCAAAGGCTGGGTGCGTTCTGCCAGGCGGGGCAAAGATGTCAGCTTTATCGCCCTGAATGATGGAAGTTGTATTGACAGTTTGCAGCTGGTACTCAGCCCGGAACTGGAAAATTACGAGCAACTTAGCCGGGTTGGAACTGGGACTTGCCTCAGCGCCAGCGGCTTGTTAACCGAATCGCCGGCCGTTGGGCAGAAGTGGGAGCTGCGGGTGGCGGTGGCGCAGCTCATAGGTGCTGCGGATGAAACCTACCCGCTGCAGAAGAAGCGTCACAGCTTCGAGTTTCTGCGTAGCATCGCCCACCTGCGCCCTCGCTCCAATTCCTTCGGCGCGGTGTTCCGGATGCGTAGTGCGCTTTCGTTTGCAGTGCATAAGTTTTTCCAGGAGCGTGGTTTCATCTACGTGCAGACGCCGATTATTACCGCTAACGATTGTGAAGGGGCAGGGGAGATGTTTCGGGTTTCGACCCTCGACGCGGCCAATCCACCGAAGCTCAACGGCGAAATCGACTGGTCCGAGGATTTCTTTGGCGAACGGACCGGGTTGACGGTCAGCGGCCAACTGCAGGGGGAATTGTTCGCCACTGCGTTTTCCGATATTTACACCTTCGGCCCGACTTTTCGTGCCGAGAACTCCAACACCAGCCGTCACGCTGCCGAGTTCTGGATGATCGAGCCGGAGATCGCCTTCGCCGATTTGTCTGATGATTGTCAGCTGGGTGAAGATTTCCTCCGCTACCTTGTGACCTACGCGCTGGAGAATTGCCAGGAGGATCTGGACTTTTTCAATCAGCGGATCGAAAAGGGGCTGATCGATAAGCTCGAAGCGCTGGCCAAGGCGGAATTCAGGTCCATTACTTACAGCGAAGCGGTCGAGTTGCTGCTCATAGCAAAGCAGCAGTTTGAGTTTCCGGTTTCCTGGGGCTGTGACCTGCAGTCGGAGCACGAACGCTATCTGACCGAGCAGGTTTTTAACGGCCCGGTCTTTGTTACCGACTACCCGAAAGATATCAAGGCTTTTTACATGCGAGTCAATGATGACCAGAAGACGGTAGCGGCGATGGACCTGCTGGTGCCGCGGGTAGGCGAGATCATCGGCGGCAGCCAGCGGGAGGAGAGACTGGAGGTGTTGCAGGCGCGGATGGACGAGTGCCGTGTGCCGCAGGAACACCTGCAATGGTACCTCGACATCCGTCGCTGGGGCAGCTGCCCGCACGCCGGCTTCGGCCTCGGTTTTGAGCGGCTGCTGATGTATGTCACCGGTATGGAGAATATCCGCGACGTGATCCCTTTCCCTCGGACTCCGGGACATGCCAAGTTCTAAATCTATTTCAACCCTTGGGCACTAGTCCTTGGCCATGGAAATATGATAAGACCTGCTGTAAGAACAACGTAAAGGACTGAGAATGCCCACCAATAACCTTAAATGTCCCAATTGTAACGCCACCGTGGTTACCTATCGAAACCCGTTTCCGACGGTCGACATCATCATCCGGCAGGGTGGAAAGATTGTCTTGATTGAACGGAAGAACGAACCCTTCGGCTGGGCGCTGCCTGGTGGTTTCGTCGATTATGGTGAGAGTTTGGAGCAGGCCGCGTTGCGTGAGGCCAGGGAAGAGACCGCATTGGAGTTGAAAAATCTACGGCAATTCCGAGCCTATTCCGATCCCGATCGCGATCCGCGCCAGCACAATATCTCCCTGGTTTTTACCGCCGACGGCGAGGGGCTACTGTGTGGCGGTGATGACGCGGGCCAAGCGAGACTGTTCAGCTTGGATGAGTTGCCACAGCTTTGCTTCGATCACGCCAAGATTCTGGACGATTATCGGAAGATGCAGGTTGCCAAATCCTTATAACCAAAGTCAGCAGTTTCTCACCCGGGCCATATTTGCTCCCGTAAAGCTGCGGATCATTTGATGATCAGGTTCGATATGGTAACCGGATCGCCAGATAACGTCAGCGTACCGTAAAACGAGGTGTCTGAGATAACGTTGGCAAAAGCAGCATCATAGCCGCCCTGCAGATTGATCGTTACATCCCGATCAAAATAAAGATTCTCCGGTGACTGCTCCCCTGCCCTAATTTTGATCGTATCGGTTTGCCCTGAAAGTATACCGTCGTAAGCATTTTGCATCGTCATGTAGGAAGCTTGGCTGCTTTCCAGCATGACCGGATTGGGGGGAATGACCGTAAAGGTCGCTGCGACATTTTTCGCTGCATTCATCGTCACTAGACAGTCACCTGTGCCGCTGCAGTTTCCTGCCCAACCGGAGAAATTGTAATTGGTAGCGGGGGCTGCGGTCAGAGTTACAAGCGTTCCTTCGGTATAATCCTGGGTACAGTTGTTTGTACATTCCATGTCTGTTCCCGGTGCGCTGTGCACAGTTCCTTGACCAGATACGGAGACGGTCAGGGTATGGAGGACCTGAGAAAAGGTTGCTGTAACCGTGCAATCCCCGGTGATCGTGGCAGTTGTATAAGTGATGCCGTTCAGCGAACCGCCGCAGCCGGAGACCGATTCAATCTGGTAGCCGGTATCGGGAGTGACTGTGAAGTCAACCGTTTCTTCCGGATAAACCAGCTGTATGGTATCCGGGGTCAAGCTGCCGTTCAGGCCGGTGGCAGGGGTGACCGAATATTGCATGATGGTGGCGCCCAGATAGCGCAGCAGGGCGAAATCGTAATTGCCGCCGATGTTGCTATAGCCTGCCAGCAGGATATTGCCATCTCCTTGAATTGCCACACTGTAGGCACCATCGTTCAGGCCGCCGACGTTTGTAGTGACTATGCCGGTGGTGTTGAAGCTGGTGTCGAGGCTGCCGTCGCTGTTGTAGCGCAGCAAGGCCATATCGTTCTTGCTGCCGTTGTCGCTGTAGCCGCCGACCAGAATCTTGCCGTCGTCTTGCAACGCGATGCTGAGCGCGTAATCATAATACCCGTTGATATCGGTGGTGACAAAGCCGGTGGTGTTGAAGCTGGTGTCGAGGCTGCCGTCGCTGTTGTAGCGTAGCAGGGCTATCTGAGAGTAGTTATTGAGGTAGCTGTATCCGGCAAGCAGAATTTTTCCGTCAGGACCGGGTTGCAGAGCCAAACTATAGGCATTATCCCCGGAGCCTATATCGGTGGTGACAATGCCAGTGCCGTTGAAACTGGTATCGAGGCTGCCATCGCTGTTGTATCGCAGCAGGGCCATATCATTACTGCCGCCGATGTTGCTGTAGCCGGCGAGCAGGATTTTGCCGTCTTCCTGAATCGCCACGCTACGGGCGATATCGTTTGTGCTGCTGATGTCGGTGGTGACGATGCCGTTGGAACTGAAGCTGGTGTCGAGGCTGCCATCGCTGTTGTAGCGCAGCAGTGCCATATCATTGTTGCTGCCGTTGTGGCTGTAGCCGCCGAACAGGATCTTTCCGTCAGGTTGCAGTGCCACGCTCTGACCATAGTCGTTCAAAATGCCGACATCAGTAGTGACGATGCCATCCGAATGAAAGCTGGTGTCGAGGCTGCCGTCGCTGTTGTAGCGCAGCAGGGCGAATTGGGCGCTGTAGTTGACTTCGCTGTAGCCGCCCACGAGGATCTTGCCGTCGGGTTGCAGCACCACGCTGTAGCCGCCATCGTTCAGGCTAGCTACATCGGTAGTGAGCATGCCATCGGAATCAAAGCTGGTGTCCAGACTGCCGTCACTGTTATAGCGGACTAGGGAGATGTCTCTGTTGCTGCCGACACTGCTGTAACCGGTTAAGAGGATCTTGGCATCGGTTTGAATTGCCATACTGTAAGCTCTGTCTTCAGAACCAGCGACATCTGTGGTGACGATACCTTCAGTACCGAAGGTTACATCAAGATCGCCTTCAGCGCTGATGGAGGTTGCGGGGAGGGTGATAAACAGCAGGAAAACAACCAGATAGCCTATTGTTGATCTCATTTCCGATCTCCTCTTGGTGACGGCGTGCAAAAAGAAAAACAGCCAGGCGTTATGTGAGAGCTGATAAGGATAGCTGCAAGTTAGCAAAGCTATCTCTTGATATCCTCTGCTCTACAGCAGAGGATTTAGTTCTCTGAGAAGATGAGCGAAATGTGGGTGAGACAATAAATTGAAATTACATAACTAGCGATAAATGCTTAATGTTATGCAATTTTCACACCGACTTGGTGGAGAATGTTTGCTGTCAGGCTAAAGTTGTTTAAGTTGCTGAAATCAATGAACCCTAGGGTTGGTGCTGATGATTGTGTAAACTGCTGGGAAGGTGTTCCTTGTGAGCATTTGGTAAATTCCCCAGAATGGTTTTTTAAATTTCCAGAAAATTCCGAGCAAGTGGTTTTGGAATGATGCGGCTGGGGGGCTCACCGTTGCTGTGCAGACTGAATATGATGCCTTGAAAGAAGTATTTACCGGCAAGATGTTAGCTTTTCAGCACTGGTGAGACGACCCATTGTTAGCAACGGAACGCTGCTCAACTTCTTAGCAAAAGGTTAGTCGGCCTGTGCCGTTAAATGTACAACCGATCCAATGATCGGAAAAAAAGAGATTGTTGCTCGCCTTGCCGAACGGAGGCTTGTTTTTTCATCGAATAGGTTTGCTTTCTGTTGCAATGTTAAATGTATAGAATACTGTGATGATCACGGTTTCGTGGCGCGCGCTCTTTTTTTTGCGTATTTGATATGGAACAGTTGACTACCCCATGCGGCAGCTTGATGTTTTTGTAGCTAAACCGGCAGGTTAAACAAGTCAATTTACTCAGTTTCTCCCCGTCTCGGCAAAAAATAATAGTTCTTGTTGTAAATTCCCTTTCTCTGAAACTGGTTAGAGGTACCGTCATGTAAAGGTCAAATCGACTATTTGTTGTTGGCTATTTAGCCAAAGCAGGATGAGTTCCCAAAAAGAACTGATTTTTATAGG
>NZ_QKAP01000086.1 GCF_003247215.1 Malonomonas rubra | reverse complement strand
ATACATCTGCAGCGGATCGTCGGTCTTCTCACCGATCTTGAAAGCCGGGGTCGGTGCTACTGGCGCGAGCATGAAATCGACCTGTTCAAATGCATCGAGAAAATCCTGACGAATCAGGGTCCGAACTTTCTGCGCCTTGAGGTAATAAGCATCGTAGTAGCCTGAAGAAAGGGCGTAGGTTCCGAGCATGATCCGCCGTTTGACCTCGTCGCCAAAGCCGGCGGCGCGGGTCTGTTGGTACATGCCGATCAGCCCTTCCCCTTCATCCACGCGCACCCCGTAACGCACGCCGTCATAGCGAGCAAGATTACTGGAGGCCTCGGCGGTGGCGATCAAATAGTAGCAGGCGACCGCATAATCGGTATGAGGCAAGCTAACATCAACGACTTCGGCACCAAGGCTCTTATAGGTTTCGATGGCAGTTTTCACCGCCTGCTTTACATCCGGGTCTAGCCCTTCGATGAGATATTCTTTCGGCAAACCAATCTTTTTCCCGTTAACACCATCCTTGAGTGTCGCCAGGTAATCGGGCACCGGGGTATCGACCGAGGTCGAATCGAGTGGATCGTAACCGGCCACGGCGCCAAGCAGTGTGGCGCAATCCTCCACGTTGCGCGCCAGTGGCCCAACCTGATCGAGAGAAGAAGCATAGGCGATCACCCCGTAACGGGAAACCCGACCGTAAGTCGGCTTCAGACCGACGACGCCACAGTGGGAGGCCGGCAGGCGGATCGAACCGCCGGTATCGGTGCCGAGCGTCACCAGCGACTGCCCGGCGGCGATCGCGGCCGCACTGCCGCCTGAAGAACCACCAGGGACACGTTCAAGATCCCAGGGATTTTTCACCGGCCCGGCCGCCGAGTTCTCGTTGGAGGAACCCATGGCGAACTCGTCCATGTTCAGCTTGCCGATGATTACCGCGCCCTGCTCACGCAGCTTGGCGATAGCGGTGGCATCGTAAGGAGAAACATAGTTGTCGAGGATCTTCGAGCCACAGGTAGTGCGCACACCGAGGGTATTGAAGATATCCTTGACCGCTAGCGGAACCCCAGTCAGCGGCGCGGCATTCCCGGCAGCGATCCTTTGATCGGCAGCTTCAGCCGCCGCCAGCGCTTCCGCCTCGCAGACAGTGATAAAAGTGTTGACCTTATCGTTGGTCTCAGCAATCCGCGCCAGAAAAGATTTGGTCAGCTCAACCGACGTGGTCTCGCCAGACGCCAACTTTTCCCGCAGTTGCGAAATTGTCAGATCGTTAAATTGCATGTTTTCTCCAGAATCGCGTGGCGATGGTTACTCAATGACTTTGGGGACTTCGAAGCAGGAGCCGTCTTTTTCCGGAGCATTCTGCAGTGCTCGCTCAATTCCAATCGACGGCTTCAATTCATCGGCGCGGAAAGCATTCTCCATAGGCACCGCGTGCGAAGTCGGCTCGATACCATCCGTATCCAGCTCGTTCAACTTATCGACATAACCGAGGATGGCGTCCATCTGTCCGGTCAGCGCCTCCAGCTCTTCCGGTTGCAAAGCCAAGCGGGCCAAGCGGGCCACGTGCTCAACTTCGGCACGACTGATCTTCATCGTTTTTTCTCCATAGTTACCGGGATTTTTACCGATTTATCGCAGGTCAGGTCGACCCGCATTGGCGGGTCGACCTAAAAAGAGGAATTTAACATTTCTTGCCGGTCTTCAACAAGCAAAAGGCTTGCTTTTTAGAAACCTTCGAAGGCAACAACCGCGGTTGCCGCCTCCCGTAGTGCTTCGCTGCACTTGGAATCGGGGCAGGCAAGGATATGCGGCTTGCCGTCGTCTCCGGCAGCCACCACCCGCGGATCGAGGGGCACTTTGGCGAGCAGCGCTACGCCCGACTTTTCCGCCAACTTGTCACCACCGCCACTCTTGAAGATGTCGGAAACCTGGTTGCAGTGCGGACAGATGAAACCGCTCATGTTCTCGATCAGGCCGATCACTGGCAGTTTCAGCTCATTGCAGAAGCTGAGCGATTTTTCGACATCGACCAGCGCAACATCCTGCGGAGTGGTCACCACCACCGCGGCAGCATTCTTGCCGAGCAACTGCACGGCGCTCAAAGGTTCGTCGCCGGTACCCGGCGGGCAATCGATCAGCAGATAATCAAGTTCACCCCAGTTGACGTCGGCCAACAGCTGCATGATGGCACCGTGCTTCATCGGTCCACGCATGATGGTTGCCTGCCCGCTCGACTCCAGCAGAAAACCGATCGACATCAGTTTCAATCCTGAAACAACCATCGGCGAGATTCCCTCTTCGGTCATCTGCGGGTGGTCACCTGCCAAACCGCACATGGTCGGCACGCTCGGCCCATGCAGATCGATATCGAGCAGCCCGACCTTGAAGCCTTTTTCCACCAAGGCGTAAGCCAGGTTGACGGCGGTGGTACTCTTGCCGACCCCCCCCTTGCCCGACATAACAATCAGCTTGTTATTGATGCCACAGAGCCGGATCGCCAGATTGCGCTGAATCTGCGCCTGCTCGTCGTTGGCTGCTCCCGGCTGCTTCACCGAGCAGGAGCTATCATTGCATGAATCGCATGAACCCATATTTTGTACCTTTCTCTTCAGATTTTCAGACCTCGAGCCGTTGCGGACCCAAGGCGGTGATTAATTCGTCGATCTCATCGACGTCGTAGTCTTCTTCCTGCAGAGCCTTGCGGTAGCTGTCGAGCAGCAGATGAACCGCGTGCTTTTCGCCCCGCAATTGGTATATATCGAGCAGATTTCTGACCAGCACATCATTGGCCGGCTCGATCTGCAAAGCGGTTTGCAGCAGGCGAACCGCCTCCTCAAACTCGCCCCGCCGTACCAGTAAGCGGGACAGCCCACTGAGCTGCTCCAGGCGCAACAGGATATACTCTTCCCGCTGGTAAGGGAGTTCGGCATCCAGTTCAAAACCGGGCAGGAAAGGGCCCCGCCAGAGCCGCCCAGCCAGCCAGAACGCTAGCTCGGCCTGCCAGAAATTCTGCCGCTGCAAATGGCGCCTTGCCGCTCCGATCGCCTGCGCGAAAGCGGTGCAATCGATCCGCAGATGACGTAGCAGCAACATCCCCTTATCCAGCAACAGGTAATCCTGGCGGATCTGCTTTCCGCAGCTGCCTTCCAGCGTCTTGCGCAGCCGGGAAAGAGCGGAATCGAAGCTGTTGCGCGCCTTGTTCGGCGGACTCTCTGGCCAGAGCGTTCCCATCAATAGCTCGGAGCTCATCGAATGATTCGGTGTCACTGCCAACAGCGCCAGCAATTGCCGGGAGGACTGGCCCACCTCGTTCAGATCAAAGCACTGCCCTTCCAACCGATAACTGAAGCCCCCCAACATCTGCAGCTCAGCGTACGGCAGCAAACGACCATCGGCGCTGATATCACTGTCGAGCCAGCGCTCCGTCAACCGTTGTACCTGCGCAGTCCAAGCGAGATTGGTCATTGCCAGTGGCAGCAGCTTGCGCAACAGATCGGGAGTCAAGGCGAAGAAAAAATCGATCCGCTGTTTGCGCAACAGCTCAAACATGTGCCCAAGTTGCTCCAACGCCGAAACCTGATCATCCCGGTCAAGGTACAAAGCCGCCAGCCAGGCATGAAAGCCGCCGCGAAAACGTCCCTCCTCCAAATCTAGAGAAATCGTCAGGCCAGCCTGCAACTGCTCCAGTGCCAGTTCTTGCTCCTGCAGCAATACCGCCGAAGCCCCAGCCAGCAACCGGTTCGGCAGCTGATGCAACCCGGTAGCGGCCTGCCGACGCAGTTCCAGTCCTTTTCCGCAGTCGGCCAGTCCCGCTTCCCTGTGCCCGGCGAGGGCATGCATAAAGCCACGCAACTGCAACAGCCAGCTACGCAGGTGAGGACGCAGCGCTGCTGGACTTTCGACCAAGGCGAGGTCCAGCATTTCTTCCGCCACCGAAAGCCTCGCCTTGGCAATCTCTGCCATGGCCGAAAAGAAGTAAACGATAGGAGAGAATGCTGATTTCTGAAATTCTTCACGTCCCCAAATTTGCCGAAGCTGATGCCGCTGCTGAGCAAATCCGTCCAGCTCCCCGCAACTGCAGAGCAACTCACAGGCGACAACACGCAGGATAAGAACCGGATAACAATCAGCCGAAAGGTTCCGGGCAGTTGTCCAGGCCTGCTCCATAGCAGTACGGGCAGCTAGGTAACGCCCCTGATAAATCCCCAACAAAACCTGCAACAGGGCCAATTCGAGCTGCAGCTCGAAAAAATTTCCGCGCAGAGCCTCCGACATGGCCTGCGACAATATACCTTCGCAACGCTTCAGCGCCCCAGCATAGAACAGCTCCCCTAGTCCCAGGGCAAACTGAACCTTGATTCGATTAAACGGCGTAAGCAATTCAAGCTGCGCTTCCGCCAGTTGCCGCAACCGTGGCAGCTTGGCCTGCCCCAGCTCGACCTGTCCGTCCGCCACGAGGTATTGAACAATCTGCTGCGATACCGTCAGCAACTCTCCCCGTTGATCACTGGTAGCAACGAAATGGTTGCGGGCCAACTCCAACCAGGTGCCGACATCCAACGGCTGGTTGCGCATATAACTAACCCCGGTATAAAGTGCCAGCCAGCCACAGCCGACCGCTTCCTCCTCTGGAACCTGGGCCAGCAATTTGAGCAGGCGGGACTGATACTGATCGGCCAGCAGTTGCAAGCCGAAGTGGCTCAGCAATTGCCCGATGGCCGAAAACAAGCCGGCCTGCAACAGGCATTCGAACGCCTCAACCGGGTGGTCTTTCTGCTGATACCAATCCGCCGCCAGCCGGAAGACCTGCAGCGTTTCCTGCTCGTCGAGCTGTTTCTCCCGCCGCCCTTGCAGCAGTTTGTGGACCTCGGCTTTGAAGCGCAGTACACCCCCATTGCCACCGGCCGTTTCCAACAACAGATCATGCCGCTGCAGGTAATCGAACAACGCTTCGATATCGGCAAGCTCGCTCAACTTTGCGGCCAGTGCTACAGGGAACTGCTCCAGCAAGCTTAACTTGAGAAGCGTTCTCCGCCAGGGCAATGGAAACCGACCGGCCCACAGTTCAGCCAGCAGCAGCTCGTCCATCTCCTCACCAACCGACAATTCCGCAGCCAGCTGCTGCAACAATTTTGGCTCCGGTTCCGCCGACGCCCCATCGGCGGAAAGGAACAGTCCACTAAGCCAGCGCAACTGTGCCGGGCTTTCCACTCCCGACAACAAGCCGGCAGCATCCGTCTGGCGAGCGCGCTCCCCTTCACAAAGACGCAACATCACCTTGAGCCGCGCCAGCATTTCGACATTGCTGATCGGCTGGGAAATAAAATCGTACGCGCCGACTTCCAGCCCTTCAGCGCGCATTTCCGGTGAAGCAAGGTGAGCGGTAATCAACACCAGTGGCATGGCCGCGGTACGCGGATCGGCCTTTAAGCGGCGGCACACCTCAAGCCCGCTCATCCCCGGCATCTGCACATCAATAAAAGCACCGTCTATCCGTTCCTGTTCCGCCAGTCGCAACCCATCCAAGCCGTTGTTGGCTGTCAATACCTGCACTTGCGGCAGATCGAGTTCGATGATCTTCGCCAGCAGGGTCAGGTTGATCGGATTGTCATCAACCAGCAGTAGCGTAAATTGTTGCACCGCATCATTCATCATCCCCCCTAGATCGGCATCAGACCGGCAAACTTGAGCAACAGTTTTTTCGGTCCAACCGAGTTGAAATACACGGTCACCTTCTGCTTGTCGCCGCTCCCTTCGAGGCGCCGCACGGTTCCAATGCCGAACTTGATGTGACGTACCTTGCTGCCGAGACGCAAGGTTTGCCCGACATCCGCCTCCGGCTCTTCCATGATCGTACGCTGCGGCTCTGGAATCGCCAGCGGCTCGGCAGTGACAACCTTCTTTTCCTCCGGCTCAGCCAAATCGAACAGCGGTGCCAGGTTATGCGCCGGCTTGGCGGGCCTATTCGCTGTCGTTTCAGCGAATTGGTCGCCCAGCAGTTCCGGTGGGATTTCGGCCAAAAAGCGGCTCGGCGGGTTGAACTGGTAGGTCCCGTAAACACGTCGCCGCCGCGCATGCGACAGGTAGAGTTTCTGCATCGCCCGGGTCATGCCAACATAGCAAAGCCGTCGCTCTTCGGCCATATCCTCGCCACCGTTACCGGAACGCGAATGCGGGAAGATCCCCTCTTCCATGCCGGTCATGAAAACCACCGGGAACTCAAGCCCCTTGGCCGAGTGCAGGGTCATCAGGGTGACGCGCTGTTGCTCCGGGTCGTAACTGTCGAGATCGGTGATCAGCGCAACCTGCTCCAAGTAATCCTGCAACGACCCGTCCGCAGCTGCATGCTCCTCCATACCCGCCAGTAATTGCTCCAGATTTTCCAGCCGCCCCTTCGCTTCCTGGCGACCGTCGCTGGTCAGCGCCAGCTCCGCTTCTTCTTTGAGCGCCGGACCGTAGCCACTACGCTCGATCAGTTCCGCCATCAGCTGTGGATAGGGCAGCCGCTCCAACTGCCCGGCAAACTCCTCAATCAGCGCAACGAACTGGCCGACCCGTTTGGCCGCCGCCCCTTTCAGTGTGCCGTTGTCGATCGCCAGGTGGCAGGCGGACAGAAAACCGCCGGCTTCCTGCTCGAAAGCGACTATCTTCTGTACCGTGGTATTGCCAATGCCGCGGGCCGGGACATTGATGATCCGTTTCGCCGCTAGAGAATCGGCCGGGTTGACCAGCAGCCGCAGGTAGGAGAGGACATCCTTGATCTCCATCCGGGCATAGAATTTGACTCCGCCGAACATCACATAGGGGATACGGCAGCCGCGCAAGGCCTCCTCCAGCGCCCGCGACTGAGCGTTGGTACGATAGAAAACCGCAATATTTCGTAAGCTGAAACCTTCGCACTGCAGCCGGCAGATTTCGTCGGCAACAAAGCGGGCCTCCTCCAGATCGTCTGGCGAAGCCTCTATATGCAAAGGCTCACCCATAGGATTTTCGGTCCAGAGCTGCTTGTCGCGTCGATCCCGGTTGTTGCCGACCACAGCTCCGGCCGCCTTGATGATCGACTGGGTGGAGCGATAGTTCTGCTCTAGGCGGATCACTGCCGCATTCGGAAAATCATGATCGAAACCGAGGATATTGCCAACCTCAGCGCCGCGCCAACGGTAGATCGACTGATCATCATCCCCGACCACACAGAGGTTCGCCTCTGGGCTGACCAGCAACTGCACCAGCCGGTACTGAACCCGGTTGGTATCCTGAAACTCGTCGATCAGCAGGTGCTCGAAGCGCTCCTGCCAGTGACGTCGCACATCGGGGAACTGCTCGAATAGGCGCACAGTGAGCAGCAGCAGATCGCCGAAGTCGACTGCGTTGGCTGCCTGCATGCGACGCTGGTAGAGGGCATAGAACTCTGCCAATTGCCGCTCGACGGGATTGACTTCGAGCAACTGTTCCGGCTGCAGACCGCGGTTCTTGGCGCTGTCGATGTAGCTTGCGGCAGCGCGAGGCTTCAACTTTTTCTCGGGGATCCCCATCTCTTTGAGCAGATCGCGCAGCAGACTCAGCTGATCCTGATCGTCGTAGATGGTAAAGTCGCGGCTGAAACCGAGATGCTGAATCTCCTGACGCAAAATCCGCACGCAGCTAGAATGGAAGGTCGCCACCCAGGGAGACTCTCCATCATCTAGCAGCACATTGAGCCGCTCACGCATTTCGGCGGCCGCCTTATTGGTAAAGGTCACCGCCATGATCCGCCAGGCCGGCACCCCCCGCTCGCGTATCAGATAGGCGACCCGGTGGGTCAGAGCCCGGGTCTTGCCAGAACCGGCCCCGGCCAGCAGCAGTAACGGCCCACCGTCATACAGAACCGCCTGCTTTTGCGGTTCATTCAATCCCGCCAGCAGATCGGTCATCCCTCGTCGTCCCCTAGGGTTCTGCTCATCAGTTCCCGGTTGTAGGCGGAAACCATATCGCGTCGCGAAATAATGCCGTAGAGCTTGCGGTGAGTCTCGCGGTCGACCACCGGCAGCTGCTCGATGTTGCGATAACCGATCTTGCGCATCGCAGTATCCAGATCCTCTTCGGGATGCACGGTGATCACCTCAGTGGTCGCCAGCTCCTTGACCACTACAAGATCCATCAGGTCCTTTTCGAACACCACGCCCATGAAATCCTGCACCGAAATGATCCCGGTCAACCCACCTGCTGCGTCGACCAGCGGAAAATTGGTGTGGTGGGTCCGTTCGATGAAACGGGCAAAATCGCCGAGGGTCATGCTCTCCGGCACCGTCTCGACCCGCCGTGACATTACCTCGCCGACCGCCAGCCCCTTCATGATATTGCGCTCCTTGCCTGCTTCCAGATCGATACCGAGCTTGGTAAGTTCGGCGGTCTCCAGGCTGTCCTTCTTCAGATGACGGGCGATGCTGGTACCGATAACACAGGTCAGCATGATCGGAATGATAACCTCGTAACTGTCGGTAATCTCGAACAGCAGAAAGATGGCGGTCATCGGTGAGTGGGTCGCTGCGGCCAGAAATGCCCCCATACCGACCAGGGCGTAGGCCCCGGCTGAAAGTCCGGCGGCAGGCAGGGCGAGAGCGATCAATTTACCGAAGGCGCCTCCGGCCACCGCACCGAGGAACAGGCAGGGCGCGAACAACCCGCCCGGCATCCCGGAGCCGAGGGTGATAGAGGTTGCCACCATCTTGACCAGAATCAGCCCGACCAGCAGATACCAGGCAAAATGCCCGGCAAGAACATGGCTCATGAATTCGTAGCCGTTGCCGAACACCTGTGGGAAAACCATGCCGATCATGCCGACGACAAGGCCGCCCAGAAGCAGTTTGGCAAACTTGTTCAGCATGATCATTTCGATCTTCTCTTTGATCCGCATATGCAGATCGATAAAACCGGCCGCCAAGCCCCCGATCACGATGCCGAGCAGCAGGTAAAGCGCAATCTCCCAAAAATTGCCTACAAAATAGGGCGGTGCGACCAGCTCCGAATGGTTGCCAAGCAGGGCCCGCGATACGACCGTCGCCATGCCGCTGGCGATCACGATCGAGGTAAAACTGGCCAACTCGAAGGATGAGAGCAGCACGATCTCGGTGGCGAAGAAAACACCTGCGATCGGTGCGTTGAAGGTGGCCGCGACGCCAGCTGCGGCACCGCAGGCGACCAGCACCTTAAGCCGGTCGCCGCTGACCTTGAACAGCTGGCCGAACTGACTGCCGATCGCTCCACCGATCGCCGCGATCGGGCCCTCCTGCCCGGCGCTGCCGCCAGCCCCCAGGGTGATGGCTGAACCGAGTCCGCGAGTAAACAGCGGTCGCAACGGCAACTTGGCTCCCTTCAGGTTGACCTTGACCAGAAAGCCGGCGAATCCGCCCTTCAGATCCTTGCCGAACAGCGCCCATAAGGGTATCAGCAAAAGGGCGGCGACCACCGGAAAGAACATCACCAGCAACCGCTGAGGAGTCCAGTAGTCAAGCGAGATATCGAAAAACTCCAACCCCTGCTCGAACACCAGCCAATGGATCAGCTCGATCGTCTTACGAAACAAATAATTTCCCAATCCTCCAAGCAGACCGATGATCACGGCGAGGACGATAAGGAAGGTGTTTTCACTGATTTTAAAACGGCTCAGCAGCTGCTGGGTCAGGCCCTGCAGCTGCCGAGAGTAGGGAATGGTCAACTGATTAACTCCAAATTCTCTTCAGGATTTTATTCGACAGTTACACTTTTCGCTAAATTGCGCGGCTGATCAACATCGGTTCCCTTGAACACGGCGACATGGTAAGCAAGCAGCTGCATCGGCACCGAGGTGAGAACCGGCATCAGGTCATCGCTGATTTCCGGCACCCGGATCAGAGCATCGACCTTGTCGATCAGCTCGGCGTCATCTCCGCTGACCACGGCTATAATCTTACCGCCACGAGCGCGCACCTCTTCCATGTTGGAAACCACTTTATCGTAGGTGGAGTTGCGCGGCACCAGCACCACTACCGGCAGTTGTTCGTCGATCAGGGCGATCGGTCCGTGCTTCATCTCTCCGGCGGGGTACCCTTCGGCGTGAATGTAGGAAATCTCCTTCAGCTTGAGCGCCCCCTCAAGGGCAATCGGGTACTGGTTGCCCCGCCCCAGATAGAGGAAATCGCTGGCATTCACGTACTCGCGGGAAATTTCCTCGATATGCGAGTCTATTTCCAGCGCCTCCTCTAGTTTGCGCGGTAAGGTTACCAGTCCCTCCAACTGCTCACGGCACTGTTCGGCTGTCACCGTGCCACGCACCCGCCCCAACTTCAGCGCCAACTGAAAAAGCGCCACCAGCTGGGTGGTAAAAGCCTTGGTCGAAGCGACGCCGATCTCCGGGCCTGCGTGGGTATAAATTACCCCGTCGCTTTCGCGAGCGATGGAGGAGTCGACCACGTTACAGATACAGAGGGTCTTTCCCCCTTTCCCCCTTGCCTCTCGCAGGCCAGCCAGGGTGTCGGCGGTTTCACCGCTCTGGCTGATCAGCACCGTTAAACTGTTCTCGGTGACGATCGGATCCCGGTAGCGGAACTCGCTGGCGATATCTATCTCCACTGGTATTCTGGCCAGTTTTTCAATATAGAACTTGCCAACTAGACCGGCATGCCAGGAGGTGCCGCAGGCGATGATGAAGATCTTTTCCAGCTGCTGCAGCTGCTGATCAGAAAGCCCTATCCCCTCGAGATAGATATCCCCCTCTTCCGTCTGCAGGCGACCGACGATGGTGTCAGCGACGGCGCGGGGCTGTTCGTAGATTTCCTTGAGCATGAAGTGCTTGTAGCCACCCTTCTCCGCCATCAGCGGGCTCCAGGTGATGGTTTTGCTCTGCTTCTCGACAACCGCTCCGGCCAAGTCGGTGAAACGCATCCCGACTTCGCTGAAGACCGCCATCTCGCCATCTTCGAGAAAAATCATCTCGCGGGTATGCGACAACATCGCTGGGATATCGGAGGCGACGAAGTACTCGCCCTCCCCTTGGCCGACCACCAGCGGCGACCCGAGCTTGGCGGCAATTAGCTTGTCCGGCTCGTCGCTGCAGAGGATAGCTACCGCATAAGCCCCCTGGACCTGATTCAGGGCCTGCCGTACCGCCGCTTCGAAATCGCTGCAGCCTTTGTAGTTCTCCTCGACCAAGTGGGCAATGATTTCGGTGTCGGTCTCCGAGTTGAACTTGTGCCCGGCGGCCTGTAGCCGTTCTTTAAGCTTCAGGTAGTTCTCGATGATACCGTTGTGCACAACAACAAAATTTCCCGCCCGGTGCGGGTGGGCGTTGAGCTCCGATGGCTTGCCGTGGGTCGCCCAGCGGGTATGACCAATACCGCGGCTGCCGTACGCCGGGGATTCCCGCAGGATGTTTTCCAGGTTGATCAGCTTCCCCTCGGCACGATAAATCTGCGGTTGTCCACCGTTAAGGGTACAGATTCCCGCCGAGTCATAGCCTCGATATTCTAAACGACGCAGACCCTCGATGATGATCGGTGAAGCCTCCTGCTTACCAATATATCCGACAATTCCACACATAACTTCTTTCTCTCCGCCGATCAGGACTTCTTCTGTTTTTTGCGCAATGCCCACCCTTCGACAACCTTCTGCTCGCTGCGTGCAATCGCAAGTGAATCGGCCGGGACGTCCTTGGTGATTGTCGAACCTGCGCCGATCAGGCTATTTCGCCCGATTTTCACCGGAGCAATAAACTGCACATCGCTGCCTATGAAGACATCATCCTCAATCGTGGTCTTGTGCTTGTTGGCGCCATCGTAGTTGCAAGTGATGGTCCCGCAACCGAAATTGACGTTGCTGCCAACCTCGGCATCGCCGATGTAGGTTAAGTGACTCGACTGCGAACCTTTGCCGAGCAGTGCCTTCTTGGTCTCGACGAAATTGCCGATCTTGTTGTCGCCAGTCAACACGGTCCCAGGGCGCAGATGCGCCATCGGCCCAATCTTGCAACCTGGGCCGATCTGCGCCTCCTCAATCGCGGAACCGGCTTTTAACACCGTAGCGTCACCAACCGTCGAATCTACCACCACAACCCCGGTCTCGACCGTGCAGTTGCTTCCGATTTTAGTCACGCCGCGCAGTTGTACATTGGGATGCAACACCGTATCGGGACCAACCGTGACCGTCTTGTCGACATAGACGGTGGTCGGGTCGATCATCGACACCCCGGCGAGCATCAGATCGGAGTTAATGTGCCAGCGCATCACCGCCTCGGCCTCGGCCAACTGACGACGATCATTAATTCCCATTACCTGAGTCGGGTCGGGTACGCTGATCGCCCGGGTCTTCTTACCGGCAGCAACGGCTGCAGCAACCACATCGGTCAAATAGTATTCACCCTGAGCATTATCTGTTTTTAGCCCTTTAAGAGCCTCGAACACGAACTTGGCATCGAACAGGTAGGTGCCGGTGTTGATCTCGGTGATGCTGCGCTCTTCCAGCATCGCATCCTTCTCCTCGACGATCTTCAGTACCTGCTCGTTGTTGCGGATAATCCGACCATAGCCTTCCGGATTGTTCATCTCGGCGGTCAATACTGTCACGGTCGCTTTTTCGTGCTTGTGGTAATTGAGGAACTGCTCGAGAATATCGGCCTGCAGCAGCGGCACATCGCCGCAAAGCAACAGCAGGGTCCCAGAGAAACCGGCCAGAGATTCGGCGGCGCAGAGCAACGCATGCCCGGTACCGAGCTGCTCGGCCTGCTCGACCCAGCTGACCTGCTCTCCGGCGAAGACCTCCCTGACGCGCTCGGCCTGATGTCCGACCACCACCGACATTTGTTCAAAGCCAGCCTTCCGGGCCGCCTGAATCGGATAGGCAAGCATCGGCTGTCCACAGATTGGGTGCAGAACCTTCGGCAACGCCGACTTCATTCGAGTCCCTTTTCCGGCAGCCAGGATAACTGCTGCGAGCCCTTTATGCATAAATTTTTCCCCTATAAAGTTTGGTGCAAAGAAAAAAACGCTCAATTATCTCGGAACGCCCACAGCCAGTCAAGCTGTTCCCTGCCGAAACGACGAATATTCCTTCGTTATTTACAAGTTTTTAATACTCACGTATAGTTTCTGCTACTGGAGGCGAACAAACAAGATGGATGATCGACGCGCACTCGGCTATGAGCTGGATGAAATCCAGCAACAGATGAAGGATCTTGAAATCCACTACGAACAATATTTTGCCGGTGTGGAAAAGCGGGAACCAGTCAACGCGCGCAAGAACCTGGCACGCCGAATCCGTCACTATACCAACCGGCGAATCGTCTGGACTGACCTAAAATTCCGCTACCAAGGGATCGCTTCCCGTTTCATGACTTACTCCCAATACTGGGACCGTATCCTGCGGCTGATCGATGAAGGCAGATACCACCGGCACACCGCTCGCCTGAACGCTCCAAAAGTTCCCGATATGCCAACAGAGAAAACTGCCTTTAACGACAGAAAAGAGGCCGACCGGTTGCAGAAAGAACTCGCCGAAGCGCGCAAGGTCTGTGGCATTAAAGGCGACGCTCCGACTGCCGAGAAGGTCGCCTCCTTTCTTGATAGCCAGCGGGAAAAGATCCGCGAGCGTTACGGCGACCGCGCAGTTGTTTTCAGCATCGATTCGAGTGACGGCAAACCTCGCATCAAGGTCAGCCTGAAAAAATAACCTGATGCGCATCCTACTACCAACTCTGCACGTCCGCCGCTCGGCTCAAGCGGTACCGCTTGCGGCCGGCAACCTGAAAGCCAGCCTCCCCCCGAGCCTCAGGAAAATCACCGAACTAGTCGACCTGTTTCCAGAGCAGTCCCTTTTAGAGATGGAAACCCTATTGCTGGCGGAAGAGCCACTGCTGATTGCCTTTCCACTCTACCTCTGGAACCGCAAAACGATTTTGCAGCTCTGCCGCCAGCTGCGGCAGCGACAGCCCACCCTCTTCCTGATCGCCGGTGGTCCGGAAGCGAGTGCGGATGCTGCCGCCGTGCTCGCCGAGGGAGAACTGGACGGTGTGATCTGCGGTGAGGGAGAGCTAGCCTTCGCCCAACTGGCGACCGCCCTGAACAGGGGAGAGAGCTACACCGGCATTCCCGGCCTGCTTACCGCCCAGAATCAACAATCTGCTCCAGCGACCTGCCCCGACCTCAGCCGTCTGCCATCCCCTTGGCTGACGCAAACCTTACCGCTGGAAACAGACTGCGGAGTACTATGGGAAGTGGCCCGTGGCTGCACCTTCAATTGCGCCTTCTGCTACGATGCCAAAGGGCAGCGGGGAGTAAGACCGCTGCCAATGAAGCGTCTGCGGGAAGAACTGCGGCTCTTCGCACAGCAGGGAGTCGCGCAGATCTGGGTTCTTGACTCGACCTTCAATGCGCCGGCCGAGCGGGGCAAGCAGCTGCTCAGGCTGTTGCTCGAGGAGGCGCCACAGATCCATTATCACCTAGAAGCCAAAGCCGATTTTCTCGACGCCGAAACGGCGGAGCTGCTCAGCCAGCTCCACAGTTCGGTACAGATCGGCATGCAATCTGCCGAACCCGAGGTCCTCAAACCACTCCACCGGACCCTACATGCGGACAAGATACGGAAAAAACTGCAACTGCTCTCAGCTACCGGGGTCACCTTCGGGCTTGACCTGATCTATGGGCTACCGAATGATAATCATCAGGGGTTTTGCCGCAGCCTAGACTTCTGCCTGCAGCAACAGCCGAACCATATCGACATCTTCCCGCTTGCGGTTCTGCCTGGCACCGAGTTATATGACCGGCAGCAGATATTTGGCATCCAGGCCGATTTGCAACCGCCTTACCTGATTCGAGGAAGCAACAGCTACCCGGCCAAAGAGATGGAACAGAGCCGGCAGCTGGCAAACGCAACCGACATCTTCTACAACCGCGGGCGGGCGGTTGGCTTCTTCCTACAGTGCTGTGAAGCGCTGGGAATGAAGCCGACGGCGCTGTTGTCCTCTTTCGCTAATTGGCTGAGCGAGCAAACCGCCCCTGAAATTAGAGATAAATGCCTGCCCGAAGATTGGCAGCCGAGTGAAATCCTGCCGCTGCAGCAGGCCTTCATCGCCGAGCTGTTGCGATGCAGCGGAAAAAGCAAGTTGCAACTTCTGGCAGAGGATTTGATCAACTACCACTACTGCTGCGCCGAGCTACTGCTGGCCGCCGAATGTGCAGCTTCCAGCCAACGACATTCCATCAAGCAGCTTCAGAAACTGAAATGGCAGCTGAACAGTGCGGTGCGGCTGCAGAAATTCAATTACGGCCTGGAAGAGCTGGAAACTTACGGGGGAGAGAAACTATTCAGGGTGAGCAAACAACTGACTACAGGATCTTGCTACGGGATTTTCCTGCTGCAGGGCGGCGAACCTGTTGTTGAAATGCTCGATAACGACTTCGCCCAGCTGCTGCTCAGCGCAGACGGCAACACTTCAACCACGCAGTTGCTGCGTCGGTTCGATCAGCAAACCGGCCTGGAACTGCTTCAGTTTGCCGTCAGCCAGGGAATCCTGCAGCCTATTTGAGCAGCAGATCGACAAACCCTTGGTAGGTCTTTCGCTTGCGTTCCGACCGCCCGTAGATAGTCGAAGAAAAAAGTGCCGTGGCAGCATGTTCACCGAGCATGGAAAACAGCTGATAATCGATCGACTCCAGCTGTTCTTTCTGAATAAACAATCTGTATATGGCCAGCACACCAATCATCTGCTCCTGAATGAGCAGTGGGATCGCGATGATCGGTGCCAGAGTGTCGTCTGACCCTTCACTGACCGAACCCTCGATAAAATAGTTTTCGCCGCTAGCCGCCGTCCCTCCGATCACCCCCTCGCCAAGCGAGATCTCTGGAAAGCGCTCCCCTTCCTCAAAGCCTTCCCCCGTTTCGAACTGCAGCATGCGGGTTGGCTTGTCAAACAGAAAAAGGGCGAACTTTTCCGCGCCGATAAAATTGATCACGATCTCCTTGATGATCTCCAGGGTTTCTTCCCGATCGAGGGTCGAATGCAGCCGCGATGAAGCAATATAGAGGTTGGTCAGGTTGTTATTGACATCCTCAACCTGCACCAGCTGATTGGCGAATTCAAGATTCTCCTGTTCCAGCTCGCCGATCCGCCTCATGGCCTCGTCTTGCGCGACACGCAGCTTGGCGCATTCATCTTCCAGACTTATCAGCCGCTGGCTAAGCTGTACATCACCCCCCTCCCCCAGAAGCTGTTCCGTCTTCTGACTCCGGATCAGTTTTTCCATCAAACCTTTGCTGTTGGGATCAGGATAGATAAAATAGACCCCGCAACCGGCGGCTTTTTTCTCCGCAACGCGCTTGATCTTGCCGAACAGCACCAGCGGCTTCTCCTCGGTCAATTCAAAACGGATCTCGATGGCATCATTTTCCTCCAATGGAACCGTTGATTTCAGCAACACCCCACTGACCGACAGATCGTGCGCGCTGCCGACATGCAAGCGCCCTCCCTCACGCAATTGCACCGGCAATTTGACCGAAACCCGCTCGTCCTGGCGGCGGGTCACCTCGCCGAGCAGGCGCTTAACTTTATTGCACAGTTCCTGCTTGTTGACCGGCTTGGTGATGTAATCGTCACAACCGGCCTGCAGGCACTGCTTTACCTCCTCTGGTTTCCCGGCAGCAGTCACTATGAGAATCGGCAGGTTTTTCCAGCGTGTGTCCTGACGGATCAAACGACAAACCTCATCACCATCCATGCCCGGCATATAAAAATCGATCAGCAACAGATCGGGAGCCACCTTATCGAGACGCTTGAGGGTCTCCTCTCCGGAGGAGGCGGTAACCAGGTCATAGCCACAACCTTCGAGGTAGGATCGTTCCAACTCAAGAAACAGATCGACATCATCAACCAGCAGGATTTTCGGCATCTCTGATCTCCTGAAAAAAGGAATTTTCAAGACTACCTGAGGGCCTGAAAAAAGTAAAGGTTCCCAGTCATTAGAGACGGGAACCTTTGCGGAAGAGGAGAGAGAAAAGTTATGGTTTAAGCGACATCGGCAACCTGCTTCAGATAGCGTGGCCGCTCGACCAGAAAATTGACGATCTCGTCAACCTCCGGAACACGACCGGCGATTCTCAGCTGATCATCGATCAGCAACGCAGGCACAACATAAATCCGATTATCGATCATCTTACGAGAATCGTTGAACTGGTGGACTTCGGCCTCAACACCAAGCTTATTGAGGGCTTCCTGAACATTTTTTGCTGTTCCACGGCATGCTTCAGGCTTATCCGGTTTACAAACGATATCTATACGCATGATGTCCCCCTTGCTGTGATAGGCTACCTTTTAAATATAACCATTTTTGTCAGATTATACGCCGTTTTTTACTATTCGCAAGCTTTTTATTATCCTTAGCGCGTTTCTAAGATGTTTCGACGTTTACCAGCAGTTGCCCGCTATCAACACTAATTCGCAATGTTCCTCCTTCGACAACCTCACCAGACAGCAGGGCACGACCAATTTTGGTTTCCAGCTCATGCTGCAGGAAACGCTTCAACGGGCGGGCGCCATAGACCGGATCGTAAGCGGTTTCTGCAATAAAATCAGCTGCTTCCGGGGCAATCTCAAGTGCCAGCCGCCGCTTCGCCAGCCGTTGCCGGACCTCCTCGGTAAGCAACAGAACGATCCGACCGATCTCGGCACGTGTCAGCGGCTTGAAGATGATGGTGTCATCAATCCGATTCAGGAATTCCGGGCGGAAACTCTGCTGCAATGCCACCTCCACCTGCCGGCGGACCGCATCAGGAATCTCGTCCCCTTGAATACCCTCCAGCAATTGCTGCGAAGCGATATTCGAGGTCATGATGATGACAGCGTTTTTGAAACTGACCGTCCGCCCCTTGGCATCTGTAGCACGACCATCATCGAGGATCTGCAGCAGAACGTTGAAGACATCGGGATGCGCCTTCTCGATCTCATCGAACAGCACCACGGAATACGGCTGCCGCCGGATCGCCTCGGTCAGTTGCCCCCCCTCCTCGTAACCGACGTAACCAGGAGGAGCACCGAGCAGCCGACTGACTGCATGTTTTTCCATGTACTCCGACATGTCGATGCGGATCAGGTTTTCTTCACTGTCGAACAGCGCCTCGGTCAAGGCGCGGGCCAGTTCTGTTTTACCAACCCCGGTCGGACCAAGAAAGATAAAGGAGCCGATCGGCCGCTTCGGATCTTTGATCCCGGCCCGGGCACGGATTACTGCATCCGCCACCCGCTGTACTGCTTGATCCTGCCCCACGACTCGCTGATGCAGAATTTCATCCAGCTTGAGCAGTTTTTCCCGTTCGCTCTCAACCAGACGGGTTACCGGGATTCCGGTCCAGCGGGCGACGATCTCTGCGATTTCATCATCGGTCACCTCTTCGCGCAGCATTTTTTCGGTACTGTCGGCTGCCTGCAGCTGCGTTTCCTGCACCTTCAACTGCCGTTCGAGTTCCGGTAGCTTGCCATGCTTCAGTTCTGCAGCGCGGTTCAGATCATAGGCCCGTTCCGCCTCGGCGATATCGAGCCGCAGTTGCTCGATTTCCTCTCGTAACTGCTGCACCGAGCGGATGCCACCCTTTTCCAGCTGCCACTGGGCGGACAGCTCCCGTTCCTGTTCGCGAAGATCGGCCAATTCCTTCTGCAGAACCGCCAAACGTTCGCGACTGGCGGCGTCCTTTTCTTTTTTCAGCGCCGCTTCTTCAATCTCCAGTTGCATCAGACGCCGGGTAATGGCGTCCAATTCGGCAGGCATGGAATCGATCTCGGTGCGGATGGTGGCGCAGGCTTCATCGACCAAGTCGATCGCCTTGTCCGGCAGGAAGCGATCGGCAATGTAACGATTGCTGAGTTCGGCCGCAGCAACCAAAGCGTTGTCCTGAATCCGAACACCGTGGTAGACCTCGAAGCGCTCCTTGAGGCCGCGCAGGATGCTGATGGTCGCTTCAACATTCGGTTGCTCAACCAGTACCGGTTGGAAGCGCCGCTCCAGCGCAGGGTCCTTTTCAAGATACTGACGATATTCGTCGAGGGTGGTGGCGCCTATACAGTGCAACTCACCGCGAGCCAGCATCGGCTTGAGCATGTTGCCGGCGTCGATGGCACCTTCGCTCTTGCCGGTGCCAACGATGGTGTGAAGCTCATCGATAAACAACAGAATTCGACCGGCACTGCTGTGTATCTCCTTGAGCACCGCCTTGAGCCTCTCCTCGAATTCACCACGGTACTTAGCCCCAGCCACCAGAGCACCCATATCGAGGGAGAAAACCGTCTTGCCTTTCAAACCTTCCGGTACGTCTCCGCGCACGATCCGGTGTGCCAGCCCTTCAACGATTGCCGTTTTACCGACCCCCGGCTCACCAATCAGCACCGGATTGTTCTTGGTCTTGCGGGAGAGAATACGGATCACCCGGCGGATCTCCTCATCACGACCGATGACCGGATCAAGTTTGCCTTTTTTGACCTCTTCGACCAGGTCGCGGCCATACTTCTGCAATGCCTCATAGGTTTCTTCCGGATCCTGGCTGGTAACTCGCTGGTTGCCACGCACCTCAGTTAGTGCCTTCAACAGGCGATTGCGATCGACCCCCAATTTGGCAAATAGTCGCCCACTAGCTGTTCTATCTCCTTCAGCAACCGCCGCCAACAGCATATGTTCAACGCTGACATATTCGTCTTTGAGTTGCTTGGCTTGGTCGCTCGCCTGCAGCAACAGGTTGCTCAACCGGCGGCTGGCGTAGAGCTTGCCGCTGTCGGCCCCTGGACCGCTGATTCGTGCCCGAGACTCCAGCTCCTTGCGCAGCCCACCGCTTAATTCATCCTGCGGCACCTCCATTTTCTGCAGCAAGCGCGGCGTCAAGCCGCCATCCTGCTCACAAAGAGCCAGCAGCAGGTGCTCACCGTCAATTTCCGCATGCCCGTAACGCAACGCCAGCCCTTGGGCCGCCTGCAAGGCGTCTTGAACTTTCTGCGTGGTCCGGTTGAGATCGATCATTTTGAACTCCTGAAACAGATGTGGATACCGAAATTATAACGCCGGAATCGGGTAAAACTGAAAAAAAGAGCCGGAGGCAATCGCTTCCGGCTCCCCCTGCATCAATGCAAGGTCTGTACTGCGATCTTCTTCGGTTTCGCCGACTCTCTTTTCGGCAGTCGCAGGGTCAAAACGCCATCTTTCAACTCGGCGGCCCCCGCGTCGGCATCAATCCTTTCAGAAACCTTGAACTGGCGATAGTAGGCCTTGCGTGCGGCCCCCTCGACGGCGGCCTGTTCCGCCTCCAGGGTAAGAATGCCGCGATTCACCTCGAGCTGGAGGTCATTTTCGGTTACGCCCGGCAGGTCAGCCTGCAGCACAAGTTCCTGTTCGGTCTCGTAAATATCGACTGCCGGGGTGAAACGCTGAACCGGCAAAGACTGTTCCGCGTTTTCCAAGTGTTTCTCCTCGCTGCTGATGATTTGCTTGTCATTCATCTTGAACTCTCCCGATCTATTTTTAGATTTTAAAGTTATGGTGCAACCAATTGATTAAGCGACCTTGACGTTGATTTTCTTCGGTAACGCCGAGGCTGCCTTCGGCAAGTTGATACGCAGCAAACCCTTCTCGTAACTAGCTTCAACCTGATCGCTATCGATGTTGGCATTTAGCAGCAAGCTCTTCTCGAAGCGACCGGTATGCCGTTCGCGGCGATGCCAGGATGCCCCTTCCGGAACATCGCCACTGGCGAATTCACCGGCCAGGGTCAGGCGCCGGCCAAGGATGCTGATTTCCAGCTTTTCGATATCGAGCCCCGGAAGAGCAGCCTTTACCTCAAAAGCCTCACCGGCATCCTGTACCTTGAACGCCCTATTTTGCTGTCGCTCCAGATAAAAGGGATTGAAGCTAAAGCCGCCCAATAGCTTGTCCATTTCCCGCTGCAGGTTGTCCATTTCGTGAATCATCTGTAATCCGAACATCTTTTCTCCTCCTTGTGAGTGCTCTATTACGAGCCTGTTTGCGTGTTATGCCAAACAACATTACAAGGGTGATGCCAACCCGTAAAAACAAGATTTAACACTCAATTTCAGATAGTTACAAATCAGGCAGGAAATCGGCAACGCTACGATGCGACGTCACACAAGTCGCACAAGAACAACTGTTGCGACACTTGCGACGTCGCAAAAACAAATCAGAGAATCAGGAAAGTTGTTCGCGGGAAAGATTTAGGCGGGCCAGATGTCGATAGAGGGTGGCACGATGGACCCCCAACAGCCGAGCAGCAGCGGCGAGATTGCCGTCAGCGGCCCGGTAAGCGGCACGAATGGTCACTTCATTCAGTTCGGAACGAATACCGCGTCCACGACCAGGGGAAACCATGGCGGCATCGACCACCGTCGATCCGTCGTCATTCGCCTTGTAGGGAACAACGACCGGTAATTGCGGGCGGTCAGCGGCGTTAGGCGTTAACGACGACCGGGCAAACTGCTGGCGCTCATGAATCCATTCACCGAATGCGCGCGCGCCAATCGCCTCGGTTTCTGCTTCGACCACCACCCGCTCCAGCACATTACGCAGCTCACGCACATTGCCGGGCCAGAGGTAGGACTGCAACAGGCGGATCGCTTCTGGTGTCAAGCGCTGCACCCCCTTGCCATACTTGACATTGAACTGCTGCAAGAACATATCTGCTAGTAGTGGAATATCTTCGCTGCGATCGCGCAGCGCCGGCAGGTGGATTCGCAGGATCGCCAGACGGTGGTAAAGATCGGCGCGGAATTGGCCTTCCGCCACGGCCTGTTCCAGCGGCACATTTGTCGCGCCAATAATGCGCACATCGACCTGATAGCTTTTTTCTCCTCCGACCCGCTGCACCTTGCCGTCTTCCAAAACCCGCAACATCTTGGCCTGGATGTGTAATGGCATGTCGCCGATCTCATCGAGAAACAGGGTACCAGCATCAGCTCGCTCGAAATAGCCCCGGTGCTCACGTATCGCTCCGGTAAAGGCACCTCGCTCATGACCGAACAGCTCCGACTCCAGCAACTGATCACTAATCGCAGTACAGTTGAGCGCTGCAAAGGGGCCAGCATGCCGGTCGCTCTCTTCATGCAACGCCTGGGCGACCAATTCTTTTCCAGCTCCAGTCTCCCCGGTGATAACGACTGCGGCATCAGACGGGCCGTAAAGCCGGATTTTGCGAAACACCTCGCGCATCGCGGGACTGGACCCGACCAGATTGCGAAACCCGACCTCCTGCCTGCTAGCAGGTGTCTCTCTGCGCAGAGAGATCCGCACCAAACGGCCCAGGTAGTCCTCGGTCAAACCGGCAAACTGGATATCTGCCAAAAACCCAGGTTGCCCCGATGTGAGACGCAACTTGACGTCGCCTAGATCCTGACCACAATCAAGCACCTCCCCAGCCAAGTCGACTAGTGATGGAACTGCTTCGGTAAAAATTCGCTCAGGCGAACGTCCGCGCGCGGACCAGGGTTCTATGCCGAGCCAAGCAGCCAGCCGTTCTGAGATGCTGCGTACCTGCCACTCCCCATGCCCCCACCGCACCAGTAGCAAGTCGGGGGCAACCGCTGGCAAATATCCGCTATTTTCTTCTGAACTGGTCATTGAAAGAACTTAATGGCGCAACTCATCAATCAATTTCCGATAGGACTCTTCGCCACTTTCAAAACTCAAAAAACGAACCCCCATGCCACATTTTTGGGCGACACGAATCATGTTTGGCGGCACCTTTTTCGCCCACTGCACGCGGCCGTGAGCAATCACCTCCCCCTCGTCGGGCAAAGTGATCTGCATAAGCAGCTTGGTTCCTGGTCGTTCCGGCTGTCCGGTAATGACAAAGACACCACAATCGGAAAGATCCTCGGTAAAGGCTATACGTTTCGGACAATCGACTCCAAAACGCAATTTAAGCCGCTTTTTCTTCCTTTTTAAATCCCTCTTTTCAGCCATTTTGTCTCCTCTCCATCACAATGCCCGGCAATCATAGCAAAGTTAACAGCAAAGACATAGCTTGCCGGATACCACAATCAACAAACAGTAGCACAAATAATCACCTGATCAGCATCAGCCATTTGCAGTTCAGCAGGTCACTCATTCTTCCATCCCCTTTTGCAGAGCGTTGCTTTCGCGACACAGAGAATCCCATTGCGACAGAAACACGGATCAAGAATTAAGCGTGGTGTCAATAATCTGTTTATTTTTCAAACAGTCCAGCTCCCTGACCAGAGAAAGAACGGGCTCGCAAGACAGAAAAAAACCTCTTAAACACGCTTGTGGAGCCAATCTACGGGGCACAATAAAGATTGGCCCCATACTTGCTCTTCTCTATTAGCAACCTAAAGGAGGAGCAAAATGAAAGTAGCTCTCTACGAAAAAGCTCTCGACCAAGTTGCCTTAAGATACGCGCAAACCATCAAAGCCAAGCAGATCGAAATCACCCCGGCAGAATTGGCCGCGATCGTCGAAAACAATTGGCCCAAAATCGTCGCCGAAGCGCTCGCTATTCACAACAAAATTCTCAACGGGCAGGTGCGGCCTACCTTTGAATACTTAAAAGTGGCCGCGTGATTGTATTTCCGACTACAACCAACTGCAGCCCAAAAGGACAAGTATCCGCTGCCTCACTTGCGCCAACTACTACCGGGGTACGCATACAAAATTGAGATAATCCACACTATTTAAATTCTGGGAACTCCTGTGAAGGAAATAGGAGAACAACTTCAAGAAGGAACTTGATCGTGGCGGAAGAAACGATTTCAGGCTGCGAAAATTTGGGCAGACAAATCTTAACTCTATTTCAAAAGCTATTTTTCAGATTCCTGAAAATTCAAGAGGCCCCATCATATCGAGGGGCCTCTTTCATTTAAAGCGATCATTAACTAAACATATTTTTTCCGTATCCTAATTTTTGCTGGTTTTTTCCTTAAGCTTAAGGACTGGGATTTTGGCTATTTTAAGTTTTGATGACTTCTGATCAACAACTTTGATGCTATTTACTCCGGGGAAGGTTGTCCCATCGTACAACTTTCCGGCGATTGACAAATCAAAGACACCAATTCCCAGAGGCTCAAGAAGCTGTATCAGGGCTTGTCGATCGAAACTGATAATCATTTCAACTATGCCATTATCATCGAAATCTCCCACCTTGTATTTCCCTGTTGAGTAGAGAGGATCGACAAGAGGAGAAGATGGAGCATCACCAGAACTTATCATGGTTATTGCCACGCTGGCTGGATCAATGTCAGCAGCAGAGTATGGTAACGGCAAATCGATGACTGCGGCAAAGCCCTTGCCTCCGCTCTGCAGGTTGACGGTCCTCGGCTGGAAATAGACATCGTCATGAACGCTATTGGGAGCAGAAGCAGTAATGATCTCAAAGTCGTTTCCATCCCAACCGCTCCAAACGATTTTGCCATCATTATTTATATCTGGCACCGAGTCGTAATGGCCAGTAAAGGTATCGCTTAATTTGCTGATCGTCTGGTTGCTGGTCTGGTACAGGTAAATACCGATGCCGCTAGTGGCGTCACCCATTGCCAGCCATGCGATATCGCCGGTATCATTGATCTGGGGACTCAGATCATCAAAGTCGTTATCAGTAATCTGGCTAATCACCCCGTTGCTGTAGGCATAAATTTCAAAATCATTCCCATCGCTTCCCTGCCAGACAACCACACCGGCAGAGTTGATCATCGGAAACCAGTCTTCCGTTTCATTGTCTGTTATCTGTACCGGAACTGGATCTGAAGCGAGTTTCACAACAATCTCGCAGTCATTGCCGTCTGCAACCTCCCAGACAAGATCAGCATTATTGTTCAACTGCGGGTTATGATCAAACAGGTCGTCGCTGTTAATCTGCGTGGTTTCTGTGCCAGAGTGTAAAAAAATATCAGAACTCATTTCCGCCAGGCTGCGCCACATGATGTCACCGGAGTCATTGAGTCTGACCTGGACATCATTCACCTCATTGTCAGTGATTTGCGTACTGTTGCCGCTCGAATACTGATAGATTTCATAGTCGTGACCATCAACTGCAAGCCAGACGACATCGCCTAGGTTATTAATCTTGGGGAACAGATCGTCCATGGTGTTGTGGGAAATCTTGGTACTGTTCCCACTGCTATTCAGGTAAATGTCCCAGTCGGTGCCATTGTGACCCATCCAGGTGATTTCGCCTAAATCGTTGACCATTGGATAGATATCATCAAATTCATTCTCGGTAATCTGCTCAATAATCATTGAGTCGCCGGCTTTAAAAAATATTTCGTAGTCTTCAGAGGCGGACCGTCCTTGCCAGACAACATCACCATAATCATTTATCTTTGGCAGTTTGTCATGGTAATCATTAAACGACACCTGCGAATTTGTGTACCCGGAACAATTGCCATCGGCACATTCAGTGATAGGCGAATAGATTGGCTGCTCCCCTAATGCTGCAACTTGAGTATTTGAAAAAGCAAGAAAACTGAACACAAACAAAGAAAGAACAAGAGCCGGAGCAACACGACATCGCTTACCTAGGGACATGAAATACCCTCCAGATTTTTAGTTAGGTGACAACAAACAAACCATCAAACAGATGACAGGAATCCGCCGATCGGAAACTCACATAAACCAATTTTTAAGAGCAAATTTCGCACCAACAATGTTTGCATTTCCGCTAGGAAGATCAGTAGCTTGGCTAGTATTTTGAAATGACGAAACTTTCCGTGGATTAATTTCTGCCTATTCCAAATAGCTGATAGCACTTCTTTTGGATTGCAGGATTTCGGAGTTGTCATATAACCAATTCAGAAAAGGATTTTGGCAAAAATGCAAGGTTGAATGCCGCAGTTTTTCGTTTGGAGATTGCCCCTCATAGGCTGAATGAAGTCGGTGATGCCATTAAAGCAAATGCGGTGGTTCCCGAGGGAAACCACCGCATCATTCCTAATTAGGTAGCAAAAAGAAAAGTTTTTTACCAGCGTTTTGAGCCGTGACAATTTGCGGTACTACAGGTCCCACCCGAGTAGCTGATCGAACTCTTGATCGTTGCCGCTGGTGACAGCTCAAAGCTGATGGTATCAAGACCGCTAAACTAGCTACTGTCCAACTTGTTGGCATCATGACAAACAAGACAATCATAGCGCATATTTTCGGCATGCCGCCGGTGTTCACCCGAATCTACCCTACGCTTCCAACGTGAAAGCAAATTGGCGTTTATCCCTAGTTCTTTTGCGATTTGAGCGCAACTTACATCTGGTTAACAAGCCTGCTCAACTACTCCGCGTCTAAATTCGGGGCTGAATTTTCTTCTCTTCGGCATGGAGTTTCCTTGGGGCCACTATAGGCTTTTTTGACGTGTCCTTAAATTATAGGGAAAACCACAATTGACAATGCAATGATATGCGGCAATCTATAAAAAAATGGGGAGGTGGCTATGCCGACTTACGAGTACCGTTGTGAGAAATGTCAGGAACTCTTCACTGTGGTGATGAGCATGGCGGAGCATGATCAAGACCGCGTTGAGTGTCCCCGCTGTCAAGGCAAACAGGTGACCCAGCAGTTTTCAGTGTTCTACGCCAAGACCCGCAAAAAGAGCTGACCACAGTAACGGCTGGGATCCCAGGCCGAGAGAATATCTGGCCGCATACTTGTTGTTAGAGTGAAGATCCAAGCCACAATGTAGTTCCATGCTGCACCTCCTTTTTGAAGTTGTTCACTCCGTCTCAACATAGAGACGACGTTGTTGGCTGCTACGCTGGAGGTGCCTTCATATGATTATCCGCATAGTTGTCGTCTCTAACTGAACTCCAAAACAGACGAGGCCCGGCAGTAGCCGGGCCTTACTCTTGTTACGAGTTGTGAGGCCAGATTGTGTCCTTTGAACTAGCAGTGATTCAACTCGTTGTGGCAGCCAAATAAGATGTAAAAGACTCACCGATTGAAGCTATAATTGATAAAGAACGTTCTGATTTCAGACAAGTGACTGAAAATGAAGATACACAGCAAAATACTGGTTTTGCTTCTGGCGATCGCCTTGATTCCACTGCTGGTCGGTACCGTCTTTGAGAGCTTTTCAGCATTGCAGTTAAGCCGCAAACTGACTTCCGATACCCGTGAGCAACTACTCAACAATGCGTTCACCATGCTTTCGACCCTTGTCGACGAATATGGGCAAATCCTCAAACGGGACGAAGCACAGATTCTTCTCTCTCTCAATTTTCAGGCCAGGGAGGTTGAAAGGCTGCTGTCTACCAATCCCAAAAGCTCTCAACCACTCTATTTCTCAACTGATTTTGATCACCCGGAAAAACAACCAGCGGACACCGAACCATCAGAAAAGCACTTTCGGCCCAGTGCTGCCGGAACTCTTGAGCCGATTCCGGTCAATTACAACCAGCAGGTCATTTACCTCCCTCAAGGTATACAGCGGCAGGATGTCTCTGAACTAGTCCAGCAATTGGGCCCCCTGCCAGATGTGTATCGACTTGTTCACGATATCCGTCCCGATCTGTTTTTGTGGCAATACACGACACTGGAAAAGGGGATTCATTCCAGCTACCCTGGCAAAGGGGGCTACCCTCCGGAATATGACCCCCGTCAGCGCGATTGGTATATCGCAGCCAAATCGGAAGGAAAGGCAATATCAAGGGTCATCACTGACCTCTCGACCCGTTCCCTTATCCTAACAATGGCCATGCCGGTTCATACGCCAGATGGGAAATTTGCAGGGGTTACCGCAATCGATGTCATCTACCAGTGGCTATTGAACGATTGGACCATTCCTGCCGAGTGGCGGGACATGTCCAGGGCAATGATACTGCTGTTCCATCCAGTTGATTCTTCTCTCGAAGTCGTCTACCGGGATGACCAGAGTGGCCAGCGGAACAACTGGCAAGTTCCTGTGAAGCGTCAATTTCTCAAAGCAGACGTCGCTGAGCAGTTAGAGTCCGTCTTTGCTGACCTGCGGGCCGGTCGCTCCGGGATACGCAAAATCAGCCAGCAGGGAGAGGCGTATCTTTGGACCTATGGTCAGCAGCGGAATGGACAACCGTTCCCATTGATAAGTGTTCCCTATCAACAGGTTGTCGCCCAAGCGACACGTGCCGAGAGCTATGCTCGCGATCAAGCATACTGGACTTTGAAAATCAGCGGGTTGATCCTGATAACTGTCATCCTCATTGTATTATACTTGGCGTTCAAGATTTCTAGCGCGCTGACTCGCCCAGTGCTGCAGCTCGTAGATGCAGCAAAACGATTCAGCCAGGAAAAGTTTGATGTTCAGGTCAATATCAACACAGGGGATGAACTTCAGGATCTCGGTTCAGCCTTCAATGCTATGGGAATCAGTTTGCTGGAACGCCAGCAGATGAAACAGTCCATGGCACTGGCCCACGAAGTCCAGCAACACCTACTGCCAGAAGAAACCCCCGAACTTAAAGGATTCGATATCGTCGGATACAGCCGTTATTGTGACGAAACGGGAGGGGACTATTATGACTACCTGAGTTTAGGGAACGAGCAGTTGGGCCTTGCGGTTGCCGATGTTACTGGTCATGGGATCGGAGCGGCCCTGCTAATGACCACGGTCAGAGGGATTTTTCGCGCCCAAGGTCCTCTCCTGGGGGCCAACCCGGAGGAACTGTTACTCTCCTTGAACAGGCATTTGGCCAGAGATACTCGCGACGATTTCTTTGTAACCTTTTTCTACACCCTGCTTGACGCCAAAAAGCGCCACTGTCACTGGCTCTCGGCCGGTCACGGGCCAAGTTTCTATTACAGCGCGAGCACGCAAACGGTTCGTGAACTACCTAGTTCAGGCATACCGCTGGGAATACTCGATTCAATCAGCTTCGATAAAGTTGAAACGCTTTCAATGGAATCAGGAGACATTCTATTGATCGGGACCGATGGCCTCTGGGAAGCACCCAGCCTTCAAGGGGAACTCTACGGAACTAGTAGAATTAGCCAGGTGCTCCTTGAACATGCAGCGGAAAGTGCAACTGATATCTGTCATTCTATTTTTACAGCTCTCGGAAATTTTTGCAGAAGCGACATTTTGCACGATGATCAAACCATGCTCATCATAAAGGCAAATTGATTTGCTGCAGATCTAGCCAGTACTAATTATTGTGTTCGGAAGTCACAATTTATGAGACTCAAAAAACTATCTTTTAGGCTTGTAACGATTCACGGCTGAAATTGTACTAAGAGAAGGATAATCCCGTTACACTGTTTTGGCGATTATAAATACGGCTTTGTTTTTGCCTGGCTGCCATTTGTAATCAATTTGAAAACCAGCTCTAGTGATACTGTCATCTAATTCATTGCTGGTGAAAACTCTGACCAAAGGCATGAGTCCAAGGTGTTTTCCGATCAGGCCGATCAGCTTGAAAAATTTCATGTGATTACCAAGGCACACCGTACTGGTGACGAATATTTGATCCTGCCCCCATTTTGGAAAAATTATGGAAACATATTGACGATGGGAATAATGCAGAAGCTTTTTTTAAGTTATCTCCGATTGGTTATCGTCAAAAGGGCTTTTGCGGCTTTTGCGATACAAATTTTCATTGAATTCAAAAGGCTACCATCCAGCCATATTTGTTAATAGAAAATAATCATTCCCCGCCTAGACAGACCTGTCTGTATGGAGTATGTTCTAACCATGAAAACAAAACAACACAGCATAGCTCCTCGTGAGCGGATACTTAATACGGCAGCAGAACTGTTCTATCATCAAGGGTTCAGGGCCACAGGAATCAATGAAGTCATTTCCAAGTCCGGCGTTGCCAAAGCTACCTTTTACAGCCACTTCCCAACCAAAGACGACTTGTGTCTGGCCTATTTGAAAGATCGCAACATCTCTGAGTTTGAACTAGTTTGCGCCTTCGTCAATGACCAGACAAACCCAGTGGAACGGTTTCTGGCGGTAATGAAATCGCTGCAACCTTGGCTTGAAGCCAACCGCCTGCGTGGTTGTGCATTTCTCAATATGGTTGCCGAAGTCCCCGACCCCAGAAATAGGCTCCGCAGGGAAGGTTTGCAACATTATGAAAGCCTGCGCACTTTGATCTTTGATTTGGCACAGGATTTAATCAATTATAATCCGCATACTTACACAAATCTAACCGCAAAAGAACTGGCTGATGATTATCTGGTAATCCTAGGTGGTGCTATTGCCATGGCAGAAATTTATCATGATATCTGGCCAGTAAAACAGGGCGTAAAGTTGATTAAGCGCCTTATAAACACGAGGTAATTTTTTTATCTCACAAAAAGACAGACCTGTCTGTCCAAGGAAAGGGAGAAAATAAATGGAATCCGCAAAGCAAACAATCAAATCAGTCAACGGCGTCAACGTAACCCAACTCTTCGACACTATTGATGTCATCAAACAGAATCCGGAAGTATCTAAGTTCAAATTCCGGGCGACGAATACCTGGCAGGATGGCACCTACAATCAGGCGACAGTGAAATCATTTTATGGAGCACTTGAGGAAGATAACAGCCGCAACGCCATGGTTTTCAATATTGATGAACCTCCGGTCTTGCTGGGAAACAATAAAGGTGCAAATCCTGTTGAATACCTTCTGGTCGGACTGTCAGGGTGCCTGACAACTGCCTTGGTAGCACATGCGGCAGCCCGTGGAATGGAAGTCAAATCAGTAAAGTCCTCCCTGGAGGGTGATCTTGATGTTCAAGGCTTCCTTGGATTGTCAGAATCGATCCCTGTCGCCTATCAGGAAATTAGGGTCGCCTTCACAATTGAGGGCGACTTGACGGAGAAAGAGAAGCAAGAGCTTATTGATATGGCTCAAAAGTACTCCCCGGTTTATAACTCTGTGACTCGCCCGGTAAGTGTCAATGTTAGCCTGGATAGATCTTGAATAACGACTTGACCAACTACCGCGTGCCGACAGATACAAAATGAGGAAGGACAATTATCATGCGAATTATTGAAAAATTATCCAATCAAATAACTATCTGGCGGGAAATCTCTGCCCAAAGAAGAAAGCTGGGAGAGCTGAGTGACTATCACCTTAAAGATATAGGACTTAGCCGAGTTGATGCTTAGCGAGAAGCTCGTCGCCCATTTTGGGATACAAAAAGAACGTGTGATC
>NZ_QKAP01000057.1 GCF_003247215.1 Malonomonas rubra | reverse complement strand
CTGCTCTTGCTGTTTGCGCTGCAAGCCCTTTTGGGCCAGGGTTTGTGTGAGGTTATGAAGGAAACTCAGATTTTTGCGCAGTTTCTCTTCGCTGAAAAGCGGCACTTTGCGCATCGCCGCCAGGTATTCGGTTTCATCGAAACCGTACTCGCGGGCCTGCTCGGCAAATGCGGATTCATCCGGCGGTTCCAGGAACAATTGTCCGGTGAAGACGTTACCGAGATTTTTGCCGGCGACGACAATCGGCAGCGTCGCGTTGTCCAGGCCCATTGGGCAGCGGTAGATAACTGGGGAAATTTGTGTATCCAAGTCGGCCTTGATGCTGCGGTTGCTTTCGATGCATTGCTTTTCCGTTTCCGGGTTGCGGCGATGGAATTCGGTGCAGATCTCCTGCCAGGCGCTGGAAGTCAGGATGTTGCCTTCGGTGTCGATAACCGCACTTGACATGCTGTGAATCTCGTCAAGAGAGTCGAGTAATTCTCGTAGCTTGGGAATGTCGAGAAGGTCCTTGAGGCTGTAGTCCATCTTTTTCCGCCGGTTGGTTGTTGCAGCCCATTTGGGCTAGAGTAGCCGATAACTGCTGAAAGCTGATTTTATGTCAAAGTAGTAACATTAGCATAAATTTCTTTGGTTTCGGCCAAAGTCGAGCGGATTTTTCCCTCCCCGCCTGCCTTGTGAACACAATCACCAAAATCCCCACAAAAGAATAAATCCTTTTTAAATCCGTTTTGTATACAGCTAGTTAGATGAAGGTTAAGGTCTCTATAAAAGCAAGGTGGCAAAGCCATCATTTCGAAAGGAGTCTCGTTATGTTGTATATTCAATTCCTCTTCCTGCTGTTGATGCTCTACCTCGGTAGCCGCTACGGTGGTATCGGCCTCGGCGTCGTTTCCGGTATCGGTCTGGCGATTGAAGTGTTTATTTTCAAAATGCCGCCGACCAGCCCGCCGATCACTGTTATGCTGATTATCCTGGCGGTAGTCACCTGTGCCTCGATCCTTGAAGCTGCGGGCGGTCTCAAATATATGCTGCAGGTTGCCGAGCGGTTGCTGCGTTCCAAGCCGAAAATGGTTACCATCCTTGGTCCGTTTGTTACCTACACCATGACCTTCATGCTCGGTACCGGCCATGCGGTCTATTCGATTATGCCGATTATCGGTGACGTGGCACTGAAAAACCGTATCCGCCCGGAACGGCCGATGGCTGCTTCGTCGGTTGCCGCGCAGATGGGGATCACCGCCAGCCCGATTTCCGCAGCGGTAGTTTACTACCTGTCTCAACTCTCCGGTTTGAACGCGAATATCACCCTTGTTTCTATCCTCTCGGTGACGATCCCCGCCACTCTGCTTGGCGTGCTCGCAATGTCGCTCTACAGCATGCGCCGCGGAGTCGAACTGGAAGACGATCCTGAATACCAGAAGCGTCTGCAGGATCCGGTCTGGAAAAAGCGGATCGAAGAGACCACCGCCACCACGTTGGACGAGGAACTCCCTCCGGCGGCTCGTAACTCGGTGCTACTGTTCCTCTTGGCGCTGGCTGTAATAGTTGTTATTGCCATGGTTCCGGAAATCCGTACCCTGGCCGAAGGTGACAAGCCTCTCAAGATGTCGGTGATTATTCAGATGATGATGCTCGCTTTCGGTGGTGTGATTCTGCTGGTCACCAAGACCAAGGCATCCACGGTTCCTGAAGGAGTCGTCTTCAAGTCGGGAATGGTTGCCGCCATCGCCATCTTTGGTATCGCCTGGATGAGTGATACCTACTTCAAATTCGCCATGCCGGCCTTCAAAGGTGGAATCACCGAGATGGTCACCGCTTACCCCTGGACCTTCGCCTTGGCGATGTTCGTGGTCTCGATCGTGATCAACAGCCAGGCTGCCACCTGCCGCATGATGCTGCCGGTCGGTCTGGGACTGGGTCTGTCACCGGCGCTGCTGATCGGGATCATGCCGTCCTGCTACGGCTACTTCTTCATCCCCAATTATCCGTCCGATATTGCCACGGTCACCTTCGATACCACCGGCACCACCAAGATCGGCAAGTGGTACTTCAACCACAGCTTCATGGTGCCCGGCTTGGTCGGGGTCCTCTGTGCCACGCTGGTTGGTTACTCTCTCGGCATACTGCTGCTCGGCTAGAAGAGAAACTTCCTCGCTGATTTAATCCAAGGCCACTCGTTTCGGGTGGCCTTGTTTTGTTGACCGGCTTTTGCTTGAACGCATTTGACGAACGTGCTACCACAGCCTGTCATTTTTCACTCAGGAGCAGACAATGATCCATCTGACCGATATCAGCAAACAGCACGGCAACCGGATGCTGTTCAAGAAAGCCAGTTTCCAGATTCTGCCCGACAGTCGCACCGGGTTGGTTGGCCCGAACGGGGCCGGCAAGTCAACCATTTTCCGCCTGATTACCGGCGAAGAGTCCCTCGATGCCGGTGAGATCAGTATCGGCAAGAAAACGGTAATCGGCTACTTCTCGCAGGATGTTGGAGAGATGTCCGGGCGCAGCGCGCTGGAAGAGGTGGTTGCCGCTTCTGAAGCAACAGTCGCACTGGGCGAACAGATCCGGCAGATGGAAGCGCAGATGTGCGAACCTTTAGAGGATGACGAGATGGAGACGCTGCTGGAACGTTACGGTGATGCCCAGCAGGAGTTCGAGCATCGCGGTGGTTACGATCTGGAGAGCCGCGCCCAGGCGGTGCTGACCGGTCTCGGTATCGGTCCCGACGACTACGACCGCCCGGTTGAGTCGTTCAGCGGGGGTTGGAAGATGCGCATCGCCCTGGCGCGGATTCTGACCATCAACCCGGATGTCCTGCTGCTCGACGAACCGACCAACCACCTGGACGTGGAGTCGATCATCTGGCTGGAGAATTGGCTGGCGACCGAGTTCCAGGGCGCAGTAGTGATGACCAGCCACGACCGCGATTTCATGAACCGGCTGGTCGAGCGCATCGTCGAAGTTGCCGCCGGAACGATTACCAGCTACAGCGGCAACTACGATTTCTACCTGCGCGAGCGGGAGATCCGCCGCGATCAGCTGGTGGCCAGCTACAACCGGCAGCAGGAGATGCTGGCCAAGGAAGAGGAGTTTATCGCCCGTTTCGCGGCTCGCGCCTCTCATGCCGCGCAGGTGCAGTCACGGGTGAAGAAGTTGGAGAAGATCGAACGGATTGAGCTACCGCCGGAGCAGAAGGTGATCAAGTTTGAGTTCGCCGAACCGCCGCGCAGCGGTGACGATGTAATTGCTATTGAAGCTCTGGCCAAAACCTGGCCGCTGGAAAATGGCGGCGTAAAGCCGGTTTTTTCCGGTGTCTCCGGAATGGTGCGGCGTGGCGACAAGATCGCCGTGGTCGGGGTCAACGGCGCCGGGAAATCGACTTTTCTGAAAACCATCGCCGGAGAAACCGAGCCGACGGGCGGCAGCGCGACGATCGGAGCCAACGTCCATTCTGGCTATTTCAGCCAGCATTCGATGGAACTGCTCGATCCGAAAAAGACCGTCTTCGAGACGGTGCAGGACGCCTTACCGCTGCAGACCATCGGCGTGCTGCGCAACCTCTGTGCCGCCTTCCTGTTTCAGGGGGACGATGTCGACAAGAGGGTCGATAAGCTCTCCGGCGGTGAGAAGTCGCGCCTGGTGCTGGCGACGCTGCTCGGTCGTCCCTTGAACCTGCTGATCCTCGACGAGCCGACCAACCACCTCGATATCCAGGCGCGGGAGGTGTTGCTGGAGGCGTTGCAGAAGTTCAGTGGTACCCTGCTGCTGGTCAGCCACGACCGGCATTTCCTGCGCTCGCTGGTCGGCCGGGTGTTTGAAATCGATCATGGGGCGATGCTCGTCTACGAGGGGGATTATGAGTATTACCTCGAAAAAAGCGGTCGGGATCACCGGTTGGTCTGATTTTTTTTGTCAGTTGTTTAGGTAACTACCTGAAAAAAGACGCAACTGCCATTCTTGCGAAAATTTGCTATGCTTGAACCTTTTGACTTGAGAATGCCTGTTTTGGGGCCTTGGCTCTGGTGGTTGCTTTTGCGTTGTTTCCTCATTTTTTTCATCTTGATACTAGAGTAGCGCATCCTTGGGAATGCTGGCTTATGCCTGAGAAAGCCCTTTCAATCAGGGCGGGCTTTGTTCATTCTGAGTGGCATTATTTACGCCAGACCGAACTTTTTTAACGTCTCTGGCGGGGCCTGGTCGAAGTGGGAAAATTCCATTGTAAAGCTGCCTTGGCCTTTGGTGGCACTGCGTAGCTCGGTCATGTAACCGAACATCTCCAGCAGTGGCACGGTAGCACGCACCACATCCTGGCCCGGCCGCGATGTTACCCCTTCCACCTGACCACGTTTCTGTTGCAAACTGCCCATGACCCGCCCGGTGTAATCGGCCGGAGCGGTCAACTCCAGTTCCATCACAGGTTCAAGTAGAATCGGTTTGCCGGCTTGCAGCGCTTGTGAAACCGCACGATTGATCGCCGCAGAGATGCCTAGGTTAGTGGTTTTCCCGCTGTCGAAGGGGGCCGCGGTCAGCAACAGTCTGATGTCGGTGAGCGGATAGCCAGCCACCGGCCCTGATTGACAGCCTGCTTCCAGTTGCTGCCGTAGGGTTTCCCGGGCTTCTTCCGGCCAGCTCGCCAGGACTTCCGGTGCAATCTCAATCTGCAGTCCGCTGCGACGTTCCAGCGGGTTCAGGTTAATGCTTACCTCGCCGCAGTGCCATTTGCCATCGATTTCCCGTTCGAAAACCTCGTGCTGCTGACTCGGTTTGGTCACCGTTTCTCGATAGACAACCTGCGGTCGGCCGGTGATGGTGGCGACGCCGAAATCGGCCAGCAGCCGCTGTACAACCACTTCTAGATGCAGCTCCCCCATCCCGGTCAGCAGGGTCTGGCCGGTTTCCGGATCTTCCTTGACCAGAAAGGTTGGATCCTCCCACTGCAGCTTCTCCAGCGCCGGAGGCAATTTGTCGCGGTCGTCGATGGTTTTTGGTTCTACTGCCAGTGAGACAACCGGTTCCGGGTATTCTAGGCCGGCCAGCTGCAAGGGAACTTCCGCCAGGCTGATGGTGTCGCCGGTAAGCACATTTTTCAACCCGGTTGCCGTGACGATGTCTCCTGCCACGGCATGATCGATCCGCTCCCGTTTGTGTGAGTGCATGCGGAACAGCCGGGCGACCTTTTCTTCGCTGAGAGTGCGACTGATGTAAACTACATCACCCGGTTTGAGACAGCCGGAATAAAGTCGCAGGTAGGTGAGCTTGCGCCCCTCGTCGGCGATGACTTTGAATGCCAAGGCGCAAAGCGGTCCTTTGGGGTCGGTTTCGATCTGTTGCTGCTGCTGGTTGTCTATCCGCATGGCCTCTGCTGGCGGGGTGTCGAGGGGGGAAGGGAGTAGCGCGCAGATTGCATCAAGCAACGGCTGAACCCCTTTGTTGCGCAGCGCCGAGCCGAGCAACACCGGCGAGATTTGGCAGCCGATGACCCCTTGCCGCAGGGCCGGCAGCAGACGTTCACCAGCGATCGGCTCACCTTCGAGGAAATCGTTCAGGATGCTGTCGTCGTAGTCGGCGGCGGCTTCGATGATCCTTTCTCGGGCTTTTTGCGCCTCTTCGCGCAGTTCGACCGGGATCTGGTCCTCGATCAAAGTTTTGCCCAGATCTGTCTCATCAAACAGGATCGTTTTTTCATGGATCAGATCTATGACGCCCTGGAAGTTGTCCTCGTAGCCAAGCGGTAGCTGCAACAGCACCGGTTTGGCGTGCAGCTTCTCGATTAGCGAAATTAGTACCGCTCGATGGTCGGCGCCGATCCGATCCATTTTGTTGATCAGGCAGATGCGCGGCACCCGGTAGTGATCGGCCTGGCGCCAAACCGATTCGCTCTGTGGCTGCACTCCTTCGACGGCGCTAAAGATGGCGACTGCTCCGTCGAGGGCTCGCAACGAACGTTCAACCTCTATGGTGAAGTCGATGTGGCCGGGGGTATCGATCAGGTTGAAGGTGAAGTCTTTCCACTTGCAGCAGGTCGCCGAAGCAGTGATGGTGATACCCCTTTCCTGCTCTTGTTCCATCCAGTCCATGACTGCCAGGCCGTCGTGGACTTCGCCCATTTTGTGGATTTCGCCGGTGTAATAGAGGATACGTTCTGACACAGTGGTTTTGCCGGCATCGATATGTGAGATGATGCCGAAGTTGCGGACCTGGTTGCGGTTGACGTCAGCCATGAAAAACTCCCCTGAACGGCCTGGAATAGTTACATAAAACTTATACAGCGATAAATTTTAGCAGAGCTTCCCGCTCTTTAAAGGAAAATATTATTCATTGTTCGTTCTGAGCCGATTCAGGTGGTCCAGGTTGATCTGGTAAAGGTTCACTTCCTCAGTCAGATGCGTGAGCAGTTCTGCAATCAGCTGTGCGTCACGTTGATTGAGGTTCGTTAGCCGCATGATACTGCGCCCCAGTTTCTGTAGGATCATTTCTATGGTTTGTGGCATTCAGGCCATCGATAAAGAAGAAGTTGTTGTAGATCGCTTTCCCTCTGAAAAACACCTCCTCGTAGCTTTGCCTCGTGCTGTTATGGGAGCTGAAATGCAGATTTCCCGTGTTATCATAGCTTGCGCAAAACAGGGTCAGGCGATTGACGATTCCCTCCTAGGTCTAGTTCTCCAGCGTTTGGTCGACTCCAAACATGTATTCGCAAAAGGCACTGCAGTTGCCGTTCTGATAAACGCTGCTGTCATGAAAGATCAGGTCACTGCCTGGGGCGAAAAAGAGCGGCTGTTGGCCGTCAATCTCACAAACGTGATGATGGGCTTTTAGGTTCAATGGCTTAGTTCTCGATACTCACGTTGATACGACCATGCAGGTGCAGCTCTGTAATCATGTCTGCTACTCTTACAGAGCGATGGTTTGCTGCGGGATTTTTAGTACAAACTTCTGTCCGTCGTAAGCGAAACTGATTCCCTCCGGCAATTGCGGATCGTGGCGGGGGTGATCGACCTCATGACTCAAGTGGGTTAACAAGGTTTGCCGTGCGCCAATTTTTTGTGCCATTTGGACCGCTTGCGGAATGTTGAAGTGGGTGTTGTGCGGTTTAAACCGGAGTCCGTCGAGAACCAGCAGTTCAAGACCTTCAAGCAACGGCAGGGATTCAACTGGAATGCCGTTGCAATCAGTAAGGTAGGCGAAAGGGCCAACGCGGTAGCCGAAGACCTGCATGCCACCGTGAAGCAATGGAACCGGGATGATCGTCAGACCGAAAAGGGTGAACTCGGTTTCAACCGGGTTGAGGCTAAGGCGTGGGACGTAGCCCGGATTTTCGATATCAGCGAAGATGTAATTGAAATTGTCCCTGACCCGCTCCAAGGTGCGGGGGGAACCGTAAAGTGGAATTGCCCCCTGGTGCCTAAGGTTGAAACCGCGCAGATCGTCGATACCGTGCATGTGATCAGCATGACTGTGCGTGTAGAGGACCGCGTCGATGTGCCGGATATCCTCCCGCAGTGCCTGCTGACGCAGGTCGGTGGCGGTATCTATTAGGATATTGTGTGGTCCGTGATTGACCAGTGCACTGCAGCGGGTTCTCCGGTTACGCGGATCGTCAGAGTGGCAGACCGAGCAGTTACAACCGACCACTGGGATGCCGGTGCTGGTCCCTGAACCGAGGATGGTAATATTAAGTGTTCCAGGAATCATCATTTTCACTGTTTATTCGATTTATGAAGAGGATTTTAATAATTTAACATTTTGTCATGGGGGGAGACAACAGTTGATTCCATTTGCATGCTTGCCAGTGTCTGCTGCTCTGCAGTAGACTGCGCAGGAACAGCAAGGATTGTTATGGGTGAACAAAAAGAAGAAATAAACAAGCTCTGCAGCCGCTGTATCCGTTCCTGCAAACAGCCGGAGGCGATGCTGATGCTTGAATGTCCGCGTTTTCAACCTCGGCCATTCAAATCTGAAAAGTGCAAGTTCCAACAGTTGGACCTGTTCGGGGTACTGAAGAAGTAATCCTGCCGCCTAGCTGTTTCCCCTGCCTTATTCTGTAAGAAAATTCCTCAATATCGGAATAAATTTTTCCGGCTCGACGAGGAAGGAGTCGTGCCCGTAATTGGACTGGATTAAATGGTAGGCGACCGGTTTGTTCAGCCGCTGCAACTCGTTGACTACCTCTTCGGTCTGTTGTGGCGTGTAGAGCCAGTCGGAGCTGAAAGCGAACCAGAGAGACGGACAGTTCAGCCGGTCAAGGGCCTCGCTGAAGGAGTCGAAGCCCCAGGCGACATCGTAAAGATCGAGAGCCTTGGCCAGATAGAGGAACGAGTTAGTGTCGAAGCGGTCGACAAAGTTGCCGCCGTTGTAATCGAGGTAGCGTTCAACCTCAAACTTGCCAAAGAAGTCAAACATTCCGTCCCGTACTGAGAAGCGGCGACCGAACTTGAGGTTCATTGAGGTGTCAGACAAAAAAGAAATATGGCCGACCGCTCGTGCCAGCGCCAAGCCGTCCGCCGGAGGGTGCTCCGGTTTGTAGTTGCCTTTTTTCCATAAGGGGTCGTTAAAGATCGCCTGCCGTGCCAAGGCATTCAGCGCGATCGCCATCGGCGAGGTGCGCCCTGTTCCGGCGATCGGCACAATTGAGCGGACCATTTCGGGGTAGTGGATGCCCCACTCGATTGCCTGCATGGCACCCATTGAACCACCGGCCACGGCATGGATCGATTTAATGTCGAGATGATCGACCAGCAATTTCTGCGCACGGACCATATCCCGCACCATCAACGATGGGAATTTCAGGCGGTAGGGGCGACCATTACGGGGATCGATACTGGTTGGGCCGGTCGAACCTTTGCAGGAGCCGATAACGTTACTGCAGAGCACGAAATATTTGTCGGTATCGAAAACCTTGCCAGGGCCGATCATGTTGTCCCACCAGCCCGGCTTGCGCTCCTCTTCATTGTGAAAGCCTGCGGCATGCGCATCGCCGGTCCAGGCGTGGGTCACTAGGATGACGTTGGTCCGCTCTTGATTGAGCTTTCCGTATCGTTCGAAGGCGATGGTCAGCGGACCAAGCAAGCGGCCGCTCTCGAGTCGCAGTTCGAAATCAAAATCGACAAATTCTGTTTTGACCAGACCGACGGAATCGTTCAAGTGGGTACCTCTTTGTACTTAAAGACCAAAAAAGCCCTTTCCCGGCAAATGGGGAAAGGGCCTGTAAGATACTTGAATTGCTGTATCCTGGCTCCGTCCTCATCTGTCCCTGGGGCATGTCCCAATGGGCAGGAATTGGCACCAGACGCCTGTTAGCTTTTGCACTAACTGACCGGTTGCCGTGGCTTCACAGGGCCTCTTCCCTCCACCACTCTGGATAAAGACGTTATTCTATTTTACTTGTGCGGCGACTCTAGCTTACTCATCCGGCATTGTCAATCGGAACTGCTGGGGGCTGGCTCCGTTTCTGGCTTTGCCTCCTCGATCCTGAAGGCGCCCATCTCCTGCTTGAGTAGTTCGGTATGTTCCAGCAGATTTTCAACGATGACGTCCATCCCACTGGCACGACCTGCATTTTCTTCGGCAATCCTTCTAACCATGGCGACTGAGGCGACCACTTCGGCGCTCATTTCGTTCTGCCCGCGGGTTGCGCTATCGATTCGCTCGATCATCTGCTGGATATGCTCCATGCTCTGGGCGATCTGCTGGCTGCCGCGGGTCTGTTCAGCGGTGCTGCTTTTGACTCGGCCGGCAATGTTTTTCATCGACTCGGCGGCGTTCGACAGGTTTCTGGTGCTGGAGGTCTGCTGGCCGATAGAGGTAGCGATCTGATCGAGCATCTTGGTGATGCCAAGCATCGATTGAGCGATAATTCGATTTTCCTGTGACTGTTTTTGTGTCTGCTTGGCGATTCCGGTGATCTGTTCGGTAGAGGTCAACGAGCTTTCATGCAGTTTCTCCAGGGCTTTGCCGGTGGTCGCTGAGCGCGCCACTTCCTGTTGTGCGCGCAAGGTTCCTGCTTCGATGGTCCGGATAGCCGTCTTGGTACCCTGTTGCAGGTTTTCGATGATTTCCGCAATTTCTTTGGTCGAAACAGAGGTCCGCTCAGCGAGGTTGCGGATTTCTTCGGCGACAACGGCAAAGCCTTGGCCGTGTTCGCCGGCCTGAGCCGCAATGATGGCGGCATTCAGGGCGAGCAGGTTGGTCTGATCGGCAACTTCGGCAATCACGTTGATAATGTTGCCGATGGCGTCGGAGCGTTCGCCGAGATCCTGAATCGCCGTGTATGACTGTTCCATGACCTTTTCGAGTTCACTGATGCCATGAATCGTTTCCTGAACGGCCGCTTTCCCTTCTAGGGCATCGGCAGCCGCCTGCTGTGCGAGTTTGCTGGTTCGTTCGGCGCTTTTCTCGATGGTGGTTGTGGCGTGATCAAGCTCTTCCGCCGATTTGGAGGTTTCGCGTGCGTTATTCGATAATTCGATAATGTTCCCGTCGATCTGCTCGTTGGAAGAAGAGAGCTGGTGGATCGAGCTGGAAATATCACTGATTATGCCGAAAAGATTTTCCATCTGTTCGGAGATACTTTGCGTCGTCGATTCCAACTCGTGAGTAGCGGCAGCGCTCTCCTGGACCGAGGCAACCAGGTTGGAAACGCTATCGGCAATCTCACTTGAAGTGTTGCCGATTTGGGTGATTCGCTGGTGGGCTCGTTCCAGCGCTTTGGTCTGCTGGTCTGCGGCCTGACTGACTTCACTCGAGCGGTTACGGATCAGGCTGGTTGCTTCAAGGAGTCCGGAGTAGGTTTTGCGCGTATTGGCGACAATCCCTTTCAGTCTTTCAACGAACAGGTTGAAGTTGCTCGCCAGTGCGCCGATTTCATCGTTAGAAGAAATGGTCAGCTTTTGGGTCAGATTGCCTTCGCCATCTGCGATGTCCTGCAGATTCTTAACTACGGTATCGAGAGGCCTGGCAATACTGCTGGAAATGAAGATGCCGAGGATGATGGCCAGCGCCATGACACCGGCGACGATCAGCACTAGGGTCTCGCGCAAAGAGCTTTTAGCGGCCTGGATCGAGGAGCTGTCGATGGCGACAAGAAAGCCGGCAGTAGCATGGTTTAACGGGTAGTTGTAGACCATGTAGGAGTGTTTGTTTATTTTCATCGGGACCGCGTCTTCATCAAGGATTTTATCCAGATTCAGAGGCTTGTTCTTCAGTTCATCGAGGCTGGTGACAACAACTTTCTCGCCATCGTGGAAAGCAATATCGACGCCGGTCATTTCCTGAAGATTGTGGGTGAACTGGTTGCCGATTGTGTGGTATGCGCGCAGGTTGCCGATCAGTTCACCTTTGAAATTAACCGGCACTGTAGCGGTTATGCTGAGACTGTTTTGGGTGATGATGATCTGCGTGCCGCTTTTCTTTTGTAAACTAGACTTAGCGTTGTCCGGATTTTCTATAATAATCGGCTCGCCACTTTTGGAGTCAATGGCCAACTGATGCCGATGACCGTCAGTAAGAACAAGCTCCAAGCGGTCAAAACTGAACTGATTAAGACTGTGTTTTATCAAAGTATTGAGCTGTTCCGATTCTCCCGTCAGCTGGCCGAAATAAATGGCATTGAGAAATTCGTCGTCGTACGCGAGGAATTCAAGCGCTTCTTGCAATTCATCTTCTTTCTGTGATGCCCCTTGCATGATGTAGCGTCCAGCCTGGTCAGCAGTTAGCTCGATCTGATCTTTGATTTGACTGCTGGAGATGTCGGAAAACAAGTAGGTAAGCAATAGCATCGGGAGGATCGCCAAAGATAGCAGGCCGATCAGAATTTTCCAGCGGATGCTGATAGTTTTTTGCATTAATGCCTCTTAAACTGAAGACTTAACGAACTTATAAAATCGAATGGAATTAGAATGCTCATATGCAAACTTTAAGATTTTATATCGTTAATGGATAACATGCAAGTTACCCTTGCCTGTTATCGGCATGAAAAAGAGTCAGTTTTTCGAGCCTGTTTAAATATTGGGCAGCGGTGATGAAAAAGGCGGCACAAGTTCCACCGGTTCTTGAGGAAACCCGCTGTTTTTAAGTGTCTTGCGAAACGGCACGGCAATTGTATCTACACCCTCCCCGTTGCACAACGATGTCGACTTAATACATAGAAGACGAGGAGGTCTTTCTGATGGAAGCATCACTTGCTGCCCTACAGCATGGTGGGGATGTATTGTTTTTGTTACTAGGCGCGGTCATGGTTTTCGCCATGCATGCCGGATTCGCTTTTCTCGAAGTCGGTACAGTTCGCCGCAAGAGTCAAGTAAACGCTTTTGTAAAAATTCTCTCCGACTGGTCGGTTTCGACCATCGTCTACTTCCTGATCGGTTATCCAATTTCCTACGGTGTTTATTTTCTGGTACCTGCAGCGGAGCTGATGGGGGGCAATCAAGGCTACGAACTGGTTCGCTTCTTTTTTCTGCTGTGCTTCGCGGCCTGTATTCCGGCGATTATTTCCGGAGGGATCGCCGAACGCGCCAAATTTTGGCCGCAGGTTTTTGCAGGGGCGATTTTTGCCGGTATTTCCTATCCGATTTTTGAATCGATCATCTGGGGACAGAACAGTGCAGGGTTGCAGGGCTTTTTCGAAAAAAACTTCGGTGCCCAGTTCCACGATTTTGCCGGAAGTGTTGTCGTACATTCACTCGGTGGCTGGCTGGCACTACCCGCAGTCATCATTCTCGGGCCCCGCATGGGGCGTTGGGTGCGTGGTCGAAGTCAGGCGATCCCGATCAGCAATATTCCGTTTCTTGCCTTAGGAAGCTGGATTCTTGCGGTTGGCTGGTTCGGCTTCAACGTCATGAGTGCGCAGAATCTGGGAGGAATTTCCGGCTTGGTGGCTGTTAATTCGCTGCTGGCGATGGTTGGTGGCGTGCTCTTTGCCCTAGTTGCGAGTAGGAACGACCCAGGTTTTGTCCATAACGGTGCCTTAGCCGGTTTGATCGCCATCTGTGCCGGTTCCGACCTAGTCCATCCGATCGGCGCCTTTTTTACCGGTGGCATCGGCGCACTGATCTTTGTCTTCGGCTTCCAGATTGAACAGGAAAAGCTGAAGATTGATGATGTCCTCGGGGTCTGGCCGCTACACGGTGTGGTTGGCACTTGGGGCGGGATCGCGGCCGGTATTTTCGGTTCGACCGCCTTTGGTGGGATGGGCGGGGTTTCCTTTATATCGCAGCTGGTTGGCAGCCTGCTCGCGGTTGTTTATGCTGTTGTCACCGCCTTCGTGGTCTATAAACTGATTGACATGGTCAGTGGCTTCCGCCTAGATGAAGAGCGGGAGTTCAAAGGCCCGGACCTGAGCATTCATCGTATTGACGCCTACCCTGAAGAGAATGTTAGATGAAATTAATTGGCGGGGAATTTGACAGCTCGGAATCGGGCTGTAAACTGGGAGCAAAGAACAAGATTACAGGAGGCAGTGGCAGCCTCCTGCTTTGCCCTGGCGACCTTATCCCTCCTGGTCTCCAGGGTATTTTTTGGCTGAAGATGAAAAGAGGCTGCGGTTTTTCCGCAGCCTCTTTTGTCGATATAAGTCGGTGGTGTTGAGAGGTTCAGCCTAATCCCAGGCTCTCAACCTTCACTTTTTCTATTTTGACTAGGTCGGCAATACTGTGCCTGCAAAGCACCTTGATCATTTCATTCTGGGCCTCCTGCCAGACTTCGTGGGCGCTGCAGTGCTTGTCTCGCTCACAGACATCATCATCAACCAGACAGTGGTTCAGGTTCAGTTCCCCTTCTTCCGCTTGAAGAATATCGAGCAAGTTGATCTCTTCCGGGTCTTTTGCTAACAGAAAACCACCACCGACACCACGTTGCGAACTAACGATTCCCACCTTAATCAGCGGTTGCAGGATTTTGGTCAGAAATGCAGGAGTAACATTCTGAGTGCGGCAGATATCCTTTTTGAGAACGATCTCGTTTCTTGGCTGTTTGGCCAGATAGATGATCGTTCTAATAGCGTATTCCGTTGCTCGAGTAATAACCACTGATATACCTCCAATGCTAACTTATTAAGTAAGAGATACACGGAAGCTGGATGCTTGTCAATTAGTAGTTGATGGTTACGATCAAAATTTGGGCACTTGACACTGGTTTGTTTCACCCGCATCATTCAAGAAGAAACAAATGGATGATATTTATAGAGATTTATGGAACTTGAAAAGAAAAAATCGCTTCCTGTTATTGGGCGTTTTGCCCCCAGTCCGACCGGACCGCTTCACTTTGGTTCTCTTGTCGCAGCGTTGGGCAGTTACCTATTGGCCAAACAGACTGGAGGACAGTGGCTGCTGCGCATCGAAGACCTCGACCCGCCACGGGTCATCCCCGGTTCGGCGGATGATATTCTCAGATCTTTAGATCTATTTGGTTTCGAATGGGATGGCGAGGTTCTCTATCAAAGTCAGCGGTCAGAGCGCTACCGCGAAGTTCTCGCCAATTTGCAGCAAAACCATTTGCTGTTCCCTTGCAGCTGCACACGGCGCGAGTTAATTGCCAGTGCGCCCCATTCGGGGGAGGATGGTCCGATCTATCCAGGCACTTGCCGGCAAGGAGTGGTCGGCTGCCGCCAGGAACGAGCTTTGCGGCTACGTGTTCCGGATGAAGAAATTCGTTGGCGAGACCTGATCTTCGGTGAGTTACACCAGAACCTGCAGCGCGAGGTTGGCGATTTCATTTTGCAACGGGCGGATGGACTCTTCGCCTATCAGCTTGCTGTCGTGGTTGATGATATCGATTCCAGCGTCAACCAGGTGGTTCGCGGGGCCGATCTGCTTTCTTCCACTCCTCGGCAAGCTTATCTTTATCGGTGCTTGCAGCAGCCGCTGCCGGTTTATTATCATCTACCGTTGGCTTTGGGCGACGATCGACAGAAACTGAGCAAGCGACATGGTGCCGCAGCAATAATCACGATGGAGAACAGGCAGCAGGCACTTTGGGCGGCGTTGCAGTTTCTGGGACAGTCTCCCCCGAAGGATTTGGCGCAAGCCGATGTTTCTGAACAACTGGCTTGGGGAATGGAGCATTTTTCCCCGTCAGCAGTAACCAAAGAACAGCAACTGGTTCCTGCGTTTGGGAGTTGAAAACTTGTAACCATTGGCCAGTTAAAGAGTTCCCGTTTTTGCGCAGATAATTTTACTGACATTTTAGGATACAATTGATTTTGTCCGGTAAGGTTGTTTGAGTGTTTGATTCTCGGGTGGAGCTTTTTTTTTTGACTGGAGGAGTAGAAATGAAAAAGTGGTTGGTGTACGGATTGGTATTGTTTTTGGCCAGCTGCGGCTGGGGAAAGTATCAGGTTTCGAAACAGACATACCAAGAGAAAGTGCAGGTTCTGGGTGTTCTGCCGCTCTTGCTCGACACGGCGGCTCCCTTCGACTACCCTCAAAAACAGAATTTATTCGCCCTGTTGCGTCGCTCCATTGCCAACAAGCATGAAATGCTGGTCGAGCAGCTTCGTGAGGAAAAGGGCTATTTCGATGTACGCTTGTTAGCGGGGGATAGTGAACTGTTGGCGTTATCCCTGCTGGCAGGGGAAAAACCGGCCGATCCGGCTGGGCGGCCTCAGGGCTACCATTATAATCAACAGTCGGTTGCAGAAATTGCCAGGCAGAATGTAGTTGATGCTCTCCTGGTCGTGGTCTTTTCCGGAGAACAGATAGAGGAGTCCCGGCGTTCCCGCACCCTGCTCGAATCTTTGCAGACAACCTACAACGACATTATGGCGACAGCTGCCGTCGTCGATCGAAATGGCCAAGTGCTGTGGGAGATGGTCGGTCGTGATGCGGTGCATGCAGTGTTGCTGCAATATGCTGATTTTGATGAGGCCTATTATAATAAGACCGATTTAGTACAGGTGAAATATATCGATCTGTCCGGGATTGAGAAAGCTTTAGGAGAAAACGATGCTGAGGGAAATCAGAAGCTGCCTGAAGTCTACAGAAAGCTGTTTTCCCGGATTGTCTCGAGCATTAGCCCTGGGTTGCTCGATTCTTTAAAGTAATTATCGGAAGACCATTTCAAACTGGAGCGGATTGATTGACCTCGATTGGAAAAAGAATGCCGCTGAAACCGGAAGCTGCCTGCGGTTTCGATCATGATGCGTGCCGTCGAGTCCAGCAGCGAATCCATGAACTGGAGCTGTCGGAAGCACGCTATCAGAATCTCTTTGAAGCAGTGGCCGACGCATTGTTTTCGGTTGATCAAGAAGGTGTGATCAACCGTGCCAACAGTGCCTGCGAACAGGTTTTTGGACGCACTGTCGAGACCCTGCTGGGGCACCGGTTCAGAGAATTGTTTGCCGGATATCCACAAATCGAGCTGGCCTACCTGAAATCATTGCAGGGGATGGGGCAGGTTCTCGAACTCAGTTATCTTTGGCCGAACGGCAGGGAAATAGCTCTTGCAATCCAGCTGTCCGCAATTTGGGACGATGAAGAGGTTTCCGGAGTTCTGGTCATGGCGCACGATCTGAGCAAGGAAAAAGAGCGTGAGCTGGAACGGACCCGATTGCATGAAGAGCTGCGGACCAGTCACCGGGAGCTGGAAGCAAAAAATAGTGCTCTGGAAGAATCTCGAGAAAAGTTGCAGCAGACGATGTCGAAGCAGGAGAAGGTGAATGCCGAACTGCGCGAAGTTGGAAAAATGAAATCCGACTTTATCGGCGTCGCTTCCCATGAACTGCGGACCCCTTTGACCTTTTTGTTCGGGGCTCTCGAGTATCTGCAGGAAAGTTTGCCCGGGCGAATCAATGAGGATGAGCAGAGCCTGCTCAATTATGCAATGCAGGGGACCCAGCGGTTATCCGATATCGTTGAAAATATGCTCGACATCGTTCGCTTGGAAACGGACGGGTTTTATCCGCAACGCAAGCTTTTACAGTTGCATCCCTTTCTGACTCATCTGCACAGCAACTTTTCCGCGACTCTTACCGAACGGAATTTGACGCTCGATTTGGGCAATAGCGACACTTGGCCGAAATTGTCTGTCGATCCGCAGATGATCGTCCGTGCGCTGGATGACTTGATTGGCAATGCGATCCGCTATACTGAGCCGGGGGGGACGATCCGTATTCACGGGGTATTGCGGAGCCGCGAAAGTCTGCAGGAGGATGCCGAATGGATCAGGCTGTTTCGTCCCGATTTCCTGGACAGCTGCAGCTGGGAAGGTGATTTCTTCGAAATCCGGGTTGCAGATAACGGCGTCGGGATTCCACGCCAGGAATTAGCCCATGTGTTCGAGCGTTTTTACACAGTTGGAAAGCTTGACGAACATAGCTCCGGTGACAAATTCCTCGGTAAGGGAGCTGGGCTGGGGCTGGCGCTGGTGAAAAGGATTCTGCATTGTCACGATGGGTTGAGCTGGGCGAGCAGCCCCGGTGCGCAAGTAGAAACCGGAATCAAGCATCCGGGGAGTAGTTTCCACCTGTTGTTTCCGCATCGCTCTGATGCTCCGGCGGAGATCGCACCGTTTACATCGAAGCGTCGTCACCGTTTGTTGCTGGTTGATGATGAGCCGGCCATCCGCCGTTTTGTTGAAATCTTGTTGAACAAGAATTACGATCTGGAGTTGGCAGGTAACGGTGCTGAAGGGTTGCAAAAGGCGAAAGATTTTAACCCCGATCTGATTCTGCTCGATCTGTTCATGCCTGAGATGGATGGTTTTGAAGTTTTCGAAAAGTTGAAGCTCGATCCACTGACGATGCATACGCCAGTGGCGATCCTGACCGCAGTGTCGCGCAAGCATGAACAAGATCGGAGCAAGGAGTTAGGTGCGGTTGATTATATTACCAAACCCTTCTTTCCACGAGATCTGTTGCAACGGATTGAGCAGTTGTTGGTGAAATATTGCCCGGCTGAAAAAACGATGACGGCAGGTTGAAAAAAATTTTCCCGGTTGACAGGGGGAGGGAAAGCAGGTAAAAGCAGCATAATAAAGAATATGAACGCGACCAAGTCGCCAACCTCAATTGATCCTGCCAACGAACAGTTTGAGAGAACAATCTTCAAAAATAGTGATTGGTAAATCGCTCATTATATAAAAACTGCCCGATACCGATAATCTGTTATTAATTCTTAAGCGAATTTTCAATTCAGGATACATATCAATAACCCCCTTTGATGCAAAACCCTTAAGTAAGGTCCCTGCATTCCCGACAGGCCATTTCTGGAGCCCATATGAACCTAAAAGAACTGAAGAAAAAGAAAATTTCCGACCTGATCGCTCTTGGCAAAGAGCTGAAATTGGAGGAGATCGGCGGCATGCGTCGTCAAGACCTGATCTTCGCCATCCTTAATGCTACCGCCAAGCAGAAGAAAGCAATCTACGGTGAGGGGGTTCTCGAGATTCTTCCTGATGGTTTCGGCTTCCTACGCGCTCCCGATGCGAACTATCTGCCGGGGCCGGACGATATCTATATCTCCCCGTCGCAGATCCGCCGTTTCGCCCTGCGTACTGGTGATACCGTCTCCGGTCAGATTCGGCCGCCCAAAGAAGGTGAGCGCTATTTTGCCTTGCTGAAGGTTTCCGAGGTTAACTTCGATGATCCGGCGAAGATGCGCGAGAAGACATTCTTCGACAACCTGACCCCGCTCTATCCGGATCAGCAGTTGGTTATGGAGAACGGTCCAGAGAACACTGCTACCCGGATTATAGACCTGGTATCGCCGATCGGCAAAGGGCAACGGGGCCTGATCGTTGCACCGCCGAGGACTGGGAAAACGGTCCTGCTGCAGAATATCGCCAACTCGATCTCCGCTAACCATCCGGAGGCCTATTTAATCGTCTTGCTGATCGACGAGCGCCCCGAGGAAGTTACCGATATGCAGCGCAGCGTCAACGGTGAGGTCATCTCCTCGACCTTCGACGAGCCAGCCAACCGTCACGTACAGGTTGCTGAGATGGTTATCGAGAAGGCCAAGCGTCTAGTTGAGCACAAGCATGATGTGGTGATTCTGCTCGACTCGATCACTCGCCTAGCACGCGCCTATAACACTATCATCCCGTCTTCCGGAAAGATCCTCTCCGGTGGTGTCGATGCCCACGCCCTGCACAAGCCGAAGCGTTTCTTTGGGGCCGCTCGTAACATTGAGGAGGGCGGCAGCCTAACTATTATCGCCACAGCGTTGATCGATACTGGGAGCAAGATGGACGAGGTTATTTTCGAGGAGTTTAAGGGCACTGGTAACATGGAACTACACCTCGACCGTCGCCTGGCTGACAAACGGACCTTCCCGGCGATGGATATCAACCGCTCCGGTACCCGAAAAGAAGATCTGCTGGTTGACACCACTCAATTGCAGCGTACTTGGCTGTTGCGCAAGGTGCTCTCCAGCATGAATACCGTCGATAGCATGGAGTTCCTGCTTGAAAAGTTGGCAGAATCCGAGACCAACCAACAGTTTCTCGATTCGATGAATCAGTAGTCCTGAGAATTTGAGAAGTGAATATAATAGCCGCAGATTGAGTTATCGGTAATCTGCGGCTTTATTTTTTGTGGATGGCGTTACTTCTTGGACTTGTAATGTGTGGCTCAGGCCTTGGCGGCGCGGTCAACGTCCTCAGTTTTGCCGAAAATAACAAGTAGATCACTCTCCTTAATCAGATGATCGGCTGACGGAAGCAGAATAAAGCGGTCTGAGAGAACGTCTTTTATGCCTATCACCAGAATGTCGTATTTTCGTCGCAGGTCGAGTTGAATCAGGTTTTTGCCGAGAAAGTGTTTCGGCGGGGCCAACTCGCTGATTGAGTAGTCATCGACCATCGGCAGGTAATCGAGAACATTGGGAGAGATTAGGCTGCGTGCTGTTTTCAGGGCCATATCCTTTTCCGGGAAAATGATTTCGCTCGCTCCGACCTTGCGCAGGATCTTGCTGTGATCCTCGTCGTTCGACTTGACCAGAATCCTTTTACAACCCAGTTCTTTGAGATAGAGGGTAATTAGGGTCGCCTGGTGAATCTGCTCGCCGGTGGATATGATCACTGCATCCATTTCGGTCAGCCCTTGCCCGGCAAGAAATTCTTTGTCCGCTGCGTCGGCGAGAATCGCGTAGCTGCTTAAATCCTGGACCTTCTGCAGGCGATTGCGATCGCTGTCGATAACGATCACATCGTGTCCCTCCTGATAGAGGGAGGAGGCGAGGTGAAAGCCGAAATTTCCGGCACCGATCACACAAAAATGTCCCATCAATATTGCTCCTTTTCAGCCGATCATGATTCTTTCTTCACCGTACCTGACGCCATCCTTCCGGGCGCGGCGGATAAAGGCAAAGGCAACTGTCAGCAGCCCGACCCGGCCGATGAACATTAGGGTAATGATGATAATTTTGCCGATCAGCGACAACTTGGTGGTTACCCCGAGCGAAAGGCCGACGGTGGCAAACGCGGAGACCGCTTCAAAGGCGTAGTCGAGCAGCGCGCCGCGGCTCTCGTTGAACGCCAGCCCCTGCAGCTCGAAGCTCATCAGGATGAAGATACTGGCGCCGCACAGCAGGATCGCCAACATCACCAGGGTCAGGGTACGGGTGGCCAGCTCTTCCGGAACGGTGCGACGAAAGACGTTGGTGTGCATCATGCCATGCAAACGGCTGTGCAGAATGGCTACAAACAAGGCCAAGCTGGTGGTTTTGATCCCGCCGCCGCAGGACCCGGGTGAAGCACCGACGAACATCAGGAACATCATCAGCAGTAGCGTTGGCACTTCAAAACTGTTCAGGTCGATACTGTTGAAGCCAGCAGTTCGGCAGGTCACTGATTGAAACAGTGAGGTCAGCAGTCCATCGCCGAAAGAAATTTGCCGCAACGAGGACCCGAACTCAAGTCCCCAGATCAGTGCCGCGCCGCCGAGTGTCAGGGCCAGGCTGGTCATCAGCACCAGTCGGCTATGTAGCGAGAGCCTGTGGCGTTTTCGGCGGCGGCATAGGTCGAGCAGCTCATGCATCACCAGGAAACCGACCCCGCCGAGGGTAATCAGTACCATGCTGGTCAGGTTGACCAGCAGATCATCGCGATAGCCGACCAGGCTGTCCGGGTAAAGGGAAAAACCGGCGTTGCAGAAGGCTGAAACGGAGTGAAAGACGGCACTGTAGAGTCCCTGGACCAACCCGTCACGGGGAACAAAGCGGATCGCCAGCAGGGCTGCGCCGATCCCTTCGATGACCAGAGTAAAGAGAAAGATGTTGCGGATCAGCTCTTTGAGGGACGCAAACGGGGTGTGAATCAGCGTTTCCTGGATCAGCCGCCGGTTTTGTAGCCCGAGGCCCTGGCGCAGATAGATGAATAGATAGACGGAGAAGGTTGTGATCCCCAGACCGCCGATCTGAATCAGTAGCAACACCACCAGCTGGCCGAACAGACTGAGGTCGTGACCGGTATCGACAACTACCAGACCGGTGACACATTGCGCCGAGGTGGCAGTGAACAGGGCATCGATGAAGGAGAGATGTCCGCTTTGGGCTGCCAATGGCAGGCTCAGCAGCAGAGCACCCAGCAGGATGGCTGTCCCATAGTAAAGAATCAGCACCCAGTTCGGTGACAGGTGCTGTAAAGATAGTTTTCGTTTCATGGCGCGGATTCTACTGCAGCCGTACATGAAATGCCAGAGAGATTCCTCTCTGCAGCTTTTGGGTATCCGCGGAATCACTTGCAGAATTTGCCGGTTTTGTATATATTTACTTGCCCGGTGCCGGCAAAAATGTTATTAAGCCGGTTCCCTGTACGAAATCAATTAGGCCTGTACAAAGCCAGGCCGCCAAGGAGAAAAAAGATGAAAGAAGGAATCCATCCTGAGTACAATGACGTCACCGTGCGCTGTGACTGCGGGAATACTTTCGAGACCCGTTCGACCCTGAAAGAAGAAATTCACACTGAAATCTGCTCAGCTTGCCACCCGTTTTACACTGGCAAGCAGAAGCTGATCGATACTGCGGGTCGGATCGAGCGCTTCCGGAAAAAGTACGCCCAGAAATAACCCTTTGGGTAAGGAAATCGGGCGGCCCACTGGGCCGCCTTTTTTCGTTTCTATCGGATAAATTCATGCATGTCGAATTACTGATTCATACTCCCGATCCGGAACGGGTGGTTGCGGCCGCTGCTCGGCTCTGTTACTCCAACGCCTCTATCGGTGAGTTGATGGAGAAGAGCAAAAGGGACCGCCGGGAATTTTTAGAGAAGATTCTCTCCCTCGGTCATCATTCGGTGATGGAGCATGTCAGTTTCTCCTTCGGTGTCGAAGGGATCAGCCGGGCCTGTTCGCATCAGTTGGTGCGGCACCGTCTCGCCTCTTATTCTCAACAGAGCCAGCGCTACGTCTCGCACAAAAAGCAATTTTCGGCCGTGACTCCGGAGAGCATTGCAGCCAAGCCAGAGCTGAATCAGCGGTATCAGCAATTACTCGCTGAAATTCATCAGTTTTACGGTGAGATGCTTGATGCCAATATCCCGGCCGAAGATGCTCGCTTTTTGCTGCCGAACGCTGCGACCACCAAGATTGTGGTCACCATGAACGGTCGCGAGCTGCGTCATTTCTTTGCTCTGCGCTGCTGCCGCCGTGCTCAGTGGGAGATTCAGGAGATGGCAAAGCGGATGCTTAAACTGGTCAAACCGGTGGCGCCGACCCTGTTTGCCAACGCAGGTCCCGGTTGCCTGTCCGGACCCTGCCCGGAAGGGAAGATGACCTGCGGTCAGATTTCAGCCGTGCGCGAAGAATTTGCCTCCTTTGGATAACGCCTATGTTTGCAAGTCTTGAAGATGTTGTCGATCGTTTCCGCGAGGTTGAGGGGCTGCTTTCCGACCCGTCGATCATTTCCGACCAGAAGCGTTATCGTGAGCTGTCCAAAGAACACGCCGACCTGAGCGAAGTGGTCAGTGTGTATGGAAAGTATAAACAGGTCTCTTCCGAAATCGAGGGCAATCGCGAACTGCTGCAGGACAGCGATCCGGAAATGAAGGAGCTGGCCAAGGCCGAGCTGCCGGAGTTGGAGACGCAGCTGGAGCAGCTGGAAGAAGAACTGAAGATTCTGATGCTGCCGAAGGATCCGAACGATGACAAGAACATCATCCTCGAAATCCGCGCCGGTACCGGTGGTGACGAGGCGGCGCTGTTTGCCGCCGATCTCTTCCGCATGTACTCGCGTTATGCCGATCGTCAGCGCTGGAAGGTCGAAATGATGAGCGCTTCTGAGACCGATGGCGGTGGTTTCAAGGAAGTGGTTGCGCTGATCAGCGGCGAACGGGTCTATTCACGGCTCAAGTTCGAAAGCGGCACCCACCGGGTGCAGCGGGTTCCGGAAACCGAAACGCAGGGGCGGATTCACACTTCAGCCTGTACTGTGGCGGTGTTGCCGGAAGCTGAGGATGTCGATATCGAAATCAATCCGGCTGACTTGCGCATCGATCTCTACCGCGCTTCGGGAGCTGGTGGTCAGCACGTCAACAAGACCGAATCAGCGGTGCGTCTGACCCATATCCCGACCGGGGTGGTGGTTGCCTGTCAGGATGAGAAGTCGCAGCACAAGAACAAGGCCAAGGCGATGAAGGTGCTCAAGTCGCGCATCTACGACCAGATGCAGGCCGAGCAGAACGCCGCCATGGCCGCAGATCGCAAGAACCAGGTTGGCAGCGGCGACCGCAGCGAGCGAATCCGCACCTACAACTACCCGCAGGGGCGGTGCACCGACCACCGCATCGGATTGACGCTCTATAAGCTCGACGCAATCATGCAGGGGGATGTCGACGAAGTGATCGATGCGCTGATTACTGATCAGCAGGCGGCGCAGATGAGTCAGCAACAAGAGGGTTAGGGCTACGTGACCGTGATCTGGACCCTGCTCAGACTGCTGCGTTGGACCACCGATTACTTTGATGGAAAAGGGATCAGCAATCCGCGCTTAGATGCCGAACTGTTGCTGGCGCATGTGCTGGAACTGGATCGTGTCGGTCTATACCTGAATTACGAACGTCCCCTGAATGAAGCCGAACTGGATGCGATCCGTCCCCTGGTCAAAAGGCGCGGGCAACGTGAACCGCTACAGTATCTGCTTGGGCAGACCGAGTTCTGGTCGTTGCCCTTCGAAGTCACGCCGGCAGTATTGATTCCGCGTGCCGATACCGAAATTCTGGTCGAAGAAGCGCTGAACCGAGTTGATGCTGAAGTCGGGGAACTGCTCGATGTCGGAACCGGCAGCGGCGCGATTGCCATCAGTCTGGCTACCGAACTCGCTGACTGGCAGGTGAGTGCCCTTGATCTCTCTGTTGAAGCGCTCGAGGTTGCACGGCGCAATGCGGAAAGAAACGGGGTCGCTGGGCAAGTGCGGTTTCTGCAAGCAGATCTTGCTCAATTGCCGCAGCAGCAGTATGATTTGATCGTTTCCAATCCCCCTTACGTTGCTCAAGCAGAGTGGGATGAATTGATGCCGGAAGTGCGCTGCTTCGAACCGCGGCAGGCGTTGCTGGCAGAAGATAACGGACTTGATTGTTATCGCAAACTGACTTCCCAGGCGCAGAACCGACTTAAGCCGAGAGGATGGCTTCTTGTTGAGATCGGCTACCGGCAGGCTGAGGCGGTTCAGCAGCTGTTTACTGCTGCTGGTCTGCAGGATGTTTTTGTGCGCGACGATTATGCTGGCCTACCGCGTGTGGTTGGCGGCTGTCACAGATAGAAAGTCATAAGAGTTGGATAAGATTGTCATCAAAGGCGGAGTGCCGCTAAACGGAGAAGTGCAGGTTAGTGGGGCGAAGAATTCTGCTTTACCGTTGCTGTTTGCTACGCTGTTGGCTGAGGGGAAGAGTGAAATCTGCAATATTCCCGATCTGCGCGATATCAACACGGCGGTCAAGCTGCTTTGTCAGTTAGGGGCTGGCGCCAGTCGGGTCAAGGACTGTGTGCGGGTCGATGCCCGGCGAATCGAGAGTATCGAAGCTTCCTATGATCTGGTCAAAACTATGCGCGCCTCGGTGCTGGTGTTGGGGCCGCTACTGGCTCGTTTCGGCCATGCCCGGGTGTCGTTGCCCGGCGGCTGCGCCATCGGTGCCCGACCGATCGATCAACATCTGAAAGGCTTTGAAGCTCTCGGCGCAACCATCAGCCTTGACCATGGCTACGTCGAGGCGAAAGTGGATAAATTGGTCGGGGCGAAGATCAATTTCGACATGCCGACCGTCGGCGGTACTGAAAATCTGCTGATGGCTGCTGCTTTGGCTGAAGGGGAAACGGTACTGGAAAATGCCGCCCGTGAGCCGGAGATCGTGCAGTTGGCCGATGCGCTCATCAGTATGGGGGCCAGAATCGAAGGCGCCGGAACCGCAGTGATTAGGATTCTGGGTGTCGAGAGACTGCAGCCGCTCGAATGCAGTGTTATCCCGGACCGGATCGAAGCCGGAACCTTTATGATTGCCGCGGCGATCACCGGCGGCAACGTGCTGGTGAAAGGTGCGATTCGCGAGCATCAGGAAGCGCTGATCAGTAAGATGGCCGAAGCGGGTGTGGTAGTCGAAAAAGAGGCCGATGGCCTGCGGGTGATCGGTCCAGAGAAATTGCGGTCGGTCGATATCCGTACCAGTGTTTTTCCTGGTTTCCCGACCGACATGCAGGCGCAGTTCATGGCCCTGATGACTCGGGCGGAAGGGTCGAGTCGGATTTCCGAGACGGTCTTCGAAAACCGCTTCATGCATGTCTGCGAACTGCAGCGGATGGGGGCCGAAATACAGATCGACGGCCATAGCGCAATTATTCGCGGCGTCGGACAGATGACCGGTGCGCCGGTGATGGCGACCGATCTGCGGGCCAGCGCTTCGCTGATTCTGGCCGGGCTGGCGGCGGAGAACACCACCGAGGTATCGCGGATCTATCACCTTGACCGTGGTTACGAAAGAATCGAAAAGAAGCTGGCTGCGCTTGGGGCTCGTATCTGGCGTGAGCAAGAATGACAAGGGAGCGGTTTGAAATCCTCACTTCAAGGGACGCATAAATAAGTCCGTGGAGCTTGACTGCCGCCGTCTGAGCGATAGCCGCTCTCAGTGTGAGGCCCTCAACATAAAGGATAATTGATAATGAGCGACTGGATCACCTTCGCCCTGCCGAAGGGGCGGATTATGCAGGATTCGATGGAGCTGTTCGGCAAGATCGGCATTACCTGCCCGGAGATGGACGAGAAGGGGACTCGCAAGCTGGTCTTTGAGAACAAGGAACAGAAATATCGCTTCATGGCGGTGCGCGCGACAGACGTGCCGACCTATGTCGAGTACGGCTGCGCCGATATCGGCGTGGTCGGTAAAGATACCCTGTTGGAGCAGGGGAAGGATCTCTACGAGCCGCTCGATCTCAAGTTTGGCTACTGTCGGCTAGTGGTCGCCGAGCCGAAGGCTCTGCAGGAAGATGACGACCCGACCAACTGGTCGAATATCCGAGTCGCTACCAAGTACCCGAATGTCACCGAGCGTTATTTTGCCAGCAAGGGAGTGCAGGTCGAGCTGATCAAGCTGTACGGCTCGATCGAACTGGCGCCGCTGGTCGGCCTCTCAGAACGAATTGTCGACCTGGTCTCCACCGGGGGGACGCTGAAGGCGAATAACATGGTTGAGGTGGAAACGATAGCCGAGATCACCAGCCGTCTGATCGTTAACCGAGCCAGCCTGAAAACCAAGCACCAGCGGATCAGCGAGATTATCGATGGCCTGGAACCGTTGATTGGCGACGAAGTGAAAATCTCCCTGTAATAAGCTGGAGGAAAAATAAAAATGATGCGTATTCTGAAATTTTCCGATCCGAGTTTTGACGCTCAGTTCCGGCGCATTGAGCAACGCGCCGAAGAGGTACCGGCAACAATTGAGGAGACGGTCAAAGCGATTATCGCCGATGTCCGCGAACGGGGCGATAAGGCCCTCTTCGAGCTGACCACTAGGTTCGACAAGCTGGAGTTGGACGCAGCTTCACTTGAAGTGACCGCTGAAGAGATTGATGCGGCGATGACGGAAGTTTCAGGAGAATCGCTAAATGCCCTGCAACTGGCTGCCGAGCGGATCGCCGACTACCACGCCAAGCAGAAGCAGGAAACCTGGATTTCCACCGACGAGGCGGATGTGCTGGTCGGCCAGATGGTGCGTCCCCTCGACCGGGTCGGCATCTATGTGCCGGGCGGCAAGGCAACCTATCCCTCTTCTGTGTTGATGAACGCGGTTCCGGCCAAGGTTGCCGGGGTCGAAGAAGTGATCATGGTGGTACCGATGCCGAACGGCGAGGTCAACCCGCACGTGTTGGCGGCGGCAAAGATCTCCGGCGTCGACCGGATTTTCAAGCTGGGGGGAGCTCAGGCGGTAGCCGCGCTCGCTTATGGTACCGAGACTGTGCCGCGGGTCGACAAGATCACCGGGCCGGGGAATATCTATGTCGCCACCGCCAAACAGCTGGTGTTCGGTCAAGTCGACATCGACATGATCGCCGGACCGAGCGAGATTCTGGTGATCAACGACGGTAGCGGAAACGCCGCGCACATTGCTGCAGATCTGCTCTCCCAAGCCGAGCATGACGAGCTGGCTTCTTCAGTACTGGTGACCAGTAGCGAAAAGATGGCGACCGCCGTGCAGGCCGAGGTCGAAAGACAGCTCATCGAGCTGAGCCGTGAAACGATCGCCCGCAAGTCGATCGAGGATTTCGGTGCCATCATCCTGGCGCAGGATCTGGACGAGGCGATCGCTTTCTCCAACCGCATTGCGCCGGAGCACCTGGAGCTTGCAGTCGATAATCCGTTCGAGATTCTCCCCAAGATCAAGCATGCCGGGGCGGTCTTCATGGGCCATCACACCCCGGAGGCGGCTGGCGATTACTTGGCCGGGCCGAATCACACCTTGCCGACCGGTGGCACCGCGCGTTTTTTCTCGCCGCTGTCGCTGGACGATTTTGTCAAGAAGTCTAGCATCGTCTCTTTTACCGCCAGCGGCCTGCACCGGCTCGGCAAAGAGATCGTTCATATCGCAGAGTTGGAAGGATTGGAAGCACACGCCAAGTCGGTGTCGATCCGGCTGCGGAAATAAACTGGAGATTGTCATGGCACGTACCGCAAAAATAGATCGCGAAACCAAGGAAACCAACATCAGCATCGAGTTGGACCTGGATGGCAGCGGCCAGCATCATCTGGAAACACCGGTGTCCTTCTTCAATCACATGCTCTCGGCGGTGGCACGGCATGGTTTTTTTGATCTGACTGTCAAGGCGACCGGTGATACCGAGATCGACGATCATCACACCGTTGAAGATATAGGAATTGTTCTCGGCGAGGCATTCAAACAGGCGCTCGGCGATAAGGCCGGGGTACGTCGCTTCGGTCGTGAGACGATGCCAATGCACGAAGCGCTCGCTTCGGTGGTGATCGATTTTTCCGGTCGGCCGCTTCTGGTCTTCAACGTCGACTTGCCAAAGGCCAAGGTCGGCAGTTTCGATACTGAGCTGGTTGAGGAATTCTTTGTCGCCTTCTGTAATCATTCCGGGGCCAACATCCATGTTAACCTGGCTTATGGAGACAATTTGCACCACATCATCGAGGGGATCTTTAAGGCTTTCGGACGTGCCCTCGATCAGGCGACCAGTATCGATCCTCGTATCCAAGGGGTGATGTCGACTAAGGGAAAGCTGGAGTAGTTTTGTGATAAACATCATCGATTACGAAATGGGCAACCTGCGCAGCGTCGAGAAGGCGTTTGAGAAGCTCGGCTTCGCCGCACGGGTCAGTGACAAGCCGGAAGACATAACCACGGCCGATAAGGTTGTGCTACCCGGCGTCGGTGCCTTCCGCGACTGTATCACCAATCTGCGCGAGGGCGGTTTTGTCGAGCCGCTGCTGGCCCACATTCAGGCCGGCAAGCCGCTGCTCGGCATTTGCGTCGGAATGCAGATGTTGTTTGACGAGAGCGAGGAGTTTGGCCGGCATCAGGGGCTTGGGTTGATTCCGGGCAAGGTGGTACGTTTCCCCTCCGGGATGCTGGAGAACGGCGAGCGGCTCAAGGTGCCGCACATGGGCTGGAACAACATCAGCCTGAAAAAGGACTCGCCGATTTTCAACGACGTTGCGGACGGCAGCTTCGTTTACTTCGTCCACTCCTATTACTGTGCCGCCGAGAACGCCGAAGATGTTGCTGCCAGTTGCACTTACGGCGATGTTGAATTCTGTGCTTCGCTCTGGCGCGACAACATCATGGCGACCCAGTTCCACCCGGAAAAAAGCCAAGACATCGGCCTGCAGATTTTCAAGAATTTCGGAGCGCTTTAAATGATCATTCTACCCGCAATCGATTTGAAGGAAGGTCGCTGTGTCCGTCTGGAACAGGGCCTGATGGATAAAGACACTGTCTACAATAACAACCCGGGCGCGCAGGCGCGCCTCTGGCAGGAGCAGGGTGGCGAACTGCTGCATATAGTAGATCTCGACGGTGCCTTCGCAGGCGTTCCGAAGAACAAGGAGGCGATCAAGGCGATCGTCGAGGCGATCGATATCCCCTCCGAGCTGGGCGGTGGCATTCGTGATCTGCAGACCATCGAGGCGTATCTGGAACTCGGCATCGATCGGGTGATTCTCGGCACCGTGGCAAAAGAGAACCCGGCGCTGGTTGAGGAAGCCTGCAAGAAGTTTCCCGGCCAGATCGTGGTTGGTATCGATGCCAAGGATGGTCTGGTGGCGGTGCGTGGCTGGGCCGATGTAACCGAGAAGAAGGCAACCGAGATGGCCAAGGAGATGGAAGGCTTCGGGGTGGAGGCGATCATCTATACCGACATCGCCCGCGACGGCATGATGCAGGGGCCGAACATCGAGGCAACCAAGAACCTGGCCGAGTCGATTAATATCCCGGTAATCGCCTCTGGTGGGTTGTCGACCCTCGATGATATCCGCCGCTTGATGGCGATTGAATCCTTCGGGGTGACCGGGGTGATCACTGGCAAGGCGATTTATTCCGGCGCTATCGACCTGCGCGAAGCGGTGGCGCTGACCAAGGGGGAGATCAAGTAAGATGCTGACCAAAAGGATTATTCCCTGCCTTGATGTCAAAGACGGCCGGGTCGTCAAGGGCGTCAATTTTGTCGGTTTGCGTGACGCTGGTGATCCGGTCGAGGCGGCCGAGGCCTACTGCGCTCAAGGAGCGGACGAGCTGACCTTTCTCGATATCACCGCATCAAGTGATGAGCGCGATACTATCGTCGAAGTGGTACGCCAGACCGCCGAGCGGGTTTTTATGCCGCTGACCGTTGGCGGCGGTATCCGCACCTGCGAGGACATCCGCAAGATGCTTAATGCCGGTGCCGACAAGGTGTCGATCAATACCGCAGCGGTCTTCAATCCAGAGTTTGTTAAAGAAGCCGCCGAGCGTTTCGGAAGCCAGTGCACGGTCGTTGCCATAGACGCGCGGCGTGTTCCCGGTTCCGATCCGTTGCGCTGGGAGGTTTATACCCATGGAGGCCGTAAGCCGACTGGCATCGACGCCATCGAGTGGGCGAAGAAGATGGTCGAGTACGGCAGCGGAGAAATCCTGCTGACTTCGATGGACTGCGACGGCACCAAGGACGGTTACGACATCGAATTGACTCGTGCCGTCAGCGATGCGGTCGATGTTCCGGTGATAGCCTCCGGAGGCGTCGGCAACCTCGAACATATCCGCGAAGGCTTGGTCGAAGGGGGAGCTTCCGCCGCGCTGGCGGCCTCGATCTTCCACTTCAAGGAATACACTATCGCTGAGTGCAAAGAATATCTCAAGCAGCATGGCGTCCCGGCGAGGATTTAACGGAGCGAGAAATGTCTGACCAAGTTAACCTTAATGAAGATATCCTCGAGGCGGTCTACCAGATCATTCTTGAACGCAAGGCGATGGCCGATGGTGAAAAGTCATATGTTAAGTCGTTGTTCGACAAAGGTCTGGATAAAATTCTGAGCAAGGTTGGCGAAGAGGCAACCGAAACCGCCGTGGCTGGCAAGGGCGGGGACAAAGAAGAGTTAGTTTACGAAGTTGCCGACCTGTTCTTCCACGTGCTGGTGTTGCTTGGTTACTACGATATATCACCGGAGGTGGTCTACGCCGAATTACGGCGCCGATTCGGGATGTCGGGAATTGA
>NZ_QKAP01000088.1 GCF_003247215.1 Malonomonas rubra | reverse complement strand
TGGGTGGTCAACATCGTCTTGGCGTCCTGCCAGCAGAGCTGGTCGAGTACCGCCTGCGTCAGCGCCGCCCCTTCGGCGGGGTCGGTCCCGGTTCCCGCCTCGTCAAGCAACACCAGAGTTTCGCTGTCCGCCTGTTTGAGAATCGTCTTGATCCTCACCAAATGACCGGAGAAGGTTGACAGACTCTCTGAAATACTCTGTTCATCGCCGATATCGACATGCAGCTGCCGGTACAGGTGCAGCCTGCTGTCAGGATGACAGGGGATGTGCAATCCCGAACGAACCATCAGCAACAGGAGCCCGAGCGTTTTCAGGGCCACCGATTTACCGCCAGTATTCGGTCCACTGACCACCAACGCACGGCAATCCTGCGGCAGTAAAATATCGATCGGCACAGCCCGCGAGGGTTCCAGCCGACCATCAGTCTCCATCAATAACGGGTGACGGGCCTGTTTCAGTTCGACGAGCGACTCCTTCACCAGCTCTGGTCGACACCCCTGATACTGCCGCGACAGCCTTGCCGCTGCCAGCCGCAGGTCGAAGCGCGCCAGCAAGCGCTGGTTGTTCAGCAGCTCGACGCTGTCGCGTCGCACCAGATCGGCCAATTGCAGCAGGACACGCCGCTCCTCGCGCTGTTCCTCCCGCAACAGTTTCTGCAGGCTATTGTTCCCCTCGAGCACCTTAGCCGGCTCGATGTACAGGGTCTGCCCGCTGGACGATTCGTCCTGCACAAACCCCTTGACCTGGCCACGATGATCCGCTTTGAGCGGCACCACGTAGCGGCCGTTGCGAACTGTAACCAATTTTTCCTGGAAACAGCTGGCGTACTGTTCGCTGGAGAGCAGCTGCTCCAACTGTTGCTTGACCCGGGTACGGGTCTGGCGAATCCGGTATCGCAAGTCGCCCAACTCAAAAGAGGCGCTGTCGAGCAGCTCGCCACGCGAACCGATCGCCTCAACCAGTCGCCGACGCAACTCGTACAGCGGGCTGACCTGTTCCACCAAGCCGGACAACAGCGGCTGTGCCTCAATCGTTTTTGCCCAGCGTTTGCACTCCTCGGCCACGAGCAGCGACTGGGAAACCTTGAGCAGCTCTTCCGCCGCAATCAGGCTACCTTCCGCCTGCCCCTGTTCAACCAGTCGACGAATGTCGAAACACCCCCCCAACGCGGGGGCCTGCCCATTGTTCAACAGGCGGACCGCCTCATCGACTTCTGACAGCGCGGTCTCGACCTCGTCTTGCGCTACCAGCGGCAACAAACTCTCCGCCAACTGCCGCCCCGGTTCAGACTGGGTCTGCCCGGCCAGCAGCCCCCGCAAGCGGGGATATTCGAGCCTTTCTTGTGCCGCTTCGCTGCAGATCATCAGTCTATCGGCGTCCAGTCAGTTTTTTACTGCTAACAAAAATCGCCTCCCCCAACTCCGCAAACGGCGGTGCGAGTTGCGAATTGTGCATCAAGCCTCTTGCCGGCTTCGGCATCACCGAAGAGTTGAGCGCCAGCACGATCATCGACAGCAGCACTACCCCCTGCACTAGTCCGAACAGGGCACCAGCCAAGCGGTTAATGCCACCGAGGAAAACCAACTTGACGAATCGATGCAAAACAAATCCGACCACCCCGAAAATGAGCACTACCAGCAGAAAGATGGCAAGAAACGAGCCCCAGACGCAAAGTTGTACCGGCAAATCAAAAGTGTTTTGGAGGGTTTGGGCCAATGCCAGATGAAAAGTAAAGGCAAAAACGCCGCCCAGAACCAGCCCGAGCAGCGAACAGACCTCTTTCAGCAAACCCCGAATTACCCCTTTGAGCAGGAAGAATCCAAGGATGGCCAGAATCCCGATATCGATAAAACTCAACGACAGGCTCCGCGGCTGCTAGCCGGACAGTTGCTCACGTACCAACTGGTTAACCAGCTTCCCGTCAGCGACCCCTTTCGTCCGGGCCATCACCTGCGGCATCACCTTGCCCAAATCCTTGATCGAAGCCGCCCCGGTTTCAGCGATAATGGCGCTGACAATCTCGCGCAGCTCTGCTTCGCTCAATTGCGTCGGCAGATACCCCTGCAGGACCTCGAGTTCGGCTTCCTCTTTTGCCGCCAGCTCCAGACGGTCATTATCTCGGTACATCTGGGCCGCTTCGCGTCGTTGTTTGACCTGGGTGCCGATGACGCCGATCACCTCTTCATCATCCAGTTCTTTGCCGATTTCGATCTCTTTATTCTTTATGGCGCTTCGCAGCTGACGGATAGTTCCGAGACGCTCCGTCTGCTTGGCTTTCATCGCCTCTTTCATATCGTTGGTGAGTTGATCCTTAAGATTCACGACCTTCTCCTAAAAAGAAGAACACACAAAGAGGGTGCCAGAGATCCCCGGCACCCACATTTAAAAGAATTGCGTAGTTTATTGAATTAACCAGCAAATAGCAAGAGCTGATCTGTTTTTTTCTGTTTGCAAATCAATGCGTGCGTCTCCGGTAATTTAAAGTGCAAAAAATGCAGTTATTTTCAGAAGCACCTTAATGTTTCTTATTAATCCTTGAAAATTTATTCCAAGCATAATACATTAACAAACTCTTATCGTGCTTGATTTAAATGGAAATCGTCTATGCCTAGCAACAAAACCACAATCAAGGTCTTCCTAACAAGCTGCATAATTCTTATCTTCTACTGCCAGGGTTTTGCCTCAGAACATTCCTACACATTTAGAATCAGTGGCAGTGGCAGTGGACTGGCTTCCATCCGTCCGATTATCACTGAATTCAACAAACAGAACCCGGACATAAATATCCAGGTGCTACCGAGCACAGGAACAACCGGAGGCATTTTAGCCCTTATGGACGATGCAATCGATCTGAGCATCGCCGCACGCCCCCTTTCTCCAGAAGAGCAAAAACTGGATATCGTTTGGCAGCCATACGGTTCTACAGTCATCGCCTTTACCGTCCACAGCAAGGCAGAGGTCACCAGCACTTCGGAAGCCGAGATCGTTGACATCTTGAGCGGGAAAATAACGCATTGGCCTGACGGCAGCTATATCCGACTCGTGATGCGCTCTTCTCGCGAAAGTGATTTTATTCCGGTCATCAATCATAATAACAAGCTAGCCAAAGCTCTCAAGGAGGGCTTGAGCCGCACTGACGTTATTTTTTCTTCTACAGCTGAGGACAATATAGAAATACTACAAAGCCTTCCTGGTTCGTTGGGTCTGACAAGCCTGGCCCAGCTACAAAGCGAACAAACTACCCTGAAGCCACTGATGTACAACAATATTGCCCCCACTCTTAAGAACTTGAATAACGGCAGCTACCCATTCCATAAAACCTTCTTTCTGGTCTACAAAAAACATCTACTTTCAACCGCCCTGAAATCTTTTGTCGACTTTATCCTTTCCAACCAAGCCTGTAACATCCTTAAAGCCAATGGGCAAGCCTGCAGAGGGGCTTAATAGGGATGGAACAGACACATCGCCTCGCCAAATCCTGCCAAAAACTAGCTGTCACTGCATCCCTGTTTGCCTTATTCGGTATTCCAATCCTGTTTTACGGCTACCTTTATAAGGCTGAAGAGAGCAGCCTTGAAGCCGAAGTAGAGGTAACCGCAGCTCTGTTGAGCCAAAATATCCGGCGCAACCCAACCCTCTGGAAATACGACCATGAAACCCTTTTCGATCTTCTAAGAAGTCGCGAAGGTGAAAAACTGGATGATTCTGCAACAATTTTCCTGCCAAACGGAAATCGCCTGATAGAGCACACCCTTAAAATAACCGGACCCATCATCAGTAAACGTTTAGAACTTACTGCGGAAGGAAAAACCGTAGCCACTTTGCAGATAAACCGCCCTCTTAGGCCATTGCTGAAGGAAACCCTTTTAGCTTTCTTTTTTTCCGCCATGTTCGCCACCCTACTCTTTTACTTGTTAAAAACATTACCCCTCAGGGCTATTCAACGGGCAGAAGAACACCTGCAAAAAACCAATGACTTCCTTAAAAAGGTGATGGAAGGGACAACCAACGCGATCCTCGTCGTCGATCTTGAGGACCGTATCCTGATGGCCAACAGTCGCAGTATCACCCTTTGCGGTCACACATTGCCAAAATTAAAGGAACTTCCATTCAAGAGCCTGTTCAGCCAAACCGACTACAGCCGGCTGGAACTACAGATAAACAAGCTCCTTAGTGAAAAAAAACCTGTCAGCCAGATTGAAACTTCCCTGCTCCAGCCAGATGGGTCAAAACTATCGATTATCTGCGGTGCCGCCCCATTGCTCCAGGGGGACGAAATCATCAATACGGTTTGGACCTTCGACGATGTGACGGCCCGGAAAATTGCGGAAGAGGAAGTACAGAAGCTAGCGTACTATGACCCTCTGACTGAATTGCCGAACCGGACCCTATTAAAAGATCGGTTGGAACAGTTTCTCAATAATGCAGAACGGAACAAATATCAGGCGGCGGTATTCTTCCTTGATCTGGATCGCTTTAAAAACATCAACGACTCTCTTGGTCACAATATCGGTGACCAACTGCTGATCGAGGTCAGCAGACGGCTGCAGAACTGTCTGCGGGAAACAGACACCGTAGCCCGTTATGGTGGCGATGAATTTGTCATCATCCTGTCAGAGGTACCCAATAAGCATGAAGAGTATATCTCCTTGGTTGCGCGCAAGGTCCTCGAAATGATGGAGACGCCCATAAGAATACAGGGCAAGGAGCTGTACACCTCCTGCAGCATCGGCATCGCCGTCTTCCCGCTCGACGGTCAGGACAGCCAAAGTCTGCTGAAACATGCCGACCTAGCAATGTACCAGGCCAAAGAACAAGGCCGAAAGAACTTTCAGTTTTTCTCAATGGATCTTAACCGCAAAGTCCGCGAACGGATGCAGTTGGAAAACAATCTCAGGCAGGCGCTTGAGCAAGAACAACTATTCCTGCACTACCAACCCATCCTCGATCTGAGCAACGGTAAGGTTAGCGGAATGGAAGTCCTGGCGCGCTGGCAACACCCGAACAAAGAATCCATCAAACCGGATATTTTTATTCCAATAGCCGAAGACACAGGACTTATCCATCCCCTCGGGTTCTGGATCCTGCGAACAGCATTTGAGCAACATCTGGCCTGGCAACGTGCCGGTCTCATCCCGCCCCTCCTGGCAATCAACCTGTCGATTCGCCAGCTGCAACAACCGGATTTCATCTACCAGCTTGCCACCCTCCTGCAAGAGACTGGCTTCGAGCCAAAGTATCTGGAACTGGAGTTGACCGAAAGCTGCCTGATGGAAAGTTCGAAGAACCTGATCGACAAACTGCAGGCGCTGAAAAATCTCGGTATCTCCATCGCCATCGATGACTTCGGCACTGGCTATTCTTCCCTAAGCTACCTGAAGCATTTCCCCGTTGACCGGCTGAAAATTGATCGCTGCTTTATAAACGACATCATTCACAGTGTCAGCGACTGTAAAATAGCCCAAACGATCGTCGCGATCGGGAAAAACCTTGGTTTGAAGGTAACCGCAGAAGGGGTGGAGTTGGAAGAGCAACTGAACATCCTGCTCAAATATGGCTGCGACAATATCCAGGGGCACCTCTACAGCAAGCCTCTTTCACCCACCGAAATGGCAGATTTTCTGCTCAATGACCTCGCCCCTACCTCTCTCTAAATATGCTAGTTGAACGGAACCAGCAGGTTTGACAGATCATTTCCGCGCAGTACTCTTGAAATATGCGCATCTGGCTGCTGTTGTTCGGTATCTGTAGCATTCTCTCTGTTCCACTGGCGACACTGTCGAATCAAACAGCTGCGTCAAACCGGATCCGCCACCTCAACATTGCCGCAACGATCAATCCGATGACCGCTGCATTTATTGTCAAACAGCTTGAGCTGGCTAATCAAGAGAGCGAGCGAGCCATCTTGATCCGACTCGACACGCCGGGTGGCCTCGACAGTGCCATGCGCGACATAATTCAGGCCGAGCTCAATTCCGCAATCCCGGTGATCGTTTATGTCGCTCCCCACGGCGCGAGAGCGGCTTCAGCGGGTGCGCTGATCACCTTGGCTGCAGACTTCGCCGCCATGGCGCCCGGCACTAATATCGGTGCCGCCCACCCGGTTGCCATCGGCATGGGCTCCGGCAATCAGGGTGACAACCCGATGATGGAAAAGGCGCTCAACGATGCCGCTGCCTATGCCCGCAGTCTAGCCCAACAACGGGGCCGCAACCAGGAGTGGGCCGAGGACGCGGTACGCAAAAGCGTTTCGATCTCTGCCGAAGAGGCGGTCGATCTGGCGGTGGTCGACCTGATCGCCGACAATATTCCCGACCTGCTGCAAAAACTGGATGGCTACAAGTATATTCGCAACGGCAAGGCGCTAGTGTTCCACAGCGCCAACATCGTGCAACTTCAGGTAGAGATGAACTGGCGCCAGCAAATTCTCAATGCCATCAGCAACCCGAATGTCGCCTACATGTTGATGATGCTCGGCATCCTAGGCATCTTCTTCGAAATCTCCCAGCCAGGAGTAATCCTGCCCGGCGTTATCGGCGCCATCGCCATCCTGCTCGCGTTCTTTGCGTTCTCAACCCTCCCGGTCAACTATGTCGGCGTATTACTGATTCTGCTCGCCTTCGTGCTGTTCGTTCTGGAGGTCAAAGTAACCTCCTATGGCATGCTGTCTATCGGCGGCATCATCGCCATGACCCTCGGCTCGCTGATGCTGATCGACAGTAGCGAACCTTACCTGCAGATCTCACACGCCGTCATCGCTGCCACCGTCATCGCCAGCGCCGGCTTCTTCCTGTTTGCCGTTTCGATGGTGGTGCGCACACAAAAGCGGCCAGCAGTTTCCGGACAGGAAGGGATGATTGGCGAGACCGGCACGGTGGTAAAATGGATCGACGGCCGAGGCAGTGTCTTCGTACATGGCGAATACTGGCAGGCACGCGCAACAGAAATCCTCCAACCGGGTACCGAAATCGAAGTGGTGCGCATGCTGAACGGACTGGAATTGGAAGTCAAAGCGAAGAGCCAAGGAGCTCAAACCACACCAGAAACAAAGGAGTGACAGATGTTCGATTTTCTTGGGGTTAATATTTTTTGGGTGATTATCATCGCCTTCCTCATTGTCATCATCGCTTCCGCGGTGCGGATTCTGCTCGAATACGAGCGGGGGGTAGTCTTCCGGCTCGGCCGGTTTTCAAGCGTCAAGGGCCCAGGGTTAAAATTCATCATCCCGATCGTCGATCAGATGAAAAAGATCAGTCTGCGGACCATTGCCATGGATGTCCCCCCCCAGGACATCATCACCCGCGATAACGTTTCTGTAAAAGTCAACGCGGTACTCTACTTCCGCGTCGTTCACCCTGAAAAAGCGCTGATCGAGGTGGAGAACTACCTCTACGCCACCAGCCAACTAGCTCAGACCTCTCTAAGGAGCGTCCTCGGACAGGTTGAGCTTGATGAATTGCTTGCCCAAAGGGATAAGATCAACCAAGAATTACAGCAAATTCTAGACCGCCAAACAGACCCTTGGGGTGTCAAAATTGCTAATGTTGAGATTAAGCATGTCGATTTGCCCGCAGAAATGACCAGGGCGATAGCCCGTCAGGCTGAAGCCGAACGCGAAAGGAGATCAAAAATAATCCATGCCGAGGGTGAGCTGCAAGCCTCTGTGGCTTTGGCTCAAGCAGCTAAACAAATTTCGGCGGAACCGGGAGCTCTTCAGCTACGATTCCTGCAGACCCTTACTGAAGTAGCGACAGAGAAAAATTCAACTATTTTGTTTCCATTGCCAATTGATCTGCTGAAACCGTTTTTAAATGATTCAAAGCGCGAATGAACGGTATCTACTCCGCAGGCCGTTGATAAAAAAATCTGCAGGAGCAGGAGGCGGCGCTGTAGATCTATTCCGGCAGCAAGGTCATCGGCCTGCAGACCTAAACGCCGGAAGAAGCGCAGGAACTGATTTCTGAAAATGGCTATTTCGGCATTGAGAATACCTCCGACCGGATCGTCGAAATCGCTATCAACGCCCTAGGCAACGATCCGGACAAACTCGAGGAGATGAAAGCAGTAATTGAGGACCGGTTTCAAAAAGCCGCCGACGACTGTGGCGGCAACCTCCCTAAGATTTCCCACCCGACCTATGACGCGATCATGGAAAAGCTGGACGCTTTTGCCAAAGCGCGAGAGTCAGTACAAGACGAATAAACAAAATGGGTTGATGAATCGGCATCGGCTCATTTTCAAATCAATTGAATACTTGAATCTCCCACAAAAACGGTTAAAATTTTTTCCATCAAACCTCCGCACCGTCGCGGATTCTACCTTCCCTGAAGTCTGGTGTTCAACGCTGATCCCCTACTTCTTTTAGACAAGGTCGTCTTTAATCGATTTTTCAACAGGAGGTTACTATGCAGCGTTTTGAGCCACTCACCAAAAGCTTCTGCGAAGAATTGAAACAGGAAATTGAAACAGCTATTGCGCAAATAGCCGAAAAACGCGGGATATGCTTAGATTTTGTTAAAGAATCCCTCAACAAAGACGCAGAGAGCGTCGGCATTAACCTGCGTTTCTCACTACCGGAACGACCTGAATCTGTGGCTAGCCGGAAAGAAGAAAATGACTTCCGCTTCTATGCGGAAGGATTCGGTATGCGTTCTGACTGGCTAGGCAGGGAATTCAAACGGGGCAGCATGACCTACAAAGTGGCAGGATTGAACGTCAACGTCCCCAATGAATGTGTTATCCTGCAACGCTCAGACGGGGCTCGCTGTCAGGAAAACGGTAAATTAGTTGCCCGCTACTTGAGCTAAATCAAACCGGGCCGGCGAGTAGTCGCCGGCCCGGTCAAAAAAGATTGACGCTTTCCGTCATCCACCCTTACAGAAAAGCCTTTTGTTTCCCCTATTTCGACCGGCTCGCTTTTTCCTCAATTCCCGACATCCCGAATCGGCGCCGTAATTCGGCGTAGACCACCTCCGGTGATATATCGTAGTAACCAAGCAACACCAGCACGTGGAAGAACAGGTCGGCAACTTCGTAAACTAACTCTTCTTTGTCCCCGCCCTTGCCA
>NZ_QKAP01000114.1 GCF_003247215.1 Malonomonas rubra | reverse complement strand
GGTCATCTTGCGTACCCCTTCAGCCAACTTCAGCTGATTGGCGGTACTCCGGTCAAAATATGCAGATCACTGGCCCACTGTTGCTGCATCATCTTGAAAAGTGTGTCAATTTTTGCCATCTTGTCACTCCTTGCCAGTCTAAAGGATTAAAATTTTCAATCTTACTGCAGGGCCTGCCACTATCAAGAAATCTCATGGATGGACTTGTGGCAAAATTGACGACTGTGCTAGAGAAGAAATTAAACCTAAGATTCTGGAGAAAAATTGATGACCAAAGCATTAGGCCTGATGTCGGGTGGACTCGACAGCACCCTTGCAGCGATGACCCTGTTGCGCCAGGGGATCGAAGTCACCGGCATTTCCTTTGTCACCCCTTTTTTCGGCGCTGGAAAGGCGATCGCTGCCGCAGAAAAGATCGGCTTCCCATTGCTTGTTAAACAGATCAGCGATATCCACTTGGAGATGGTGAAAAATCCGAAATACGGCTACGGCCGTAACATGAACCCCTGCATCGATTGCCACGCCATGATGTTCCGTCTTGCGGGCGAAATTATGGAGCAGGAAGGTTTTGATTTTCTCTTTTCCGGCGAAGTTCTTGGCCAACGGCCGATGAGCCAGAACGCCAACGCGCTTCGATCGGTGGCAAAACATTCCGGCTATCCCGATCGGGTCCTGAGGCCACTGAGCGCAAAACTGCTGCCAATTACCCCGATGGAAGAGAAGGGGCTTGTCGATCGGGAACAACTGCTCGATATTCAGGGGCGTTCCCGTAAACGCCAACAGGCGCTGGCCATCGAATGGAATTACCCCGACTTCCCATCAAGTGGCGGCGGCTGCCTGCTGACCGAAGTCGGCTTTTCCAATCAACTTCGTGACCTGCTTGAACATGATCCGTTGGCGACTCCGACCGATGTCGAACTCCTCAAGGTCGGCCGGCAGTTCCGCATTTCGCCGACAGCCAAACTGGTTCTCGGCCGCAATCGGGCCGACAATGACCGGATCAATGAGCTGGCCAATGACCAGCAACTGAAGCTGCGCTGCAGCAACTTCAGCGGGCCGCTGGGGCTGTTCTGCGGGAAAGAAAAAGAGGAGGATCTTCAAACCGCTGCCGCGATCCTCGCCTCCTATGGCAAGGGGAAAGATGAAGCGGAGTTGGAAGTACTGTTCAGCAATCAGGAGAAGTCGTTTGAGCTGATGGTATCGCCGCTCCCGCGCGAAGCCTCACGAGGAATGATCCTATCATAAAGACGCCCAGCAGTTACGCAAAACAAAAATACCGGCAAACCTCCTTTTGGGAGGTTTGCCGGTAATTGTGGATCAGTGTAGTAACATAACAGTCGAATCGAAGCCGATACGTCCAAAGATAGAAGACCGGTTTGAAAAGAGATTTCTTTTATCGTGTTGATGACCTTCGCGAGATCCAGCGACCGCTCCCCATCTGCCTGATGGTGCCGTCATGTTCCTTGATCTGCTCCTACAATCGTCCGATGTCCTGATTCAACGATTCAATAAACGCATATGACTCCCGGGCGCTGGTCAAACAATCGGAGGTCGAGTCGGTGATGGTTTGGGTGTTGGTTGAGATACTGTCGACCAGCTGCGTTACGTAATCGCTTGAGGAGAAGATCAGCTCCACTATCTCCACCTGCTGCGGGGCTTTGCTGCCGAATCGTTCATGCAGTTTAGCACTTTCTCTGCGCTGACCTCGGTTCCCATCCCCATTCTCCTAACTGGACTGATGGTCGATTGCAAACGGGCGAGAAACCGGTGTGATTGTCAGCCAATTCTGCAAACTCATCAACCCTGCTCATTACAAGCTGCTGGGATAAATCGACATTTTTCTTTACCATTTTGGCGAACTGACTATTCAATGCCTTGATCGGATACACAATCAAATGACGCAGGAACAATTAAGCCGACCATTGAGCAGATAGTGAAAAAGCTGGAAACGGCAACCAATGCGAAGAATCGATCGGCTGTATGGATATGCTCAACCTGCGGGCATGCGATTTGCTCCGCCGAGGAAGAAATGGGATCAAGAGGGTTATTCCCTTGCCAAAGGAGAAGAGTGGAGAGGACCTGTAAAAGGATCGGCGCAAAAAAATTACCGATCAGCTTTCTATTCAACGTGTAGAAATATGGTTTTTCCAGCCCACGATAAAAATCTGACAACCAAGACTATTTCAAACCTCCTGCGGTTATCGCGAGCAAAATATCATATACATCTTTAAACCTTAACGATCCTATCCCACTTTTCAATCTTTACAGAAAACTACTCCACGGCTACCGATTCCCAAACGAAAAAGCGCCCCACCGGAAATTCCGGCGGGGCGCTTTGCTTTACAGCCTAGTTGGATGGGCTTACATCATGCCGCCCATGCCGCCCATGCCGCCCATGCCGCCCGGCATTGCTGGCATGCTGTCACCGCCTTCGCTCTTCTTCTCTGCGATCATCGCTTCAGTGGTCAGCATCAGACCGGCAACCGAGGCAGCGTTTTGCAGCGCGCTGCGGGTCACCTTGGTCGGATCGATGATACCAGCTTCCAGCATGTCGCAGTACTCGTCGGTCGCAGCGTTGAAACCGAAGGATCCTTCACCGTTGAAAACCTTGTCGGCGACGATGGCGCCTTCCAGACCGGCATTGATGGCGATCTGGCGTAGAGGAGCTTCCAGAGCACGGATAACCAAGTCACGACCGAATTTCTGCTCGCCTTCCAGCTCCAGAGCCTGAACATCTTTCAGGATACGCAGCAGAGCAACACCACCTCCAGGAACGATACCTTCCTCAACAGCAGCACGGGTTGCGTGCAGTGCGTCTTCAACGCGGGCTTTCTTTTCCTTCATTTCGGTCTCGGTGGCAGCACCGACCTTGACCACGGCAACGCCGCCGACCAGCTTGGCCAGACGCTCCTGCAGCTTCTCACGATCGTAGTCGCTGCTGGTCTCTTCGATCTGAGCACGGATCACCTTGACGCGACCTTCGATGTCAGCTTCAGCGCCTGCGCCATCAACGATGGTGGTGTTGTCCTTGTCGACCACGATCCGCTTTGCGGTACCGAGCATGTCGATGGTTGCGTTCTCCAGCTTGAAACCAACCTCTTCAGAGATCACTTGGCCACCAGTGAGGATAGCGACATCTTCCAGCATCGCCTTACGACGATCACCGAAGCCAGGTGCCTTAACGGCGCATACGTTGATGGTACCGCGCAGCTTGTTGACCACCAAGGTAGCCAGCGCTTCGCCATCGACATCTTCAGCAATGATCATCAGGGGACGACCCTGTTTAGCGACCGGCTCGAGAACCGGCAACAGGTCCTTCATGGTGCTGATCTTCTTATCGTAGATCAGGATCAGCGCATCTTCCATGACCGATTCCATGCGCTCGGTATCGGAGACGAAGTACGGTGAGAGGTAGCCACGATCGAACTGCATACCTTCTACGGTCTCGAGGCTGGTTTCCATCGCCTTAGCTTCCTCGACGGTGATGACGCCTTCTTTGCCAACCTTTTCCATTGCTTCAGCAAGGATGTTGCCGATGGTCTCGTCGCTGTTGGCCGAGATGGTACCTACCTGAGCGATCTCCTTGTGGTCCTTGACCGGCTTGGAGAGCTTCTGCAGAGCTTCGACACCGACGGTAACAGCTTTGTCGATACCACGCTTGATTTCCATCGGGTTGTGACCGGCAGTCACCAGCTTGACGCCTTCCTGATAGATCGACTGAGCAAGTACGGTCGCAGTAGTAGTACCATCACCGGCAACGTCAGAAGTCTTGGAAGCAACTTCTTTGACCAGTTGGGCGCCCATGTTCTCGAAGCTGTTTTCCAGCTCGATTTCCTTAGCCACGGTGACACCGTCCTTGGTGATCAGAGGAGCTCCGAACGACTTGTCTATAACAACGTTACGACCCTTGGGACCGAGAGTAACCTTGACCGCATCTGCCAGCGCGTTAACGCCGTCGAGAATCAGTGCACGTGCGTCTTGAGAAAATTTGATCTCTTTTGCCATGATACTTATATCCTCCGTAAAATATTTATTCTTAATTATTCGACAACGCCGAGAATATCGTCTTCACGCATGATCAGATATTCTTTCCCGTCAATCTTGATCTCGCTGCCAGCGTACTTGCCGAACAGAACCCGGTCGCCTTCTTTGACATCCAGCGGCAGCACCTTACCTTCCGGGGTCACTTTGCCTTTACCTGCAGCGACAACCTTGCCTTCCTGCGGTTTTTCCTTGGAAACGGTGTCCGGAATAATGATGCCACCAGCAGTGGTGGTCTCTTCTTCGACGCGCTCAACGATAATGCGGTCCTGCAATGGTCTGATGTTCATTGTTGGATCTCCTTTCTCTACAATCAATACTTGGGCCGATTCGGCCATTGCGGTTTATGCAGAAGACACAAAGAGACAAGTCGCCGCTCCGGTCAATCTAAGCAGTGCCTGCCTCAGCTCAGCCTGTTAGCACTCGGCTAGAGGGAGTGCTAACAGCGAAAAACAATAATAATCGGCCAATGATTATTGTCAAGTCATTTTTTAATAAAAAACCGAGACAATATTTACCTGCTGCATGCAAGGACGGCTAGAAGCTAGTCAGCTAGCTTTTCAGCGACCTGTTCAGCCAATTTCCGCCTTTCGTTGGCCAAGGAAGAATAATCGTTCTGGAAGAAAATTTCGGTGGAAAAAGTTAATTGCAGCGCCGGCTCCGCTTGCTTCGGCAGGTAGGGCCTAATGCGGCTGCGGGACTTGATGTCGGCCCTGGTACTGCCGACCTCTTCGACATACGCAAAAGTTCGCCGCGCAAATAGCTTATATCCGACAACTATGCGAGATAAATTTCAGCTAACCCCTGCTTTAAAATGTTAAATTCGACCCCCAGTTGCTCCCCCTTCAGATTAAGCCGATCGGCAAACAGATCGAAAAGATTGGTCGAAACCTCTTGCGGGACCCTAACGGTCTGGAACGGGATTACAGAATATCAATTATCTGCAAACGCAAGAAGGGTATGCGATGGCAAGAAAGTTCCAGCAGGTCCGGCACAGGAGCAGAGCAAATAGCAAAAACTGAGCAAGAACAGGCGAGGCAAGAAATATTTTCAACCTTTTCTTCTGTTAAGGGAGCCTAAAAGAGCTAAATAGAAACCAACTCCAAGTTTGTCCGCTAAACAAAAATTAAACCTTGAAAAACTAAATAGTTGAACAGAATTTGTAAGGATGGTGAAACATGTTAATTTTCGCTAAATGGTTTTACCACCAGTAAATATTGATATTGACATTTTCTACCACGTCCGCTATACGGGACAGGATATAAAACCCCTTTCTATTTTTCACGGCATATAAATACAATGGAATTCGATATCGGCAAAAAAATAAAAACCCTGCGCAAGGAAAGAAAATTGACCCTGCAGGATGTTGCAACCGAAACAGGTTTTTCTCCGGCGCTGATCTCGCAGATTGAGAATAACAACGTCTCTCCACCGATCGCAACTCTTTCTAAAATAGCCCGTTTTTTCGACGTCAAAATGAGCTTTTTCTTCGAAGAGGGGGAAGGGGCCACCCGCTACGAGATCGTGCGCAAGGATGAACGCCGGGTGGTCAGCCGAGTCATCTCCAAAGACGGTACCGGACACGGCTACACCTATGAAACCCTCTCCTACCGCAAGAAGAACAAGAAAATGGAGCCTTTTTTGCTCACCGTCAATGAGCGTGCCCAAGAAGAGACTCTCTACAACCACGAAGGGGAGGAGTTTTTACTGATTCTCGACGGCCAGGCCGAACTGATCCTGGATGAGGAGCGTTTCGTGTTAGAAGCAGGTGACGCAGCCTACTTCGACTCCACCGTCAAACACCGCCTGCTGTCCAAAGAGGGAGCCACAGTACAGGTTCTAGCTGTGGTCACCCGCTAACACCTCCTCAGAAGCAGTTTCATATTCAATCATATATGGCAATTCATGCAGTCATTTTGAGACAGAGAGAAGGGACAAACGTATGAGTTCGTTCGAAAAGAAAACCATCGCCGACTGGGAATCCCAAGCGAAAAAAGAGAAGAAGACGGAAGATCTCTCCAACTTCAAATGGGAGACCCCGGAAGGGATCACCGTCAAGCCTCTTTACACTGCGGCCGACACTGATGGAATGGAGACCGCCGACACCATGCCGGGTCTCGCCCCGTTTGTCCGCGGGCCGATGGCAACCATGTACGCCGGCCGCCCCTGGACCGTGCGCCAGTACGCCGGCTTCTCCACCGCCGAAGAATCGAACGCTTTCTACAAGCGCAACCTGGCCGCCGGTCAGCAGGGGCTCTCGGTCGCCTTCGACCTGGCCACCCACCGCGGCTACGACTCCGATCACCCGCGCGTCGTCGGCGATGTCGGCAAGGCCGGGGTAGCAATCGATTCAGTCGAGGACATGAAAATACTCTTCGACGAGATCCCTCTCGACAAGGTCTCGGTTTCCATGACCATGAACGGTGCAGTCATGCCGATCATGGCTAACTACATCGTTGCTGCTGAGGAGCAGGGGATTCCCCAGGAAAAGCTGGCCGGGACCATCCAAAATGATATTCTCAAGGAGTTCATGGTCCGTAACACCTACATCTACCCGCCGGAGCCATCGATGCGCATCATCGGCGACATCATCGAGTATACCAGCCAGAATATGCCGAAATTCAACTCAATCTCGATCTCCGGCTATCACATCCAGGAAGCAGGCGCCAACGCTGCTCTTGAGCTGGCCTTCACCCTCAGCGACGGCATCGAATACGTAAAAACGGCCATTGCTAAAGGGCTGGATGTCGATTCCTTTGCGCCTCGGCTCTCCTTCTTTTTCGGCATCGGCATGAACTTCTTTATGGAAGCATCTAAGTTGCGCGCCGCACGCTTCCTGTGGGCAAAACTTATGAGCCAGTTCTCCCCGAAGAACCCCAAGTCGTCGATGCTACGCACCCACTGCCAGACTTCCGGCTGGTCGCTGACAGAACAGGATCCGTACAACAATGTCATCCGCACCACCCTTGAGGCGCTGGCCGCGGTGCTCGGCGGCACCCAATCGCTGCACACTAACGCACTGGATGAAGCGATCGCCCTGCCGACCGACCAATCTGCCCGCATCGCCCGCAACACCCAGTTGGTAATTCAAGAGGAGTCCGGCATCTGCAACGTGGTCGATCCACTAGGCGGTTCCTACTATGTCGAGTCGCTGACCAGCTCGCTGATCGAAGAAGCCCAGAAAATCCTCGACGAAATAGAAGAACTGGGCGGCATGACCAAGGCGATTGAGTCAGGGATGCCGAAGCTGCGCATCGAGGAATCGGCTGCCAAGAAACAGGCCGCCATCGATTCCGGCCGCGACGTCATTGTCGGTGTCAACAAATACAAGCTGGCCAAAGAAGATCCGATAGAGGTTCTCGATGTCGACAACACAGCGGTCCGCAAGTCACAAATCGCTCGTCTCGAAAAGATGCGCGCTGAACGCGACGAGGTGGCCTGCCAGCAAGCACTTGACGCCATCACCGCCGCCTGTCAAAGTGGCACAGGCAACCTGCTCGACCTGAGCGTCAAGGCGGCCCGCCTGCGTGCCTCGATCGGCGAAATTTCAGACGCAATGGAAAAGGTCTTCGGCCGCCACAAGGCCGAAATTAAGCTGGTCTCAGGAGCTTATGGATCTATCGTGGATGAAGATAAAGACTTTGCCGAATTGAAAAAACGCGTCGATGCCTTCGCCGCCCAAGAAGGACGTCGTCCCCGTATCCTGATCGCCAAGATGGGTCAGGACGGTCACGACCGCGGCGCCAAGGTAGTCGCTTCTGCCTACGCGGATGCCGGTTTCGATGTCGATGTCGGCCCGCTGTTCCAGACCCCGGAAGAAGCGGCCAAGATGGCGGTCGAGAACGATGTCCACGTAGTCGGCGTCTCCTCGCTGGCAGCAGGACATAAAACGCTGGTACCACAACTGGTCGAGGAGCTGAAAAAACTTGACGCCGAGGACATCGCGGTGGTCTGCGGCGGCGTCATCCCGCGCCAGGACTATGACGCTCTCTACGCGGCAGGTGCCGCCAAGATCTTTGGCCCTGGCACCCCAATCACCGTTTCGGCCAGCCAGACTCTTGATGCGATTGAGGGAAAGTAGTTAAATAGATAGATACGTCAACACTCAAGGGCGGGCCTTACTGGTCCGCCCTTCAGCTTTAATTGACAGGGAAATTCTTGAAGAACGTCACCACCATCGCTAGAGGGGTAAGATCAGGAAAAATCCGCGCCCTTGCCAAAGCGATCACCTTGATCGAAAGCCGCAATCCGGACCACTCGCCCGCTGCGACGGAACTGCTCGACAATCTGCTGCCTGATTCCGGCAACTCAATCCGTATTGGAATCTCTGGAGTTCCCGGCGCAGGGAAAAGCACCTTTATCGAGGCACTCGGCATGTATCTGATCCGAGAAGGGCACAAGGTTGCAATCCTCGCCGTCGACCCGACCTCGCAGCTCTCCGGAGGCTCGATCCTCGGCGACAAGACCCGCATGGAAGAGCTCTCCCGCGAACAGAACGCCTTCATCCGACCATCCCCCAGTGGCGACACCCTTGGCGGGGTGGCGCGCAAAACCCGTGAAACCATGCTGCTCTGCGAGGCGGCCGGCTACAACGTGATCATTGTCGAGACTGTCGGTGTCGGCCAATCGGAGGTCACCGTGGCCTCGATGGTCGACTTCTTCCTGCTGCTACAGCTGCCGAATGCCGGTGACGAGTTACAGGGAATCAAAAAAGGGGTGATGGAGGTCGCCGACGCGATCCTGGTCAACAAGGCCGAAGGGGACAACCGCCCGAAGGCGGAACTGGCCCGCCAGCAATACGAAAACGCCCTGCACCTTTTCAAGCCGAAGAGCCGGACTTGGATTGTCCCAGCGATGCTCTGCAGCGCCCTGCACAACCAGGGGATTGAAGAGTTCTGGAAGACGGTTCTCAATTTCAAAGCTCAAATGCAGCAAACTGGCGAATTCGATACCAAGAGGCAACTGCAGGCTAACGACTGGATGTGGACTCTGGTAATGGATGACCTAAAAGAGCTATTCATGCGCGACAAGCATGTCGCCGCACTTCT
>NZ_QKAP01000119.1 GCF_003247215.1 Malonomonas rubra | reverse complement strand
GACCAACAACTTCGCCATCCCTGCGCCGACCGTTGCCGAAATCTACAAGCAGCGCTGGCAGGTGGAGCTGTTCTTCAAATGGGTCAAAGGACACTTGCGAATCAAATCGTTTTACGGCACATCGATCAACGCTGTGAAGAGTCAAATATGGATTGCGCTGAGCATTTATCTGTTGGTGGTGATCGCCAAGAAAAAGCTCAGCATTCCATGCCCGCTCTACACTTTTTTACAGATTCTGGAGGTCAACTTGTTTGAGAAAAAGCCCATTTCATCACTGGTTGCTGACGCTCTCAAGCAAATCCAACACCTCCCTGACAATAACCAGTTGAACTTATTCAACTATTAACCGGACAGTTGTGAGGTCATTTCACAAATAAAAAGGCTCTAGACAACCAGAGAGTTTCTGCTAGTCTAGAGCCATAAAAATTATGAAATCATAACAGAGTCCCCCCATCTTATACAGTCCCGATCCTGTCTTTATAAGACTAAGCGCATTAGTTAACCGACCATAAATACAAGCATAAATGAATAATAGTGCTTCTTCCGCAGCAAGAAAATTCTTTCAGCAAGGAATCAACCTTTGGCAGATCGTCTCTATCTAAGTAACCTTTCTGTTTCTGCCATAGCATCCTTTTACCCCCTAAAGCCGCTCTTTTTTGGGACCTTAACCATTACTCTTTCTTGTTTCTTGCTTTTATTCGCCGGTCAATGGTAAAAAAAGTCGGTTATTTATAAATGTGTGCAGTCCCAAGGCACGAACCAGCGGATACTTGTTTACTTCGTGCTAGGGGGCAAAGCCTACCAACCACCGCTTCGTTTTTTATGGCAAGCGGCCCCTGTGGCCGTTTTTATTTTGAGCAATGGAGGAGAATTACCATGGGATTTTTCTTTCTACTCGTTCTTGCTTATTTAATTGGCGCGATCCCTACCGGCGTTATTCTGACCAAACTGACCGGTGAAGAAGATATTCGCACTATCGGCAGTGGCAACATCGGCGCAACCAACGTCTATCGCACTGCCGGACGCAAAATGGGGCTATTGACCTTGGCCGGCGATTGCTTAAAGGGGATTCTCCCGCTTCTGATCGCCCTGATTTTTGGCTTCCACGGTACCCAGTTGGCCGTGGTCGGTCTGTTCGCCCTGGTCGGGCACTGCTACCCAGTTTATCTCGGCTTCAAAGGTGGCAAAGGAGTCGCAACCGCGCTCGGCGTGATGCTGATTATCTCACCAGGTTCTGTGTTATTGGTTCTTTCCCTGTTCCTTGTAGTGCTCGGCAAGTGGCGATATATTTCTTTAGCCTCAATTACCTGTGCTGGAGTTATTCCCTACCTGGTTTTGGCTTTAGAACGCTCGATGATGATTTTTTTCGTAACATTCTGTATAGCGGCCTTGGTGATCTATCGCCATAAGGAAAATATCGACCGCTTGTTGGCAGGGGCTGAGAACAAGTTCAGCCTGTAAGGTTATTTGATGCGAAAATGGCTTATCGCCACAGTTTTATTGACCCTGACCGGGCTTGCGATCAGCGCCGCATATCTTTATCAGCAGATCTGGTCCCCTCTCGCCCCTGAGGAAAATATCGATTATCAGCTGAAACCGGGCACAAGTCTCTCTAAAGTCGCCAATGACCTGCATAAACTTGGAGTTCTGCGCTCCCCAATCGGCTTGAAGCTGCTCGCCAAGCTGTGCAAACAGAGCGGAAAAATTCAGTCAGGCACTTATCGATTCAGCAAAGCTGCTACGTCAGAGGAGATTTTACTACGCCTGGTCACAGGCGACGTCAAAAAAGTCGGCCTGACTATTCCGGAGGGATTTACCCTTGCACAGGTTATTGACCGAATCGCGCAAGCGGGATTCGGCAACAAGAACAAGTTAGAGAAGTTGGCCAACGATCCTGAATTCATCAAGTCCCTGAAGCTTGATGTGCCGAACCTGGAAGGGTACCTGTACCCGGAAACCTATCTGTTTACCCCAGGGATCGATGAAGCCCAACTTTTGAGAATGCTGGTCGAACAGTTTCACAACCAGCTAGACCCTGCCCTGTTAAAAAAAGCGAAACAGCTGAACCTCAACCGCCACCAACTGGTCACCTTGGCATCAATTATCGAAAAGGAAACCGGTCTGGTGAAAGAAATGCCTTTGATTTCATCTGTCTTCCACAACCGCCTACGGCGTGGGATTCCCCTGCAGACCGATCCGACAGTTATCTACGGAATTAAAAATTTTGATGGCAACCTGACGCGAAACCACCTGAAAACACCAACTCCTTACAACACCTATATGATAAAGGGGCTGCCACCCGGCCCGATCGCCAACCCGGGCAAAGCTGCGCTAAATGCAGCCGCAGAGCCGGCGAAAAGCGAATACCTGTATTTCGTTGCGCGTGGGGACGGCAGCCACTATTTCTCCAAGACCCTTAAAGAGCACAATGGAGCTGTTCGCAAATATCAGCTCAAGCGCAACCGCTGAAATTCAGCCAGCCGATATACTGACAAAAACCAGTCCCTGACTGCCACTATTGTTTACTCCGTGGGAATCCCCAGCCGGTGCCAAAAGAACTGCTCCCGCGCTAATTGAAGTCGGTTCCAGTCCTTCCTGCAAAAATTCCCCCTCGCCTTCGAGAACGACCCAGATGTGATCTCCTGCATGCACATGGGGATGGATATGTTGCCCTGGCAACAAGCACCAGAGGGTCGAGCGGCTGTTTGCCGTCTCACCCAGCTGCACTTTATTCGCTTTTTCCTTACTGAATTCAATCTTATCCTGATAGTTCCAAATCTCTGTTGCCATAATTCACACCCTTTTCGTCAACTGAAAAAAAACGCCCCGACAAGCGGGGCGTTAAGTAAGGTATTTAATTTCACCAAAAATTTAAGCCTTAGTGATCTGAACTGCCGTCCGATTACTACCGTCAGTCAGCAGTTGGCTGATTCCTAGTTCGATAAAGTTGTTCGGCGCAAACAACAGTCCCTCCGGCACTGCACTCGTCACCTTCACTTTCCCAACCGTCGAACCAATAGAACTGCTCAGCTTCACTTTATCGCCATCTTTGACGCCTGCGCTGTCAGCATCGGCTGCGTTGATCTGAATCAGGCCCTCAGGCTCGACCTCTAGCTGTGCGGCTGCCCAAGTCGAGGTAGTACCGAAATGACGCATCGATTTTCCGCTGAGCAGTTGCAGCCCTTCAGCCCCATCGCTGACCGTCACCAGCTGATAATTCATGCTCTTTTCAGCCGGCCTGTAAGGTTGCTTCAGGCAAGGACGATGACGATCTTCTCCGGTGAAGCAGATATCCCCGTACAGCGAAGTCAGACTGCTTAGTTCAGTCAGAATGCTAGCTCGGCTGAAGGTGACCGGTTGCTTGGTCAGTCGCCCGTAAAGCTCGGCGAAGATGCCCCAATCTTCACGCGCTTCTCCAATCGGACGGATCGCTTGCTCAAGAGACCGAACACGCTGATCGAGAGAGGTCACGCTACCTGATTTTTCCGCGAAGGAGGTACCAGGCAAAACGATTTTGGCAAGTTTAGTTACCACCGTCGGCAGGATGTCTTGGGCTACGAGTACCTCGACCTTCTCCAGCGCCTTCATCCAGCGACCGCTGTTCGGGAAGGTTTGCGGATTAACCGCCGCCAAGTAAAGGAAGCGTATTTTACCCGCCTCGATCCCTTGCAAGATCCCCTCGGCGTCCAGACCGCCACTTGGCAGTTTGGTACCCCAGGCGCGGGCAAACTTATCACGATTTTCTTCATAATCCTGGTAGCCGGGCAGCGACTCTGGGTAAACCCCCATATCGAGCAGGCCTTGCATATTCCCTTTTTCATCAAGCGGGAACAGTCCGCCCTGCTTGCGCAGAGCACCGCTTAGAATGGCCAGGTTGGCAATGGCAGCTGACTTGGCGGTACCCAGTTCAGACTTGGTGATGTCGCCACCGAAAATGACTACCACGTTGTCCGCCTTGCCGATGATATCGGCTGCAGCTTCCAACTCGGCGCGAGTCAGGCCGGCTGCGGTAGCTGCCTCGTCAACTTTGACCGCAGCCAGTTGGTCTTTCAACTCATCAAGATTGGCAACCATGCTGTTCAGGTAGTCCTCGTCGATCAAGCCGCGGTCCACCAATAAACGACTGATTCCGTTGACTAAGGCAATCTCGCTTCCCGGCTTATAGGTCAGCTGGCTGTTAGCGAACTGGGTCAGATGGATGTCGCGCATATTGGCCACAATCAGCTTGCCATCTCTTACCCGGATTGCTTCCTGAATCTGCCAGTCAACGGCCGGGGCTTCAGCGGACGGATCAGCGCCAAACACTAGCACCGCATCGGCTTCACCGATGGCGGAAAGCAGGTTGCTGGATCCCCGCAGCTTCAGCCCCTTATCGAGCGCCCGAAGTGCCCGGAGCGCACCATATCGGGCCTCGGAATCGATATTATTGCTGCCGATCGCAGCCCGGAACAGCTTCTGGAACAGGTAGTTCTCTTCGTTGGTCAGGCGCGGCGACGCCAAGCCGGCAATAGCCTCAGCTCCGCTCTCTTCTTTGATCTTCTCGATTTCGCTGACCAGAGCCTCCATTGCACGATCCCAGGTTGCCGGAATGTTTCCAACAGTAGGAGCAGTCAGGCGCAACGGATTGTTGACATAACCATAACCGAAGAAACCACCGATACAGAGGTTACCCTTGTTGGTAGTGCCCTCGTCGTCCGAGGTGACGCGGAAAATTTCATTCCCTTGAACATTGATATCGATTTGGCACTGGCTCGGGCAGTAGGTGCAGACAGAAGGCACTTTGCGCAGAGCCCAAGGGCGCGCCTTGAACTTGAACGGCTTGGAAATCATCGTCCCGGTAGGGCAGACCGACACGCAGTTGCCACAGAAGATGCATTTGTCGAGATTCTTGTCGATATAGGCCTTGTCGCCCTTATCGTTAACGAACAGCGAATCGGCACCAACGACCTCGTGGCAAACCTTGACACACTTTTCGCACATCACGCAGCGCGCCGGAACCTGCTGGATTAGTGGCCAGCCATCAATCGTCTCCGGGTTGACATCTTCCGCAGCAAAGGTCTGGCGATTCACCCCCAGCTCGTAACAGGTGTTCTGCAGGTCACACTCGCCGCCGGCATCGCAGACCGGGCAATCGAGCGGGTGGTTGACCAGAATCAACTCCATGATCTGCTTGCGAATCTGGGTCAGTTTTTCCGACTGGGTGATGACCTTGATCCCCTCTTTGACCGACGTGTTGCAGGCGGTCATCGTCCGATCGACCCCCTCAACCTCAACGGCACAAATCCGGCATGCACCGGTCGGTGAGACCTTCTGCAACCAGCAGAGCGTCGGGATATGGATATCCAGTTGCCGTGCCGCCTCAAGGATGGTGGTTTCCTTGGGGACACTTACCGACTTACCGTCAATCGTAAGGCTGACCATATTATATTCACCTCGAATGTCGACTGCACCGCTCTAAAGAACGGTGCAGTCTGTATGTTCAAATTAAGCTGTTAAACGGCAATCATCGAAACGCGGTAACAACGCAGGCAGCGTTCTGCCTCCTTGACCGCTTCAGAATCATTGAAGCCAAGTTCGACTTCTTGATAATTCCCTTTACTGGCCCGCTCCTTGCCATGAATCTCATGCTGGTTGAAGCGCTGTACGGCATCGAGCCAAGGAACCTCTTCGTTCTTATCATAAACGCCTAAATGGCTGAGAATATCCTCGTGGAAATCATCGTCGGTCAGGTAGGCTTCACCCTCTTCCAGGTAACGCTGGATCACCTTGGCGGCGCGGTGAGCGTTGCCGACACAGGCGACTACGGTCAGCGGACCGATCTCGGCGTCACCAGAGGCGAACACCCCATCCATATCGGTGATCAATACGCGGGAAAGCGGGTTACCCATGTCGTCATTTAGATCACGCCCCGCCTCACTCTTGAGCGGTACGAACTTGGTAACCACGGTGTTCCAGCGGGTGATACCGATCCCGGTTTCCTCGGCAATGAAGGAGAGATCTGGATCCTGACCGATGGCCGGGATCAGGGTATCACACTCAACTATGAACTCGCTGCCTTCAACCGGCTGTGGCCGACGACGCCCGGAATCATCCGGCTCACCCAGTTCCATACGAACACACTCGACGCCGGAGACCTGACGCTTGTCATCGACAATGATTTTCTTCGGCAGAACCAAGAACTCAAACTGTACGCCTTCCTCGTCAGCACCATCGACTTCCCAGACGTCCGCCGGCATCTCTTTCCGGGTCCGGCGATAAAGCAGGGTTGAAACTTCTGCACCTTCGCGCAGGGCCACCCGAACACAGTCGATGGCAGTGTTACCACCACCTACGACACAGACTTTCTTCCCCATACCGGTCGGCTTGCCCATGTAAGCTTCACGCAGGAACTCAATACCACCGGCAAGAAAACCATTGTAGCCCTTGTCCTCCCCTTCAATCCCTGCCGGTTTCGACTTATGAGCACCCGGAGCGACCAACACGGCATCAAACTTTTCTTTCAGCTCTAACAGGCTGATATCAACGCCGACCTTGGTATCGTAGATAATTTCAACGCCCATCGAGCTGATGATGTCGATATCGCGCTGCAACAAATGGCGCGGCATCCGGTAAGCCGGGATACCGACGGCGATCATACCACCGCCGAAACCCTCTGGCAGGGTTTCATAAATAGTGCAGGGGTAGCCTTCCAGCGCCAGGTAATAGGCAGCGGCCAAGCCGGCCGGGCCGGCACCTACAATGGCAATTTTTTTGTCCTTCTTGGGCTTCGGCTGCATCGGCGGTTGATGATTGTGCATCCACTCGTAGTCGGAAGCGGTCCGCTTGAGTACCATGATATTGACCGAGTCATCAACGTTGGCGCGGCGACATGCGGTCTCGCAGGGGTGTGGACAAACCCGGCCACAAACCGCTGGCAGAGGCATGCTTTCGCGGATGATGGAAAGTGACTCATCGTAGCGACGATCCTTGATCGCCTCAATGTAAGAAGGGATATCGATATGTGCCGGACACTTGTCCTGACAGGGTGCGGTCATCTTTACCTTGTACTCAACCGCCTTCCTCTCTTTCTTGTTGCCGTTGATGTAGTCAAGGTACTCGGAGCGGAAATGCTTGACGGTATCCGCAACCGGAATGCCTGAAGTCTGACAGAGGGTGCACTTGCAGTTCTTCATCAGCTCGGCAATATTCAGCAGGGTATCAAGGTCCTGCTCACTGCCGTTGCCGGCAACGATCTTGGACAGAGTGTCCTGCATAACCCGAGTGCCTTTTTTACCGGGCGAGCACTTGGCGCAGCAGTAATCTTCCTGCACCCGCTTGGCATATTCGGCAGCCATCGCCACCACATCGACGTTAGGATCTTTCAGGATCAGTCCATCCCAACCCATAAATGCGGCAATCTCTTTTTCACCGCCAAATGTAATCGGCAATTTCTTCTTGGCAACTTCGACTTCCGCATCGCCACCCTGCCGATTATCGACAACCTGTCTTCCCCAGCTGGAAAAAGTAACCTGTGACAAACCGGCCTCCTATGACCTGCTTCGACCTTCCCCAAAGAGGAAGGTCGTGAACCCCAAAACGGGGGGAATCAACCGATGTTCTGGCTGTTTTTATGCCTTTAAATCGTATACAGTATGCAGGTAGATACCACAAACGGTGGTCTTAAATCAAGGCTATTTTTCAACTTAACGTAAGTGTGAAAACAGCCTTAAATTCAAGCAAAAACAATTTGTTAGCGATAAAAGCACTGCATAGAACCACTGCTTTCAAGGTAGTGGAGGTGGTGGGTTGACAATCAGCCAAACTGGCGACTTAAAGCCCTTTTGCTGTTGCAGTTGCCACTCTTGCGACCACTGCCACTTCTTGACTCGCATCGACGGCAACCGGTAGAATTCCAAACGAAAATCGGCTGACGCGACCTTGATTTCTGCGTTCAGATCTATGCTGACTATCCGGCTGTCAACCACCCTCAAATCATCATCTTGCTGGAACTGATCGAGAAAATCATTACGCACATCATCATGCAAGAAGTTGGCAGCACCAAGGTAATCCTGCCACCGCATCGCTTCGCTAAATCGATCTCCAAAAGCGGTCATGTCCTTTCCAGCGTCGAAAGATCCAGCGCACGCGACAACAAAAAAAAGCGTCCCCAAAAGCGAACAAAGCAAACGCATCGAAACAATTCTCCTTATCCGGGCAAATTACCATCCTAAACAACTCAGGGAGCAATAAAAATTAATTTTTCTTCTCGCCAAATCCGCTTGCACCCGGGTAAATATCGGCTAAACTGTCTGACCTTCGGCCGCCTTTCCCATGCCGAATTTTGGTTATTAAGGTTAAGTAGGAGCACCACCATGCAAGACATTCATGTATACAGCAAGAGCTATTGCCCTTTTTGTAAGCGCGCTATCGAACTTCTGAAAATCAAAGGCGTTAATTTCACCCTCATCGACATCAGCGAGGACAATAGTCTTGAAGAAGAAATGCGCCATCGCTCTGGCCGCGCCACCGTCCCGCAGATTTTCATCGGCCGCTTCCATATCGGCGGTTGCGACGACCTATTTGCTCTCGACGAGCAAGGCGGACTTGATCCACTCTTGGCGTGAGCTCATCGTTAAGCCGACAGCTCCGCAGACACGAGTCCGGCCCGTTCCATAAACTGCTTAAGAATCGCAGCCGTCATCCCCCAGATGGTGTGGCCGTCGAGCCGATAGAAATCGACCGGAAAGGTTCGCCCTTTGTGGCGCCAATCCTCTTGTTGATAGATTCCCGGATCGCGCAAGCGCTCAAGCGGCAACTCGATCACCTCGGCGATTTCATTCCGGTCCACCTTATAGGGATAGGGATCGTCATAACTACCGACACAAACCCGGACCCTAAAACCATGGACAGAGTAGACATCGTCCAAACGCCCAAGCCGGGTCACATCGGACGCGCGAATCCCCATTTCCTCCTCGGTCTCTCGCAGAGCCGTCTGCCAGAAATCGACATCCTGCGCTTCCGCTCCACCACCGGGAAAGGAAATCTCGCCACTATGTTTCTTCAACAGTTCGGTGCGGCGTGTAAACAGCACCCAGGGCTCATCGTTGCGCAGAAACAAAGGAACCAACACCGCTGCAGAGCGCAGCTCTCCTCGCGCCATCGGCCTGGCCGGGAAGCTGGCCAGATGATCGGCAATACGCCCCAGCGGTGACATCAACCCTGCCCCTTTTGACCGTTCTGCTTTAGCTGGGCGATGGTCGCTGCGTAATCGGCGCTGCCGAACACGGCACTCCCGGCGACAAACACATCGGCTCCGGCCGCCGCAATAGGTGCTACATTATCGACCTTGACCCCACCATCAACCTCCAGCTCGACCGGCTTGCCCAATTCATCGATCATCTTTCGCAAGGCACTGATCTTCGGTAAGCAGGTATCAATAAACGACTGACCGCCAAAACCGGGATTGACAGTCATCAATAGCGCCAAATCGATATCGGGAAGAATCATTTCCAGCGCCGACAACGGCGTCGCTGGATTAAGCGAAACCCCGGCCTTTTTGCCAAGCGACTTGATCAGCTGCACGCTACGGTGCAGATGGGTAGCTGCCTCGGCATGGACAACAATGATATCAGCCCCTGCTTTGGCGAATTCTGGAATATACAAATCGGGATTCTCGATCATCAGATGGACATCGAGCGGCAGCTCAGTCAGCGGGCGGATGGCGTCGACAATGAGCGGCCCGATGGTGATATTCGGCACAAAATGGCCATCCATGACATCGACGTGGACGTAATCGGCACCACCAGCGTCGATCGCTCTGATTTCATCGCCCAGCTGGGCGAAATCGGCGGAAAGGATTGAGGGGGCAATCTTGATCATCAAACAACTCCGTTCACCGGACGCCTAAGCGCCCTAATAATTATTCACAGCACCGCCGAAAACAGGCAGCGAAAAAAGCGTCCATCCCATCATGCTGATGCGGGTAACTGCGCAAAGTTCCACGATCGGTGAACAGTTCCGCCCATCCTGCAGGACTCGCCTCGCGCAGATCTTCCAATTCGAACTGCGGATGCGTTTCAAGAAACTGCTCGACCACGTCGTCGGTTTCCGCTTTCGAAAAACTGCACAGCGAGTAGAGCAGCTTGCCGTTCGGTTTCACTAGCGGGGCGACATGAAAGAGGATCTCTCGCTGTAGCTCAGCCAGCTCACGGATATTAACCGCCGATTTACTCCAACGACTCTCCGGGTTACGGCGCAGCACGCCAAGCCCGCTGCAGGGCGCATCAAGCAGGATCCGGTCAAAGCTCTGCTCTTCGAGGAACAGCGGCGGCTCGCCCAGATCCCACTCTTTCGCGCTAATCCTCAAACAGCCCAACCGCGCGGCGCCCCGCTCGATCAATTCGACCCGCTGCGGGTACTTTTCCAATGCGACAATCTCGGCCCGGTTTTCAGACAACGCCGCGAGGTGGGTGGTTTTCCCTCCCGGTGCCGCACAACAGTCGAGAATCTTCTGTCCCGGTCGCACATTGAGCAGGTAGCCGATCAGCATGCTCGCCTGATCCTGAACCTGATACAAACCTTCGGCATCGCCCGGCAGGCGACCATCGCCACGTTTTTCTATGATGACACCATCAGGGGCATAACGACAGGCACGGGCCTGGTGGCCCGCTTCGAGCAGCTGCTGGAGAAAATGTTGCCGGTCGGTTTTCAGACGGTTGACCCGCAGACTGTATGGAGCCGGCTTCGCCAGCGCTTCGCCAAAGGCGCGCGCTTCGGCATTTGGCAGAAGTCGCATCAATTCCTTGGTCAGCCAGACCGGCATACTGCAGACATGCTGCAAGTAGCGGCGGATATTCTCCGGCGGAGGCCAGTCGATCTGCGCCCTGCCTCGCTCCAGAGCCCGCAGTACACCGTTGATAAAACCGGTCGCCTGCGGCAGGCCAAGCTCGCGGGCCAGTTCAACCGTTGTTCCGACCGCGGCATGTGCCGGCACCCGATCGAGTTCCAGTAACTGGTAGGCGCCTAGCCGCAGCAGGCGCAGCACCTCAGGTTGCAGACGCCCCAACGGCTGCTTGCAGAACTGCTCCAGAGCAAAGTCGAGCCGGCCACGCAGCCGCAGTACGCCGTAAACCAACTCGGTCACTAAACCACGATCCCGGCCTTCTAGCCGGGATCGCTGCAAAACCGTATCAAGAACCAGATCGGCGAACGCACCTTCGTCAACCCGTTGCAGAATTTCGTAAGCGGCCCGCCGAGGACTGTCATCAGGTCGAGATGTCAATTAAACGTGCATCCCTTCCAGACGACGAATCCGCTCTTCCATCGGCGGATGGGTGGAGAACAGACCAGCCAGCTTGCTGCCGCTCAGCGGACTGACGATAAACATGTGCGCCGTCGCCTCGTTGACCTGTTGCATCGGCATCTGCTTGTTCGACATCTCCAGCTTGCGTAAGGCACTGGCCAACGAATGGGGATTGCCGCAGAACTTGGCGCCGGTCGCGTCGGCCCCGTACTCACGGGAACGGGAGATCGCCATCTGCACCAGCATGGCGGCGATCGGGCCGAGAATCATCAGCGCAATCATCGCCACCGGGTTATCGTCTTCATCATTGCCACCGCCGAAAATCATCGCCCACTGGGCCATGTGTGCCAGATAGCTGATCGCCCCGGCGATGGTCGCAGCGATCGAACCGATCAGGATGTCGCGGTTCTGCACATGCGCCAGCTCGTGCGCCATTACCCCCTTGAGCTCATCACGGGAGAGCACCTGCATGATCCCCTGGGTGGCGGCAACCACCGCGTGCTCCGGGTTGCGTCCGGTAGCAAAAGCGTTCGGCGTCTGCTGCGGCAGAACATAGACTTTCGGCATGGTCAGGCTGTTCTGCTGGCAGAGTTCGGTAACCACATCAAAAAGGGGGCCACTCTGCACTTCCTGACCACGGTACATCTTGACCACAATCTTATCGGAAAACCAGTAGCTGCCAAGGTTCATCACCCCGGCTATGATCAGCGCAAAAAGAGCGCCGCCTTGGCCACCTAGGGCACCACCGGCGCCGACCAGCACCAGAGTCAGCAGGGTCATCAACATTACGGTACGCATCGTATTCATTTTCTTTTCCTCTTTAACGATTACATTGTTACATAGTGTCAACGGGCCTGGCAGCCCAGTCTTCAACTCAGGATTGTCCCCGTAAACAGCGGCTTGCCGCTTAAGAAATTGACAGCCGCCAGCCGCTTCTTGCCCGGCAGCTGCAGACCGTCGATCACCAGCCCGCCTTCGGCGCAGGCAACCCGCACTCCGGTCTTGTCGGCGGCGACTATCTCGCCCGGTTTGCCGGAGATTTCCTGTTCGACACGGGTCACAGAGATCTTCAGCACCTCCCCATCAAGGTGAGTATAAGCGCCCGGCCAAGGGTCGAGTCCGCGCGCCAGGTTGTGGATGGTGGTCGCCGGCCGGTTCCAGTCAATCAGGCCGTCCTCTTTTTTCATCATCGACGCGTAGCAAGTCAGCTCGTCATCCTGCTTTTCCGCGACCAGGGTGCCGTCGCAAATCCGCTTGAGGGTTTCCTCCATCGCTTCTCGGCCGAGCACCGCCAAACGGTCGTGCAATTGCCCGGCGGTTTCGTTTTCGCCGATGGCACAGCTACGCTTAATCAACATGTCACCAGTGTCGAGGCCGACATCCATATACATGGTGGTAACACCGGTTTCCGTTTCGCCGTCGACGATCGCCTTGTTGATCGGCGCCGCACCGCGATATTTAGGCAGCAACGAGGCATGCACGTTGATGCAGCCGTGCTGCGGGATCTCCAGCACCGCTTTCGGCAGAATCTGGCCATAGGCAACTACCACGATCAGGTCGGGCTGCAGCGATTTCAGCTCTTCAACCACCGCCGGCTCACGCAGTTTCTGCGGTTGAAACACCGGGATTTCGTATTTCTGCGCCAACTCTTTGACCGGCGGCGCCGCCAGCTTCTTGCCCCGCCCCTTCGGCCGGTCCGGCTGAGTATAGACACCAACCATATTCAAACCGAAATCGATCAATCCCTGCAGGGTATCAAGGGCAAACTCCGGGGTTCCCATAAAAACGGTACGGATTGATTCAGGCTTCAGCTGCATTCTGCTCCCGCTCCTTCAACATCTTCATATATTTTTTCTTGAACATCGAACGCTTCAGCGGTGACAGCCGATCGACAAATAAAATTCCCTCCAGGTGATCCAGCTCATGCTGCATGCAGACCCCAAGCAGGCCATCGGAAGTCCGCTCATGGGTATTGCCCACAACGTCCTGATAACGCAGGGTGACTTTTTCGGCGCGCTTGACACTTGCCCAAAAGCCGGGCACCGACAGGCAGCCCTCCTCCTCAACCGATTCACCTTCGCTGGCAATGATTTCGGGGTTAACGGCTACGATCAGATCGTTCGGTTCCTCGTTGGAGGAGCAATCGATCACCACCAACCGCTTCAGCACACCGATCTGTGGTGCGGCCAGACCGACGCCCGGCGCATCATACATGGTTTCCGCCATATCTTCTGCCAATTGGCGTAGCTCTTCGTTAAACTCGGTTACCGTTACCGATTTTTCCATCAGCACAGGATCCGGATAATGCAAAATTTTCCGTACAGCCATGATTCACTTTCCGGCGGCGAAGCCGCCAATCTATTGGAAACTAAGTAGAAAAACCCTCCGCAAGGAAGGTTCTATCTTCATGATACGTGCCTTAACTGCGCCAGTCAACCGCAACTGCCAAAACCCTAGGGCGCCACTAACAGCTTCATAGCAAAGACTAACACCGTCAGGCTGACTACCTTCTTGATCCAGTCGTGCCCCTTGTCGACTGCCAATTTCGGGCCGATTGCGCCGCCGAGGGAGTTGCCCGCTGCCAAGGCAAAGCCAAGCAGGTAGTTGACCTGACCGTGGTAGATGAAGACACCGAGGGCGATGAACGTGTAGCAAAAGATGACGAACACCTTGATGGCGTTGATGCGCACCAGATCGAGGCCATGTGCTAGCAGCGCGGTGATGATCAGGAAACCGACCCCGGCCTGCACAAAGCCGCCATAGATACCGACGCCAAAGAAGGAAACAACCAGCACCAACTTGCGCTCGAAGCCGATCTCGACCCCTTCCTTGCGCAGCCGCTTCATCGGATCGAGGGCAGTAAAGATCAATACCCCGATCATGATCAGCGCCAGCAGGCGATTAAACATCTGATCATTCAGGCTAATCGCCAGCGATGCCCCGACCCAGCTGCCAACCAGCGCCGGTGGCGTGCAGAGCAGCGCCAACTCCATCGGCATCACCCCGCGTTGGCGGAACCCGCGGATGGCAAAAATATTCTGACAGAAGATGGCGATCCGGTTGGTACCGTTGGCGACAGCCGAAGGCAGGCCCATGAAAATCAGCAGCGGCAGGGTCAGCAGCGAACCGCCCCCAGCCAGAACATTGAGAATACCGGCAATGGTGCCAACGGCAAACAGTAGAGGCAATTGCCAGATGTAGGCATCCATCAGTCGATTTCCCCGAGCAAAGCGCGGATCACTTCACCGGCCATAGTCAGGCCGAACAGCGGTGGGATATAGGATGAGCTGCCAAGAATCACCCGCCGGTCGTCGCAGCTCCACTTCTGTTCCTCCTTGTTAGGACAGACGCAGTTCTCTGCGCAAACAGCAGTCTCGTCACTCAAGGGGCGAAATTCCTCCGTCGAATAAACAACCTTGACCCCCTTCTCGATTCCCCGCTTGCGCAGCTCTTTACGGATTATTCGCGCCAGCCGGCATTTCTTGGTTTTGGCCAAATCGGCCACTTCGATCAGGGTCGGGTCGAGCTTGTTCGCTGCCCCCATCGAGGCGACGATCGGCAACTGCCGTTCATAACAGCTTTGAATCAGGTGCAGCTTGGCCGTAATATGATCAATGCAGTCGAGCACGTAATCGAAACCTGGTGCCAGCAACTCCTCACTGGCCGCCGCCTCATAAAACCTGTGCAACGGAATAATTTCCGCCTGCGGATTGATCGCTCGGCAACGCTCAGCCATCACCTCAACCTTTGTCCTGCCTATAGAGCCGTCCAAGGCGTGAATCTGCCGGTTAACATTGGTGAGACAGATCTCGTCAAAATCGACCAGTGTCAGCCTGCCGACCCCCGCACGAACCAGCGCCTCGGCCGCATAACTGCCGACACCGCCGATCCCGAACACCGCCACCGAAGCATTTCTCAACCTGCCCAAACCTTCCGCGCCAACCAACAGCTGCATCCGACTAAATCTGTGTTCTGACATGTTCAATCCTTAAAAATGAAACAAATCACGGGCGTTCTCACCGGTAAAAGAGACCACTTCTTCCAGTGGGCATCCCCGCAGCTCGGCAACCCTTTCCGCCACCGCCACCAAAGCCTCCGGCCGCTCCGCCATATCGGGCAAATCGGTTTCCAACAGCAACGCCTCTTGCGGCAATTCGACAACCGCCTGCGGCAGTTTGCGGGCCGAGGGGCGCAGCAGAATCGGACCGACACCGATTTTGAACCCGAGCCGCCACAATACCTGACCGACCTCAAGGCTACCGGAGAAACCATGCCAGACGCCACCGATCCGTCGACCGATTTCCATTTCCCGCAGGATTTCCAGCAGCCGACCGGTCGCTTTTCGCGCATGCAGCAGCACCGGCAGATTCGCCTGCAGGGCGATTTGCAGTTGCTCCCGCATGGCATGCTCCTGCAGCTCCAGAGCCGGGCCAACTGCACCATCCAGACCGATTTCACCGACAGCAACCACCTTCGGCTGTCGGGTCAGTTCGTGAAGTTCTTCCGCCGCCGCTTCTGACCACTGCTCGGCGTAAATCGGATGCAACCCGGGAGCGGCATAGAGCGCATCTTGCTGCCTGACCAACTGCAGCAAGGCCTGCCAATCGGCAGAGCGGACTCCCGGGACAATCAAGCGGCCGATTCCGGCCCGGGCAGCGTCGGCCAGCAACTCCGGCCTGCCCCCTGCTAGTTCGGGGGCATCAATATGGGCATGCGTATCGATTAGCAGTTGCATTGTGGCATGGTAGCAAACCGGCCGTCATCGGGGTAGCGAAATAGCGAGGAAGGCGCAAATCGATAGATCTAGCTTTGCTCGTAGAAGACCTGCTGAATTTGCTCGACATCTGCCCTGCGACGCTGCAAAGCCGCAACGGAAAGAGGATCAAGCTGATTACGATGCACCATCTCCTCCAGCTCGGCAAAAGCAGCCTGATTCGACCAGGCCTGTTTGTACGGTCGGGTTGAGGTCAGAGCATCAAAAATATCGCTGACGCTGATAATCCGCGCCGCAATCGGTACCTGGTCGCCCTCGAGTCCAAGCGGGTAGCCACTGCCGTCGATCTTTTCGTGGTGCAGCTCGGTAATGTGACGCAGGATTTCAATGTCGGGCATAGTTGAGAAGCCGAACTCGTTGATCAACTGGTCGACAATCGCCCGACCGATTCCGGAGTGGGTCCGCATGACTTTCCATTCCTGAGCATCGAGCTTCCCCGGCTTCAGCAGAATTTCATCCGGGATGCCGAGCTTGCCGATATCGTGCAGCGGGGCGAAACGGAACAGATGGTCGATCTCCTCATCGTCAAGGAAGATCTCACCCTGCGCGACCATCTCCTGTGCGATCAGTTGTGAGAAATGAGCCATCCGCTCAAGATGGCTACTGGTTTCCGGATCCTTGTAATGCATCATCTTGCCAGTAATCCGCAGCGAAGCGACCAGTGTGCGGAGGGTTTCCTGGTGATTGAGCACCATCTGCACCAGGAAATGTCCGAATAGGGCCATCTGATTGAGGCTCTCGTCCTGAAAATAATTTGTCCGCCGGGAGTTGAAAAAGACAAAACCACGTAATTGCCGCTGTTCGAAGATCGGCAGGGTATAGCTGGAACGCATCCCCAAATCCCAGATTTTGTGGGTATGGTCCCCTTTGCCGCGGATAAACATCTCCAGGTCGTTGACCACCCGAACCTGTCCGGATATGGCCGTTTTCGACAGAGATTCAGCATCGCAAAGGGAAATATGGTAATTGGTCAGGGGATTACCTTCCGCCGGGCTGGCGAGGAAGGTTTTTACCTTTTCGAGGGAATCATCACACAGGGCTATGCCGATCCGGTCCAACCCCGGGCAACATTGGTCGAAAAACTGATGGGCTCGGGCCAGACGCTCCTGCAAACGCCCGCGTTGGTGAATCTCGGCAAAAAAATCATCCCGATACAGCTCAATCATGGACACCCCCGTTTCAACCGGCACAAACATACTTTTTAAGTTTACCGGGATTTCGGCAGCTGACAATCGAACGCGAACAGGAAAGCGACCGGACATAAAACCCGGCCGCATAAACAAGACTACGTCCTCTTCCCTCAGGAATCGAGCAGGTTGACCAGTGCGCGACGCTTGAGGCCGCCTTTGAGCATCGCCTGGATCTTCTCCTCCAGGCCATCGAGAGTAATCTCATCGACCATCGACTCCAGGTTGTCCGGCTTCCATTCGCCAGCCAACTTCTGCCAGACCTTGAGGCGCAGTTCCATCGACGCTTCGACCGAGTCGATGCCGACCAAGCGCACGCCGCGCAGGATAAACGGGAACACGTTGACCGCTAAATCTGGAGAACCGACCAGCCCGCAACAGGTAACGGTGCCACAGTAGTTGGTCGACTTCAAGGCTGCCGCCAGCGTCTCGCCGCCGACACAGTCGATCACCCCGGCCCAGCGGGCCTTCATCATCGGCCGCTCGGCACCTTCAGTAACCGCAGCGCGCGCGATTACTTCGCTAGCGCCCAGCCCCTTGAGATAGTCTGTTTCGTCCAGTTTGCCGGTCGCCGCCGTGACCGAAAAGCCGGCTTTGGCCAGCATCGCCACCGCCAGGCTGCCGACCCCCCCGGTCGCACCGGTCACCAGCACCGGGCCGGAATCGGACCTCACCCCGTTTTCGATAAGCTCCTGCACCGACATCGCCGCGGTCAGCCCAGCGGTGCCGAGCATCATGCTCTCTTTCAGGCTCAAGCCGGCTGGCAGCTTCAACGCCCACTTGCTCGGGACGCGGATCATCTGACCGAAGCCACCATCGGTCTCCATCCCCAGATCGTAACTGGTGACGATCACTTTATCGCCGGGAGCGAAACTGCCATCCGCACACTCGATTACTTCGCCCGCGGCGTCGATGCCCGGAGTGTGCGGGTAATTCCGGGTCACGCCGGGGTTGCCGATCGCAGACAGGGCATCTTTGAAATTGAGGGAGGAATAATGCACTTTGACCAGCAGTTCACCTTCCGGCAGATCGGCAACAGTGCGCGTCACGACGTTGCGGGTAAAAACCTTCTTTTCCGGCTGTTCAACCATCATTCCCTTGAATTCCTGGACCATAAGTAACCTCCATTGTAAAAGGATGATTTGCTTTTATTTCGCGAATGCATTAAAAATATAATGGTACATTCTCTAAAAACAAGTACCTACTTTTTTGTACTGTAGTATCTAAAAAGTAACCATTATGCAATATGGAGCAGTTATGAGCGATATCAGTAGTTACCGCTGTACAGTTGCCGTCACCCTTGAGGTGATCGGCGGAAAATGGAAATCGTTGATCCTCTGGCACTTGAGCTTCAAAACCCTGCGCTTCAGCCAATTGCAACGCCGGCTGTCGACCGTGACGCAAAAAATGCTCACTCAGCAACTGCGCGAGCTGGAAGCGAACGGCTTGGTACATCGCGAGGTCTACGCCGAGGTGCCGCCACGGGTCGAGTATTCCCTGACCGAGCTGGGCCGAAGCGTGGTCCCGATCCTGGAAATGATGTGCCAGTGGGGTAAAGACTATCTCGAAACCAGCGAAGGGCAAGCACCACAGGAATGTCGGGTCGGCTGAATTCAAGCTGTCAATGTAGGCAGGCAACCATGAAAATCATCGCCAATACTTTCCTGATTCTGTTTCTCAACGCCGCCGGCATCGGCATCGCCGACGTTCTGTTCAGCCACAAATTAGCCGCCGGTTCGCTGTCGGCGCTGCACAGTTTCACCACCGGACTGGCAATTTTTTTCGGTCTGCTCATCTACATCGGTTTCGCCGTCAACAGGCATCTGCCGAAATTGGTGCTGGCCCCACCGCTACTCTACCTCTTCTGGGGGCTGCTCGATTTCTGGCCGCTGGAAATGGCCACCGCCAACTACAGATATTACGCCGCTATCAGTCAACTGCTGCTCGGTCTGCTGGTACTGCAGTTGAATCTCGCCCAGAATAAAAAAAGCCGCCTGATGGTCACCAGCCAGTTTGACGGGCCGGCCTTCAGTGTGCGCACCCTGCTGCGCTTCTGTCTGCTAAACATCCCGTTGTTTCCTCTGATACTGCTAATCCTCTGTTTTGGGACCGCCGCTACTCTGCTCGAACAACAGAGCGCCGGCTTCATGCGGCTGAAACCGAACGGCCTTTACATGGTGGAAAAGGAATACCGGAAAGATACCAAGAAGATCCTCCTGACCAGCATGATCCACTTGGGACAACATAACTATTACAACAGTTTAAACGAGTCGCTGCAAGGGCAGCAGGCGTTACTGCTGGCGGAAGGGGTGACCGACCGGACCGGGCGGCTCAACGAGAACTTCAGCTACCAGAAGCTGGCAGGGATGTTAGGCCTGACCACCCAGAGCAAGAAGTTGATTGAAGGCCGGTTGGTCGATGAGGCGAGTCTTGACCAGTTGAGCGACCGAAAACCGAAAACCACGGACATTCTGCCGGCCGATATCGACCTGCTCGAATTTGATGAGCAGACAATCAGGATGCTCAACGCCGTGGGACGCTACGTTTTGGACAGTGATTCCTTCGCCGATGGTTTTCAACAGTTCAATCGCTGGGCAAGAGAACACACCAACGTCCACACCAATCAGATCGTCATGGACGACCTGATACAAAAGCGCAATCGCAAAGTTCTCAGCTACCTGCCGAAAGCCCTGCAGAAATACGACACCCTGGTGATCCCCTGGGGAGCCCTGCACATGCCGGGGCTGGAAACCGCCATCCGCAATCGGGGTTTCAGCCTGCAAAACCGGACCGAGAGGCGGAGTATCGATTTTCTGCTGCTGCCGTACGAAAAGCTATGGGAGTAGCCCTCCTCAAGGATTGATCCGCACAGTCTCCGGATCAATACCATAAACCGAAGCCAGGTAGCGCAGATAATCGATATTCTCGCACATGCTCTTGCCCGGTTCGTCGGAGATTTTAGCCACCGGCTTGCCATTGGCGGCAACCATTTTGATGACGATATCGAGCGGCACATTGCCGACATCGTTCATCAGGTTGGTGCCGATGCCGAAGGAGACCCTCGCCCGCCCTTTGAAATAACGATAGATCTCCAGCATTTTCGGAAAATCGAGGCTGTCACTGAAAACCAATGTCTTCGAAAGTGGATCTATGCCCATATCCTGATACAGCTTGATCGCCTTCTCCCCCCAGACCAAAGGATCGCCGCTGTCGTGGCGCAAGCCATCATAAAGCTTGACGAAGTAGGGGTCGGAAAAGTCGCGGATGAAGGCATCCATCGAATAGTTGTCGGTCAGCGCAATCCCTAGTCGGCCTCGGTATTCACGCACCCAGCCTTCCAGCGCAGCCTTCTGCGCATCGGCCAACCGGGTGACCGCCTGCCAGGACTGCAGCCATTCGTGGGCCATAGTGCCGATCGGCGTCAGCCCCAGGGTACGGGCGAAATGGAGGCTGCTGGTACCAGTGAAGTATTGGGGGATGTCCCGCTGCAGGGTCTTCAACACCTCCTGTTGCCAGGCTCGGCTGGCGCGCCGGCGGGTGCCGAAATCGACGAAGGAGAATCCAGGCAGTTCCCCCTGTCTGCGCAGCAGCTCGATTTTGTCGCTCAGTTTCCGCCGGGCAACCTGCAGATCGACGCCACCACAATGGACGCCGGTGTGCAGCTCACTGATAATCGCCAAAGCATAGATTTCGAACAGCGCCACATGAATCAGCGGACCGTGAAAGCGCAGGTCGAGATCCTCCCCCTTGGGCCTCAGCTGCACGAAGCGCATGTCGAGTCGGAATATCCGTAAAAACTCGATGAAATCGGTGGTGATATAGGGGAAACGCCACAGGTATTCGAGCTCGTCATTGCTAAACGAGAGACTGCAGACGTGTTCAAGCTGGCGGTAAATTTCTGGGATCAGCAGCGACAGGTTGAAGCCGTTGAGGTTACGGCAGGCGAATTTCCACTCGACATCGACAGTGCGGAACTCTGGGGCATGATAAAACGCCTGCAGCATGGTGATCTTGTACAGGTCGGTATCCATCAGGCTGTCGATCAACCAGCGATCCTGCTTTATAGCACTCATGCCGACACCAGTTCGGCACTATCGGCAATCAATTCCGCACCGGCAGCGCGCATCTCCTCAATCGCCACCGCGCTGGTCTCTTCGTCCACTCCTCGACAGCCGCCGAGGTTGACGATCACCCGAAAGCCGGCCCGGCAGAGCTGCAATACTGACGTCTTGACACAATAGTCGGTCGCCAGGCCGCCGACGATGACACTAGTCACCGAGCGCTCACGCAGCCATTCGATCGCTCCGGTCGTTTCGGTTTCTGCCAGATCGTGATAACAGGCTCCATAGGGGTGTTTGAGCGGATCGCTGCCCTTCTCGATCACCAGATCGTAAGCGCTCTCTTGCGGCAAACCGGGAATCAGCCGGTTGCCATCGGTGCCGACCACGCAGTGCGGCGGCCACTTGACATCCAGATTCGGGAAATTACCTGCGACCGGCTGCAGAATCTCTTCGGCAGAGCTTGCCACCCATGGCGCTTCGGCAGGGTGGCAATCCTTGCTGACCAGGCGATAGGCCGCGAACCGGGCCTGGCTGTTCAGCTCATCGGCGATCTGATCCCCTTCGGCGACCGGCAGTTCGTTGGGGCAAAGCGGGGTAAACCCGCGCTGCGGGTCGATATCGAAACTTGCGCAAAAATTTTTTTCCAAACAGATCATTCTGACCTCTTTTCTGTGGCTAATGAAGGCAGAGGGGAAATTTCATAACATCTGCAAACTAACTGTACTATTGCCGTGCCGCAGGCTGTTCGATGCGGTAGATCAGGGTAACTGCTGCAGACACTTCGACCGTCCCGGCGGCGACCGGTACCGGCTCGGCACTGGCCATCCGCGCTTCCGCCAACATCATCGGCTGCGCCCCGCCGCCACCGCCATTCAGACTGATCGACTGCAGTGTCCCCAACTTGACACCGGCGGCTGCCGCCATGGTCTGCGCTTTACGAATCGCTTTTTCCGTGGCCACCTCGATCGCTTTCTGCCGTTGCGCAGTCGGATCGGACAACCCAAACTGCAGACCGCCGATCTGATTGGCTCCGGCCTGCTGCGCCAAGCCGAGAAGTTTCCCGGCCAGCTCCACCTGGGTGGTGGTGATCAGCAGTTCGTTGCTGACCTGGTAACCGATGATCTCGCGCTGCCAGTTGGCCGGGGTCGGCCGGGGCGGACGACTCCACTCGGGGCGAACCTGAAACTGCCCGGTCGCCATCTCTTCATTGGTGATGCCGACTTCCGCCAACATCTGCACCACCGCCGCCATCCGTTGATTGTTCTGCGTCAGCGCCGGTCCGGCAGCGTCCGCTTCGGTGACCACGCCCAAGCGCATTTGCAGCTGATCCGGCTTCGCTCTTACCTGCCCCTCCGCCTGCACAACCAGTTGCGGCAAAGAGTTCGACAGCGCACCATAGTTGATAGTCTGGGGGCCACAACCGGCCAACAGCATCAGCAACAGAAACAGCAATAAGCTCTTGTTCATCCCATTACCCCTTGGTTGATTCTTGATGATCCTCTTCCAACAATACCGACTTGTGGAGTTCTGCGCAATCACCCGTGTTGACTGTGGCAACTTAGCGGATAAACTTGGGCAGATGATTGAAGATACTAAGAAAAGATCGACCGTTTCCTTGGTGCTCGGCAGCGGCGGCGCCCGCGGCCTGGCCCATATCGGGGTGATCGAGGTACTGGAAGAGCATGGCTTTGCGATCGAATCGATCTCCGGCGCTTCGATGGGGGCGCTGATCGGTGGCATTTACGCGTCCGGCAAGTTGGAGGACTATCGGAACTGGGTCTGCGCCTTGGAAACCTTCGACCTGCTGCGTCTACTCGACTTCTCCTTCAGCGGTTCGGCGATCTTCAAAGGGGAGAAAATTATCCATACCCTGAAAGAACTGATCGGCGCGCGTAACATCGAAGACCTGCCGATCTCCTTCACCGCTGTCGCCACCGAACTGGAGAGGGGCAAGGAGCTGTGGTTCTCAAAAGGTCCGCTGTTCGACGCCATTCGCGCCTCGATTGCCTTTCCGACCATCTTTTCAGCTGTTGAATTCGAGGGGCGCACGCTCGTCGACGGTGGCCTGATGAACCCGATCCCGATCGCCCCGACATTGCACGACATCACCGATCTGACCATCGCCGTCAGCCTGAGCGGCAAAAGGGGCGAACAGCGCTCACAACCTCAGCCCGCAGCGTCGCCCCCCATACCATCAGGCAACAGGTATCACCGGATGGTCGTGGAATTCATCGACAGTCTGCAAAAGAAAACGAACGGCAAACATGAAGACAGCGGCTTCTTCGAGATCATCTCCCGCAGCATCGACGTGATGCAGAACAACATCGTCCGCTTCATGCTGGCCGCTTACAGCCCCGACATTCTGATTGAGATTCCGAAGGATTGCTGCACCATCTATGAATTTGACCGGGCCAAGGAACTGATCGAGATCGGTCATAAGCAGGCGGAACAAGCGGTACAGAGTTTTCTGCGCAAGAAGAATTGATCAGTGCCACTTGTAGCTCCAGCCACGGTAACCCATCGCGGTCTTCAGCCGTATCTTAGCCAGTTCTTCGGCCGCCGTTCGCGGCAGCACGTTCTCGCGGTTCATCCGTTGCAGCACCCGTGAGGTGTTGGCCTGAATCGTTTCCCTGATGTAATTAAAAGCTTCCTTTTCGTTTTTGCGCTGATATTCCATCGCCGCCATGATGACGCCGCCGGCGTTGGCGATAAAGTCAGGAATGATCAGTACGCCGCGACGGTGCAGCTCGGCTTCCGCATCCAAGGTGAGCGGAATGTTAGCGCCCTGCAGGATTAATTTGGCTTTGATCTGATCGAAGTTCATCATGCTGATGACGTCCGGGTTGGCGGCCGGAACCAGAATATCGCAATCAACACCGATGACAGCGTCACGCGACAGATTTTTGCCGCCCCGGTATTTGCCCACTGAACCCAGCTCTTTTTTTGCCGCAATCAGCTTGCCAACATCCAGCCCGTCTGGATCGTACTTGGTGCAATGGCTGTCGTTGGCGGCAACAATGGTCGCTCCCTTTTCCACCAGAAAACGCGCCGCGGCCAAACCGACATTTCCGAACCCCTGTATTGCCACCCGCGCACCTTCCAGTGGCAAATCGATTTCGGCCGCGGCGATCTCGGCACATGCGGCGACGCCGAAGCCGGTCGCCCCCAGCACATCAAGCGGCAGGCCGCCCAACTCTGCCGGAAGGCCAACTGAACGGCCCATCTCCTCCTGAAGCCAGACCATCGCCTGCTCGTCGCAACCCATGTCGGGACCGGGGATATAATCCTCTATTTCACGGATCATCCGGGCAAAGGTTCGGAATAACTTCTCGAGATCAGCGGTGTGCGGATCGGCTATGATCCCCGCTTTGCCGCCGCCGTGGTTGAGCCCGGCGCTGGCATTCTTCAACGTCATCGCCCGCGCCAGCCGGAACACTTCCAATGGACTGACAGTGGGAGTGACCCGCACCCCGCCGATCGCCGGCCCGAGGGTCACGTTGTCAACCACCAGGATAGAGCGCAGGCCGCTTTGCGGGTCGTAAAGCTGCAGAATTTTGGCAGGTCCGAGAGCGTCGGTCTGAATCGTTTCCATGCTCAAAGTTTAGCAGAAAATGTAAAAATTGCGGCCTGCAGGCTCCCTTCTGGAGACACTGATTAGAGCAAGCAACACAGCAAGAACAACCCCCTGCTAAATCGATATCTCGGCGGGGAAATCTTCCGGCACAAACCACTCGTTCTCTGTAAAGCTCTTGTCGGTAATCTGCTCCAGTTTCCGCTTCATGAACTTCCCTTTGGCAGTGGCCGCCAGCGTTCCATCTGGCAGATACAGTTCGCCACTACCCTCGAAAATCCTGCCGCCGTCACGGGTGATCCGCCCGACCGCTTTCAGGTCGACGCCATAGGGCACTGATTTCTTGTACCTGATGCTCAACTCGACGGTCACCCCGAAGGTATTGCGGTCATGAGTGATCATGATCGCCCGGCCGATCGTTTCGTCTAGGATCGCTGCGGAAATTCCACCGTGGGTAATGTTGGGGTAGCTCTGATGAGCTGCTTGCGGGGTAAACAGAGCGATCAATTCGTCACTTTCCGTCTCGTAAAAACGGCTCTTTAAACCGAAATCGTTTTCCACACCGCAGACCATGCAATTGCGGGAAATATTCTGCGTCGCCCTGATTTTGTATTTCATGACAATCCCTTTTCCGGTGTTATTTGTTCTGCTTTGGCAGCCCCTACCCGCTGGAGGATGTTAAAGCGGCATGGCTGGCCGTCATCCGAATATTCCTCGCTGTAGATCTCTTGAAATTGGCAAGCGGGCAGCTCGGGGAAGAAGGTATCACCAGCGACTTCGTGCAACAGCTCGGTCAGGTAGATCTTTTCCGCCAGCGGCAATGCCTGATTATAGATCGCCTCCCCACCGCAGATAAACAGTCGCTCGGTTTGAGCAGCAGCAAGACCCGCCGCCAAAGAGTTTACAATCAGGCACGCAGGCGCGGAGAACGCCGGATTACGGCTGAGGATGATTGTTTTGCGGCCCGGCAGCGGACGGCCGATCGACTGGTAGGTCTTACGCCCCATCAGCAGGGTCTGTCCCATGGTAACATACTTGAAGCGCTGGAGGTCTCCCGGCAGCTGCCAGGGCAGCTTGCCGTCCCGGCCGATGACCCGATTCTGCGCCATGGCGGCAATCAGTGCAATCAGCAACATTTCACCCCGTTTTTGTTGTTTCGGTCGACAATGGTTTCGCGCATCAGGTACCGCTCAAACAAAGCCAGTGGCAACCTCTTGACCAGCAGGCAGAGCATCCAGATACTCAACAGCGAAAACAGCAGCCGTCCCCAAAACACCCCGGAAACGTGCCCTCCGAGCAGCATCATCACCAGGGTATCCTCGATCAGGCTGTGGCTGAACCCGAGCATCACCATGGAAAAAAAGATATCTTGCTTGTTCAATCGCCCGCTCTGCGCCTCGTTGATAATCAGCCCGCCGCCGTAGCTGATTCCCAGGGTCATACCGATGATGGTCAGGGGCGCCGCTTCGCGGCCCATGCCGAGCAGCTTTAACAACGGTTCCAGCAAGCGGGTCATCAAGTCGCTGATGCCGAGTGCCTTCAGCAGTTTCAGCAGCGCCATCAGCGAGAGGATGATCAGAAAGATCGAAACCATGTTGCGCAGCTCCGCCAGCAACCAGCCGCTCCAGCTCGGATCTACGGGCGGCGGGTTCCAGATCGCCCGGTTCGTCTGCTGCAGGGTTCCGGTCTGCTGATAGATCGTGTTCAGCAGCCCACCGAGCAGCAGCGCCCCGCCGACCCGCAGGAGTGCCATCACCCGGAAACGAGTGCCGGCCTTCTGGGCGATGCGCAATTCCACCGGCAGGGCGTGGGCCACCAGCATCATGGTCGTCAATACCGTCACCTGGGCGATCGTCAGGCCAAGGCCCGGCGCAACGGACGCGAACACCACCATCCCACCATAGAGGTTGGTGACCATCGCCGTCGCCCAGACCAGGCCGATCTGTCCCGGCAGACCAACCAGTTCCATCACCGGCCCGAGCAGCACGCCGAGATGGTCGATCCCACCCCACTGCTGCAGCAGGCGGGTAAGGATACTGATCGGGATAATGATCTTGAACAGCGTGCCGCTGGTGGCGAGCGCCTCCCGAAGCAACCCGTTCACGCCTGCCAATCTACTTAAGCGCTTATTTTTGCTCCTGTCCATCAGCGGCTCGGAAGACTCTGCTTGCCGGTCATGCTGTCGATCCGAATCCGAATCACCAAGCTTGCCTCGAGGTGCTTTTCTTTGTAACCACCGACTTGCCCGCCGAAGTGGCGCATGATGACATCGTAACCAGCGATTTTGCCCTCCCGATCATCGATAATCTCGGCGCGCCCTCGACCGACAACGCTGCGAAAACGGGTGTTCCACTCGCAAGCGGTCCCCCCCGTGACCCGCTGCACCACTTCACTGACACAGAAACTAACCTGCGGGTTGACACTCAGGCAGTCGAGCTTTTGCCCCTGATTGGCGCAGTGGATGTACAGACAACCATCGGCGTAGCCGTAGTTGAGCGGCAATACGTATGGCTGATCGCCGTCAAGCATTGCTAGGTTAAGTTCACGCCCCTGTTTCAGGATCTCTTCCAGCTGTTGTAGTTCACTTATTTCTCGATCATGCCGACGCATGAAAACTCCCTATTTGCGCAACAGCCACATGATCAGCGAAATCAAACCGCTGACCAACAGCATGCTGGTGATCGGAAAAAACAGCTTGAAGCCGGGCTTGTCGATGACGATATCGCCGGGCAGGTTCCCGAAGGGGAGCTTGCTCAACCACGGCCAGAGCAACCCAGCGAGGATGATCGAAACGCCTAAGATAATCAGGGTTTTCTGCATGAAGGTGTTCCTTATCCAACAAATCAAATGTAGGGAAACTATAGCGCCGCAACAGCATCAAGAACAAGGTTCAAAAACTGAGCTCTTTTTAGCCGGATTTTGAATAGTACCAGCGCACTCGGCTATAATGGAATTATAGCAAACGGGTCCCATCCACTACAGGTCCCGCGGAACCCGCCACGGTCCTTTGAGGAAAGCAGGCTGAAGATGCTGTTTGCTATGCCGACCAAACAAAATGAGATGCTCGCCACCATCGAGGCTGAGTATCGAGAAACCGCCTATCTGACAAGGCGCTCAGAACCCCACCCGCGGGTTCTGCAGGCGCTGGCCGATGTTCCGCGACGCGACTTCGTTCCGCCTAACGTCAAGCATCTCGCCTATGCCAACAGCCCGTTGCCAATCGGCTCGGGGCAAACCATTTCGCAGCCCTATATCGTCGCCCTGATGACGGACCTGCTCAACCCACAGCCGGAGCAGCGCATCCTCGAAATCGGCACCGGCTGCGGCTATCAGACCGCGATCCTGGCAAAGCTTGCCGGCAAGGTCTTCAGTATCGAAATTCTCGATACCTTGGCTGAGCGCGCCGCCCTCAATCTGGCAAATTACCACAACGTCGAACTGCGGTGCGATGACGGCTATATCGGTTGGCCGCAGGCAGCCCCCTTCGACGGCATCATAGTTACCGCCGCCGCCAGCCATGTTCCGGAACCGCTACGTCAGCAGCTAAAAATCGGTGGCCGGCTGGTTATCCCGGTCGGGCTGCCGAATCTGCATCAAGAGCTGCTGCTAATCGAACGGCTGGACGCAACAGAATTCAAGACCGAATCGATTCTCGGCGTGGTTTTCGTACCGCTGATCCGCAAACACAAATCCAGGGAAGAAAATAACACGTATGATTGTGATACAGATGCCACAGGTAGGGGAAAGGAGCCTAATCCATGAACGTTGGTCAAGTCTGTAACCGCGAAGTGATTATCGTCAATCAGGACGCCTCCATCCTCAAGGCCTGTCAGCTGATGCGCCAGCATCACGTCGGATCCTTGTTAATTGTCGACGAACAGGAAGGACGACGCTACCCGGTCGGCATCATCACCGACCGCGACATTGTCGTCGAACTGCTCGCTGAAGAGCTGCCGCTCGATCGAATCTCGATCGGCGACGCGATGAGTTTCGAGCTGCTGACAGCCACCGAGAACGACGACCTGCTCTTTACCATTAAACGGATGCGGACCAAAGGAGTTCGGCGCGCCCCAGTGATTGCGAGCGATGGCACCTTAGTTGGACTGCTTGCGGTCGATGATATCATCGAGCTGCTGACGGAGCAGTTGACAGATCTGGTCGCATTGATCGCCAACGAGCGGAGTCACGAACGGAATCGACGCAGCTGAGAGCCTCGAACAACAACAAAAAGATGCCAAGTCCCTAGCTTCCCAACCGGGGCGGAGGGAATACTTTGCGCAATTAGCAGAATGAACGCCGGGGAGCAAACATGCCCGCAAATAAAGGACTCTTTACAACCTTGCCATTTCTTTTGAATGGTTTCCTGCTGCCGATACCTGTCTGCGCCGCACTGGAGCATCTGTTCCTCTACTTCCCCGACCGGGAAATCGTTATGACCCCGACGACCATGCGGCTCGAATTTGAGGATGTCTTTTTCACCAGCGAAGATGGCATAAAGCTGCACGGCTGGTATCTGCCGGGCGAGGCGGGCAAACCGGTGGTGGTTTTCTGTCATGGTAACGCCGGCAACATCTCCCACCGAGTCGATATCCTGCGGCTGCTAAGACAGCTGGGCTTGACCAGCTTTATCTTCGATTATCGCGGCTACGGACAGAGTGAAGGCAAAGCGAGCGAAAAGGGAACCTACCGCGACATGCGCGCCGCCATCAGCTGGCTGCGGAAAAAAGGCTGGCAGGGCGAACAGATGATCTACTTCGGCCGCTCGGTCGGCGCCGGGGTCGCCCTGCAACTGGCGCTGGAACAGCCACCGGCGGCACTGGTGCTGGAATCGCCGTTCACCTCGATCAAGGCGATGGCGCAGCACAACTATCCCCTGTTGTGGCTGCTTGCTGGCTGGGCGCTGGAAGCCCGTTACGACAATCTGACCAAAATCGACAGACTGCAAGTACCGCTGCTGATTCTGCACGGCGACCGGGACCGAATCGTCCCGCAACAGATGGGCAAGCAGCTGTTCGAGCGCGCGCAGCAACCGAAAACCTTCTATTCAATCCCCGGTGCCGGGCATAATAACACCTATGATGTGGGTGGCACCCGCTACTGGCAACAGTGGCAAAACCTCCTTCAGCAATATTTCTAAAAAGATTACCCGACACTCCTCCCCATGATTCCCGCTGATCAAGAATTTTCCTGTCCGGCAGGAAAATTCTTATTTGGTGAAATTTCCCCAAACCCGGAAATTGACCGTAACCGTCTGAATATATTTATGAAAAAAATTCTGCCGGATTGGCACAGGACATGCCATAGAAAAGAACAACGGGAACCTTAAATCGAAAAGGTGGAGACGATGATGAGCGAATATCTGAAAACAAATGCCGATCGCAGCATCAAAAAATCAGCTAAAATCGAACCGGTCTGGGAACGTACGGAACATCGCTATACCAGGGCAAGGCGCAATCTTTGGAGCCTGGTAGCTTTCCTGTTGATCAGCATCGACGCCTACAGTTTCAGAAACTTCAACCTGTTTGAGGCCAGCTCCGAACCGGTCAGGCAGCTGCTCGGCTATCCACCGCCGACCTATCTGATCAGCATTGCCCTGGCCGTTTACTGTTTCTCCGCCGTCATCCTGACCCTGACGGCGATGGCCAACTACAACCCGCCCGCATCAACCTGGAAAAACCTCGGCTACCGTTGCACCTTCTACCTGTTCTACAGCTTCTCAGGCTCCATTGCCGGACATTTCATCCCGGTGCTAGTGGTCGGTCTGTTCCTTTATGCCTTCGATCAGTGTCATATCTGGTTCTATAACTTCAAACTGGAACAGCAGCAAAAGGAGCTGCTGGGACGCTTTTAAGTCGAGTTTCTTAAGAAGTGTTACCGCGATTGAAGTAAGTAGAATCCCTGTCATACTGACGATTTTAAATTGACAGGGCATTCTGTATGAGAAGTATTCTTTTTTATTATCACCTTCTTGTTCGTGCTTTCCCTTACGTATGGCAACTCCGCGAAAAACGAACTGCACATCGGCATCAGCACCGGCTACCCGCCTTTTTACTTTGTCACAGAAAGAACAGTAGCCAACCAGGATTTGTATTGATGTCGTCAATCAGGTCGCCAAGACACTGTCAAGTTCACCGGTTACCCCTGGAAGCGGATGCTGCAGTACAGCAAAGAAGGGGAAGTCGACGCCGTCATGCCGCTGTTTAAAACCCTGGAACAGGAGCAATTCCTGCTCTTCCCAAAAACCGCGTTGATCGATGAGAACAATCGTTTCTTTACCACTGCCTCGAACCCTTTTTGAATACACGGGAAAGCTTGTCTAGGCTATCGACCATAAAATTAAAATTGCCGTCATCGACGGCTACAGCTACGGGCGCGAATTCGACCAGACAAAATTCAAAAACAAGCAAGTCGCGCAAACCACTGAACAGCTTGTCAACCTGGTGAATAGCGTCCGGATTGACCTCGGCATCGGCAATCTCCAAGTCATCCGTTATGCTGCCAAATAATAAAATACCTCCAACAGCCCCCGCTTTATTTTGCAGCCGGTGACGGCATCGCGTTGATTATGTTCTGCAGGTTCTTGCATTTTGTGAGTGTGCGTCCTCCCGGTACTGCAGTTCAAAATCACGGTCCAGCTTGGCCGTATAAAAGGTATAGTTCAACAGGCTGGCCAGCCCTGAAACCAGAGCGATCAACAGCGCGAGATAGATGATCAATGCGCTGGAAATACTTTTCTTTTGTTATTTGGTTTGAAACGGATGCCTA
>NZ_QKAP01000001.1 GCF_003247215.1 Malonomonas rubra | reverse complement strand
AAGGTGATTGAAACCTACGGCACTGCCGAGCAGAAAAAGATCTACATGGAAAGACTCTTCGCTGGTGAATGGATGGGGACCATGTGCCTGACTGAAGCCGATGCCGGCAGCGACGTTGGTGCCGTGGATTCCACCGCGGCCCAAAATGAGGACGGGACTTACAATATCGTTGGAACCAAAATTTTCATTACCGCCGGTGAGCATGACTTGGCCGAGAACATCATCCACATGGTCCTGGCCCGGGTCGAAGGGGATCCGCTGGGGACGAGGGGCCTGTCCCTGTTTATCGTGCCCAAATATCTGCCTGCAGACGATGGAAGCATCGGTGAGCGAAACGATGTCTATTGCAGCGGCATCGAGCACAAAATGGGTCTGCATGGACTGGTGACCTGCACCATGGCTTTTGGCGATGGCGGACAATGCACCGGCTACCTGCTCGGAGAGCAGGGCAAGGGGATGTCGGAGATGTTCCATATGATGAACGAGCAGCGGCTGCTGGTCGGTGTGGAAGGGCTCTCTTTTTCATCCAGCGCCTTCATGCACGCTGTTGACTACACCAAAAAGCGTCCCCAGGGTGCATCTGTCTATCCTGGTCAGGATAAGCACAAGACGGTCGCTATCATCGAGCATCCAGATGTCAAGCGGATGCTGCTGACCATGAAGGCGTACGTCGATGGTTGCCGCAGCCTGGCTTACTTCACCAGTAACTGCATCGACAATGCTGGCGTCACTGAAGCTGAAGAGAGCAAACAATGGCACGGGTTGGTGGAACTGCTGACGCCGATTGTTAAGGCCTACTGTACCGACAAGGCCTGGGTTGTAACTGCTCTGGCCATACAGTGTGCTGGCGGTTATGGCTATTGTTCCGACTATCCCTTTGAACGACTGGCCAGAGACTGCAAGGTCACGACTATTTTTGAAGGGACCAACGGCATTCAGGCAATGGACCTGATGTTCCGCAAGATTCTTGGGAACAAGAAAGACAACTTTAACCACCTCATGGGAAAGTTTTCCGAGACTATCGAGAAGGCTCAGGAGATCAGCAGACTGACCGACTATGCGATCATCGTCGGGCGCGCGAAGGACGGGCTGGAAGAGATTGTCGACCGGTTTGCAACCATGGCCGCAGGTGAAAAGGGACTTGAACTATATGCCAAAACCACTCCTTTCCTGGAAACGATGGGGGATGTGCTGCTTGGCTGGTTGCACCTCTGGCAGCTTACGGTTGCTTTGCCGAAACTGACGGAGCTAACCGAGGGGAAAACAGATGAAGAGATCGAAAAGTTGCTGAGGAAAAACAAACAGGCCGCTTTCTATCACGGCAAGGTCTCAGGGGGGCAGTTTTATATCGGTACTCTGCTGAAAGATACCTTTGGCAAATTTGAACAACTGAAATCGGAGGCTGGGCCGGTGATTAGCATTGGTGCTAAAGCCTTTGCCGGTTAACCGGCTTACCTATAGCGATCGAGGAAAAGGGAGAAATGGATATGGCGATTCAAAAAGTGACCGTAATCGGATCGGGGATCATGGGGCATGGCATTGCCCAGGTGGTGGCCACGGCCGGGATCCCCGTTGTGTTGAATGATATTTCGGAAGAATTGCTGGAATCGGCTAAGGGGAAAATTTCCAAGTCGCTGGATGGCGGCATCAAGCGCGGCAAGATCAGCGAAGAGGACAAGACGTCGATTCTTAGCCGTATTTCCATCGCAACGGACTTGACCAACGCAGCCAAAGACGCCGATCTGGTCATTGAAGCTGCTCCTGAAAATCTGGAGCTGAAACACAGGCTTTTTCAACAACTGAGCGAAATCTGCAAATCTGAGACGATTCTTGCTTCCAACACTTCGCAATACAGCATTACCGAAATCGCCTCGGTGGTGAACGATCCATCGCGGGTGATAGGGATGCACTGGTTCAACCCGCCGGTGGCAATGAAGCTGATTGAAATCATCCGTGGTTTGGAAACTTCCGATCAAGTCCTGCAGCAGATTGAAAAGTTTTCCGCCAATGTCGGAAAGCAAACCGTAGTCTGCAAGGATTCCCAGGGTTTCATCAGCACCCGGGTGCTGATGGCCATGCGTCTGGAGTGCTACCGATTGGTTGAAGAAGGGATCGCCAGCAAAGAAGACATTGATAAGACACTGCGGCTCGCCTTCGGCCATCCGATGGGGCAGTTCGAACTGGCCGATTTTTCCGGGATCGATATCGAGATTCCGGCTTGTGAGGCTCTTACAAAAACTTTCGGTGACCGTTTCCGAGCCCCGCAGATTCTGACCCATCGGGTCAAGGCCGGCAAGCTGGGCCGAAAGTCGGGAGAGGGTTGGTATAAGTACGATAGCTAAGTTGATCAGGTCGTTAGATTTTAATTATTGATGAACTGCAAAAGGAAGCAAATATGGGCAATCCGAACGATATCGTCATAATCAGCGCCGCCAGAACCCCATTCAGTAAGTTCGGCGGATTATTGAAACATCTCCACAGCAGCGAGTTGGGAACTCTTATTATCAAAGAGGTTCTGAAACGATCCGGTTTGCAGGGCAGTGATATTGACGAAGTTTATTATGGGATGTGTATCCAATCTGAAGCCGCGCTCAAGTATAACGTCAACGCCCGTCAAGCTCTGCTGCACGCCGGGTTGCCACCGGAAACATTATCCCTGACGATTGATCGCGCTTGCTGTTCTTCGCTGGCTGCAGTCCAACTGGGACGAAAATCTTTGCTGCTCGATGAAGCCAGAGTCTGTATGGCTGTCGGGGCGGAAAATATGAGTAATACCCCTGTTGTCATGAATGGCCATCGGTGGGGAACTGGTCTGAATAAACCAGAGATGGTCGATCATCTCAACCCGATCATGTACCACGGCTTCAATTCCCTGGCTGGGGACGCAGGCGATGTGGCCTTGGACTATGACGTCCCCAGGGAAATGCAGGACAACTGGGCTTACGCTTCACAGATGAAGTATCAGGCGGCAAAAACCGAAGGCAAATTTGCGGTTGGAGAAGAACTTGCTGTGGTGGAGCTTCCCCAGAGAAAAGGCGATCCCATCCAATTTACCGAGGATGAGTTCCCCAAACCGGACACATCCGTTGAAAAACTAGCCAAGTTGTCGACCGTTTATGGCAGTAAAACGGTGACTGCCGGGAATGCTCCTGGGTTGGACGCGGGAGCTTCCGCCTTGATCTTGACCAAACGATCTGTCGCCGATTCCTTCGGGATTAAACCACTGGGAGTACTTCTTTCTGTCGCCAGCGTTGCCAGTGGACCAAAGCGGATTGCCGAAGTACCGGCATTCGCTATTCAAAAGGCACTGGATAATGTCGGAATGAGCATAGCGCAGGTTGATGTGCTTGAAATCAATGAAGCGTTCGCAGCTATCCCACTGGTTTCGACAAAAATTCTCGCCAATGGGGATCAAACCCGGTGGGAGGAGTTGCTTGCTAAAACGAACCCAAATGGTGGAGCCATCGCCATCGGTCATCCGGTGGGGGCCAGCGGTGCGCGGATTATAATGACCGCCATGTATGAATTGCGCCGGCGCGGAGGAGGGGTCGCAAGTGTCGGTATCTGTGGCGGTTTGGCGCAAGGCGATGCTGCGGTTATTAAGGTGGACGAAACTTGTCTGTAAATCCTCGAGGCATCGCAATGCAAAAGACAAAGGAACTGCAGTCATATTTTTTGACTGTGTGAGTATCGATTAGGAGTGTGACTTATGAATTCAACACTGATTTCACCAGCCAATTCAAGCTATTTAGGGATTCCTGGAACGGTGCTGTTTGTCCTTATTCCGGCCGTTGGGGCGTTGGTTTTTACTTATATCATGGCCAAACGCTTTGCTCCCTTACTGCAGATGCAGCATGACCCCCGCTTGAACCAGTTGCCGAACCGCTTTTCCAGGCTTTTGAAGTTTGGCATCTTCCAGTGGCGGCAACCCCGATATATGTTCGCCGGAGTTCTGCATATTCTGCTGTTTTCCGGTTTCATGGTCTTGGCTTTGCGCTCCACTGCGTTGATTTTTGTCGGGGTCGTGGACGGATTTCATGGTGATTTCGGTGTCGTGTATGGGATTCTCAAAGACATTGCCGCTACCTTGGTATTTATTGTCGCGTTTATCGCCATGGTACGTCGGGGGATATTCAAACCCAAACGCTATGAGGTGCCGAGCAAGTACGGCAAGGATCATACCGGGGAGGCGGTGCTGGTGTTACTGCTGATCATCGGGCTGGTCACCTGCGACATGATGTTCGAGGCGAGCCAGGCAGCGGCGCAGATTCAGAATGGGTTCGAGCCCCAGCAGATGCTGCCGACTACCGGCCCTTGGGTTTTTACGCTGCTTTTTGCCGGTGTTACGCCGAGTGTTTTGCAGACCATTCATCTGAGCAGTTACCTGCTTCATGAACTGATCTTTTTCTCTTTCCTCTGTTTGCTGCCTTTCGGCAAACATTTTCACGTCATTACCTCGTTGCCGAACGTTTTCTTAGGCAAAAATCGTAAAGGCATAATTAAACCGGTGCTCTGGGGGGTAACGGATGAGGAATTGGATGCACTAGATTCCATTGGGGTGAAAAAGTTTGAAGATTTCACTTGGAAGCACATTCTGGATTTCTACTCCTGTGTCGACTGTGGCCGCTGCGCCGATAATTGTCCAGCCAACGCTGTCGGCCGTCCACTTTCACCGCGATTCATTTCAATCAAGTGTCGCGATTATGGTTTCAAGCGTTATCCGCTGTTCGGGGAGAAAGGTCCCGAGGATGAACTGCTGATCGGTACCGCCCTTGAGGAAGATGAGATCTGGTCCTGTACGACCTGCGGAGCCTGTGAGGAAGAATGCCCGGTGATGATCGAGTACATCGACAAGATTGTTGATGTGCGTCGCGGCATGGTCGACGAAGGGATGGTACCTCAATCACTGCAGAAACCGTTAAGTGCGCTGGAAAAGCGTGGAAACCCCTGGGGGAAAATGGAGAAGAAACGGGCTGATTGGACCAAAGAGGAGGAGTTCTCTGCCGATTATCCGATCAAGATCATCGATGGTGAAGAAACCGCTGAAACCCTCTACTTTGTCGACAGCATCACCTCTTACGATGATCGTATGCAGGACCTTGGGCGGGCGACCGCCAGAATTCTGACCGATGCCGCGATCGACTTCGGCATTCTGGGTGTTCAGGAGAGGGACAGTGGACACGAAGTCGGACGCTTTGGCGAGGAAAGCCTCGCTCAAATGCTCAGGGAACACAACACCGAAGTAATCAAAGAGTCAGGAGTCAAGCGAATCGTCACAGCTGATCCTCATGCGTTCAATGCACTGAAAAACGATTATAAGGATCTGCCACCGGTCGAGCATATCAGCCAGACAATTCTCAAGTGCGTCAAGGACGGCAAACTTAGCTTCAAGCCGGTTGAGGATTCCACTAAGGTTTATACCTATCACGACCCTTGTTACTTGGGACGTCACAACGAGACCTACGACGACCCCCGTCAGGTGTTGGATGCAATACCCGGTTTGCAGACCGCTGAAATGGAACGCTGCCGTGATCGTTCCTTCTGTTGTGGTGGTGGTGGCTTGATGCTGTTCTTTGAGCCGGAAGAGGAACAGCGGATGGGCGTGCTCCGGGTCGAGATGGCGCAGCAGGCCGGCGCCAATGTGATTGTCACGGCGTGCCCGTTTTGCCTGCTCAATATTGAGGATGCAATCAAGGTCGCTGGACTTGAGGACCAACTGGAGGTCATAGATCTGGTGGAACTGGTGGACCGGCAGATTCTGCGTGATTAGGCTTGTAACGTAAAAAGTTACATGGGTAGTAAAAAGAGAAGAGATTTCCCCGCGTACTATGTGAGCTCAGCGGTGTGATGTTTTTTCCTGCGGGAGGAAGTGTATTGTGAAAACCCAGATTGAATTTGCGCGCGAAGGTATCGTTACCGCGCAGATGGCTGCGGTGGCCGAGCGCGAAGGGGTCAGTGATCTCTATGTGCGCGAGCAGGTGGCCCTCGGCACTATCGTTGTCCCCTGGAATCATCATCGTCAACCGAAAGTTGTCGGTATCGGTAAGGGGCTTTCGACCAAGGTCAACGCTTCGATCGGCACCAGCTCCGATATCATCGATTATGGCGCCGAGGTGCGCAAGGCCAGGGCCGCGCAGGCGGCCGGAGCCGATACCCTGATGGAGCTGTCGGTCGGTGGTGACCTCGACCGGGTGCGGAGCGAAGTGATTGACGCTGTTGACCTGCCGGTCGGCAACGTTCCTCTCTACCAGGCCTTTTGTGAAGCGGCGCGAAAATACGGCGACCCGAATAAGCTCGACGAGGAAATGCTTTTCGAGCTGATCGAACGGCAGTGTGCCGATGGCATGGCCTTCATGGCTGTACACTGTGGCATCAACCTCTACACCATCGAGCGGTTACGTAAGCAAGGTTATCGTTACGGTGGGCTGGTCAGTAAAGGCGGTGTGTCGATGGTCGCCTGGATGATGAAGAACGGCCGGGAAAATCCGCTGTACGAGAAATTCGACCGGGTAGTCAGCATATTGAAAAAGTACGATACGGTGCTCTCTCTTGGCAACGGCCTGCGCGCCGGGGCGATCCACGATTCCCACGACCGGGCCATGGTGCAGGAGCTGCTGATCAACTGCGAGCTGGCTGAAATTGGTCGCGAGATGGGTTGCCAGATGCTAGTTGAAGGGCCGGGGCACATGCCCCTCGACGAGATCGAAACCAACATCAAGCTGCAGAAACGGATGAGCGGCGATGCTCCTTATTACATGCTTGGGCCGATTTCTTCCGATGTCGCCCCCGGTTACGATCACATCACCGCCGCCATCGGCTCTGCTCAATCAAGCCGTTTCGGCGCCGACCTGATCTGCTACATCACGCCGGCTGAGCATCTGGCGCTGCCGAACGAACAAGACGTGATCGACGGGGTCAAAGCGGCCAAGGTGGCGGCCTATATCGGCGACATGAACAAATACCCGGAGAAGGGGCGAGAGCGAGACAAGCAGATGAGCAAGGCGCGTCGTGACCTCAACTGGCAGCAGCAGTTCGACTTGGCCCTTTTCCCTGCGGACGCTGCGGCGATTCGTGCCAGCAGGGTTCCGGAAGATGAAAATACTTGCACCATGTGCGGTGATTTCTGTGCTTCTCGCGGCGCCGGAGAACTGTTTAAAAAAGATTTGTGCGGGGACAAGATTTAATAGATGTTTCACCGCTGAGGTCGCAGAGACTGCTGAATATGCTTGATATTCAATTCCAAAACGATTGGTCGCTTTGAACTAAACAGGCCGAGTCAGTGCGATTCATTTACTCACTCTCAAATGGAGGAACATATGGAAATTCTAGTCTGTGTTGCGCGGGTCCCGGACTCCGCAGAGAATGAAATCGAGGTAAACAGAGATGGGACCGATATTGATCGCGATTCCTTGGTTTACTCAGTCAATGAGTGGGACAATTACGCGGTCGAAGAAGCGATCCAGATCGTTGAGCGCGATGGTGGTTCCGTAACTGTGGTGTCGGTCGGTGATGATGAATCTGAAGAGATCCTGCGGCGTGAGATGGCCATGGGTGCCGACCGAGGCATTTTGCTCAGTGATGATGCCTTTGAGGCAACCGATGGGCGGGGGATCGCGACCATTCTGAAGGCCGAGGTTGAGAAGGGGAAGTACGACCTGATCCTGACCGGAGCCCAGGCCGATGCTGGAGCCGGAGAGGTTGGCGGTATGCTGGCCGCCATGCTCGATATCCCGTACGCATCGCTGGTGAACTCAATCGAGGTGGTGAATGGTCAGACCTTGAAGGTCGGTCGCGAGATCGAGGGTGGCAACAGCGAGATGAACAAAATCACGCTCCCCTGTGTTCTCTCCATCCAGACAGGCATCAATGAGCCGCGCTATGTCGGAATTCGCGGCATCCGGAAAGTTGCATCTGTTGATATCCCGGTCCATGGTGCTGCAGATCTGGGAATTACGGGTGATGCGGTTGCTCCTCACGTTCATCGTCAGGATTATTTTGTCCCGGAGCTGGGCGACGGAGCCGAGATGTTGGAAGGGAGTGATGAGGAGATCATCGAAAAACTCATTGAACTTCTCAAAGCCAAGGGAGGACTCAAATAATGGCAGATCAAGTCTTTGTCTATATCACGCATAAGGGTGGCGTGGTCGATGATTCGGCATTGGAACTGCTCACCGCAGCCAAAGCCATCCGTCCCGCCGCTGAGACCGTTGCGCTGGTTGCCGGTAATGGTGCAGAGCTGGAGCAGGTTTGCGCCGAGGTCGGCAAATCTTTCTCTCAAGTCTGGAAACTGGCCGGCGAGGCTTTTGCTTACCCCAATGCCGAAGTAATCCGGAAGGCACTGACCGCAATTTTACCCAAGGGTGCGGCCATGGTGTTGCTCCATGACACTTTCGGGATGGATCTGTCGCCAGGGCTTTCCATTAAGCTTGATTCCACCTACGTCGCTGATGTCGTCGGCATCGAGGCAGTCGAAGGAGATAAGCTGAAAGTTGTGCGTCAGGAATACGGTGGCCAGGTTAGCAGCCGCTCCCTCTGCGACATGAACAACGGTATCGTGGTGAATGTGCGTTCCGGTTGTTTTGCTGCAGACGAGACTCAGGCCGGCGGCAATGCGGTGGTCGATAAATCGGCCGAGGCCGGTGACCTTTCAGCGGCGCGCGAATTTCTCGAGTTAATCGTTGCCGAGGCTGGCGACGTCGACATCACAAAAGAAGACGTGCTGGTCGCTGTCGGCCGCGGTATCGGCGATGAGGAAAATCTGGAGATCGCCGATGACCTGGCCGAGGCGCTGGGCGCAGCGGTCTGCTGTAGCCGCCCCGTGGTCGATGCCAAGTGGCTAGAGAAGTCGCGCCAGGTCGGTACCTCCGGTCAGACTGTCAAGCCAAAGGTTTATCTGGCCTGCGGAATCAGCGGTTCATTCCAGCATCTGGGCGGCATCAAGGGCAATCCGTTTATCGTTGCGATCAACAAGAATTTGAAAGCGCCGATTTTCCAGGTGGCGGATGTAGGTATCGTTGCCGATATTCAGGATTTCCTGCCCCAGCTGACGGAAGCTGTAAACGAAGGTTAAATCAAGGAATGGTGTAGTAATCAAATAAAGGAATGGTAGTAGCTGATCCGCATCACTCGATTTCTCAATTGGTGCGGATCAGCTACGTGTTGACCATTTCTTATCGAG
>NZ_QKAP01000067.1 GCF_003247215.1 Malonomonas rubra | reverse complement strand
CGTGGGATGCGGTTGTCGGTTTCAACAAGTTGCCTGGCCTCGACTTGTATTATGCCGCTGATCCCTGCTATATCGCGGCGATCGCTGAAACCAGGTCGTGGCTCTATCGGTTCGGTAGCCGCTATCGGTGTTATGTAACTCTGGAGCGAAGCGTGTTTGCACCGCAGGCTAAGACCCATATCCTGCTAATTGCCGAACCGGAACAGGCGAAGTTCAGGAAATGGTATGGCACGTCGATTGAACGGTTTACGCTGCTCCCCCCGGGGATTTCCCGCGACCGGGTGGCCGGTCACGATGCCGGTGTCCGCCGCAACCAAGTCCGCAGCGAGTTGCAACTCCATGATGACACGCTGACCATGTTGCAGGTGGGTTCGGCATTCCGGACCAAAGGTGTCGACCGTAGCCTTTTGGCGATTGCCACTTTGCCGGATACTCTTCGGCAACGGGTTCGATTGCTTGTGGCCGGTCGTGGTGATGCTTCCTCCCTGGAACGACTCGCCAGGCGTCTGGGCCTCGAATCACAAGTCACGTTTCTCGGGGTACGTGACGATGTGCCGCAACTCCTGCTTGCTGCCGATCTGCTGCTCCATCCAGCCCGGACCGAAAACACCGGCACGGTGCTGCTTGAGGCCATGGCCGCCGGCTTGCCGGTCCTGACCACGGCCAATTGCGGATATGCCGGTCACGTGCTCGCAGGGGAGGGGGGCTGGGTCGTGCCGGTACCTTTCGATCAAATGATATTCAACCGTGAACTGGCTAGGGTGCTGGCATCTCCGGAGCGGACCGAACGCGGCCGGTCAGGACTGGCCTATGTCCAGCGCACAGATATCTTCAGCATGCCCGAAAAAGCAGTTGATGCTATTGAAACTGTTGCTGCGGGGAACCGTTCATGATCGAACTGCGCGCCGATCTTGCAAAGAAGTTCTCTGGCAAAGCGGCCTTCGACCGGATCCTTGCCCTGCAGGGGGAGGTCTATCGTGAACTGGCCGGTCGCCGCACCCTGCGCTGGGAGCATGATGGCCACGGCTACTTTGCCAAATTGCACTTCGGGGTCGGCTGGCGCGAAATACTCAAGAACCTGCTGACGTTTCGCCTGCCGGTGCTCGGTGCGGAAAATGAATATCGGGCCATCCGCCGCTGTGAAGAACTGGGCATAGCGACCATGACCATTGCCGGTTATGGCCGGCGTGGGTGGAACCCCGCCCGGCAGCAGTCATTCCTGATTACCGACGAACTGGTTGATGTCGTAAGCCTCGAGGATGTCTGCCGGGACTGGCCGGCCAGTCCGCTGCAGCCAGGGATAAAATGGTCCCTGATCCGGGAGGTTGCAGCGGTCGCCCGTAAGCTGCATGAAAACGGTGTGAACCATCGCGACTTCTATCTCTGCCATTTTCTTGCAAAGCGGTCATCCCTGCACGCCGCCACTCCCGAACTTCACCTGATAGACCTGCACCGTGTACAATTGCGCCGGCAAGTGCCGCGACGCTGGCTGGTGAAAGATCTCGGGGGACTATTGTTTTCAACCTTCGACATCGGCCTGAGCAGGCGGGACTGGTTGCGCTTCCTTCGCGCCTATCGTGGTCAGCCGCTGCGCACGATCCTGACCGACGACCGGGATCTGTTGTATGACGTCCTGGGCCGCGCCATTCAGACTTACCGGAGCGATTTTGGTAAAGACCCGTTTTTGCCGCGGGGGATACATGTCTGATCAATCGGTAGCCGTCCTCTTCTCGGTCGTCATTCCGGCCTTTAATTATGGTCATTTGCTGTCACGGGCAATCGATTCAGCACTCTCACAAGAGTGCGATGACATTGAAGTGATTGTAATTGATGACGGTTCCACAGATAACACGCCACAGATTCTGGCCGACTATGCAGCAAGATACCCACAACGTCTGCGTGCTCTCCGGCAGGAAAATCGGGGACTTGCTGCAGTACGTAACTTGGGTGTCGATGTATCCAAGGGCGATTACCTGATTTTTCTTGACGCGGATGATCGGCTTTTGCCAGGTGCTTTAACGCTTTTCAGGGATTTTCTGGGACGGCATGGACGGATAGATATGGTTTTTGCCGGGCACCGCACCATACACCCTGACGGCCGAATACGAGTTCATAAGGCCAGATCTATAGGTTCCAATCGAGAAGCGAATTTCTGCGGTTATCTGCGTCACGAATTTGGAATATCGAATGGTGCGGTGATTATGGCGCGGCGGATTTTCGATGTGATACGCTACCCTGTCGATGTGAGGAGTAGTGAAGATGTACCGGTTTTTGCACAAACACTCGCGCTGTTCGAATGTGCCTCACTAAGGGAACCGGTTTTGGATGTCTTTAGGCACCCTCAGAGCATGCGGTTTGATATTGAAAGCATCCGGAAGACTGGTGATGCGATCGTTGCTATCACATTCAATCCTGAAATTCTGCCGATGAATTTTATGAAATATTATAAAGAGTTCAGGGCAAGACAGAACCTGTCTCTATTCAGGTCGTGCTATATTGCCGGTAGTTATGCTGAAGCGAAGAAGTATTATTCATCTGGAATCAAGACTTTTCCTTCTTTATTGCTAAATCTGTCTTATCTTCGTAAATACTTGCGTATACTTTTTAAATAGATGTCTGGGAATTTGCACATAAAAGTTTATGACCATCCAGTTTACGAACAGGTTCGTCACGAACTTTTGGCTGGCCCGAGACTCCTTTTGGAGCAAGGCGTTATGTGTAAAAATGGTAGCCGTGGATATGCGGCACGGATTACTCTATCTGGCCGGTCTTTTTTCCTTAAACAGTATTATTTAAAGAGTGGTGTCTATCGGTTTGTCGATTTTTTCAGGGGTTCGCGCGGGGAGAGAACCTGGAAAATCAACATTCGCATGTTTGAAGCCGGCGTGGTTGTTCCTAAGCCGATCGCCTATCTTGAGGAGAAGAGATTGGGATTCTGGTACAATGGTTATCTGTTGACTGAATATATCGAAGGCGAAGGAGATTTGCGAAACGCTTGGCTGCAAGGTGACTTTTTGCGCCGTAAAGAGCTGATTAGCTGCGCAGGTGAACTCATTGCTGGGTTGCACCGGAATGGTTTTGTTCACGGCGACCTGAAGTGGAATAATATTCTTAGCAGCCAGGTCAATGGTCGGCTAATGCTGGTTCTGTCCGATCTCGATGGTGCCTGTCGTTGTCGTTTTATTTGCCGACGGGGGGTTGCTGACGATCTTGCCAGATTCATGGCCGATTTCGTTGCTGTTGGCGCAGAACCTGAGTTTAGTCAGAGGTTCTTAACTGCCTATCGCGTTGCTACAGGATGATTTAGGTGGTCAAACGGAGATGCTGAAACGGAGTTGCTATCGGGAGAATGGCCTGTTGGTATGGCAGCGGGCCGGAGACGATTTTCGGTCGCTGCTCTCCCATCTGCTTCCCGACCCAGATCGTCTGCTGGTTGCCGGCGAACAGCTCCCCGGTCGTGGACGGGGTTGCACGACGGCGCGGGTGACCATCGCAGGAACAGATTATTTGCTCAAGCGCTTTGCCTACCGCAATATCTGGTACGGCTTTCGCCATGTTTTCAAACGTTCCAGGGCACTGAAGGTTTTTTTCAATCAGAATCAGGCTCATGCAGCCGGAGTTTCGGTGCCGCTGCCGCTCCTTTGTCTCGAAGAGCGCTCCTGGCGGTTCCTGCGCCGCAGCTATGTGCTCGACCATTATCTTCAAGAGAGCCGTCCGCTTGATCAGTGCTGGGATGAGCTCACCGAGACTGAGCAGGGGGACATCCTGGTTCAGGCTGCCGAAAACTACGGACGATTGCATCAGGCCGGCATCCTGCATGGTGACAGCAACTGGCGCAACCTGCTGATTACGCAAACAGAGGCCGGCCCGAAGATCTGGCTGATCGACTTCGATAACAGCTGGCGCGCTGCCTCGCTTTCAAGAAACCGGCGGCAGAAAGATGTCGGCCATTTCGTCAGGGATATGCGTTGGCGCAAGTTGCCTGAGGCCCAAATAACGGGCTTTCTGGCAAGGCTCGCTCTTCGCTGAACGGACGTTGCTGGGCCGAGTTAATCTTTCTTTGGAGACAATATGGATACATCATTGATTAAACAGCACATGGCTCGCCACCAGCAGGTCATAGAACTGGTCGCACTGCAGCTGAGTCCGGCAATTGCCGAGGCGGCACGGCTGACCGCCGAGGCTCTGGCTAACGGAAATAAAGTTCTGGTCATGGGAAATGGCGGCTCGGCAGCCGATGCTCAGCATCTGGCCGCCGAACTGGTCGGACGTTTTCTGCGCGAGCGTCGGGCCTTGCCGGCGATCGCCCTAACCACCGACACTTCGATCCTGACCGCCGTCGGCAACGACTACGGCTTCGAGCAGGTGTTCAGCCGTCAGGTCGAAGCGTTGGCGCAACCGGGAGATGTGGTCATCGGCATCTCGACCTCGGGAAATTCCCCGAATGTGCTGGCGGCGCTTGTCGCCGCACGTGCTGCCGACTGCCGGACTATCGGACTTCTCGGCAGGGATGGCGGCAGCATCGCAGGTCAGGTTGATCTCGCCCTGGTGGTTCCGGTGCAGGAAACGCCGCATATTCAGGAATCGCATGTCACGATCATTCATGTGCTGTGCGATCTGGTCGAACGTGAGTTGTTCAACTCTTGAGTCATCCCGCAATGCTCGTCTCCATTGTCATACCGTCCTACAACCATCGCCAATACGTGGTTCAAGCTATCGAGAGTGTGCTTGATCAGGACTGGCCGGAGATAGACCTGATCGTCATAGACGATGGCTCGAAGGACGGCAGTCCTGAGGTAATTAGTGAACTACTCGAGCGTCGTGGAGGTTTCAGGTTCGTGTCGCGCGAGAATTGTGGGTTGATAAAGACACTGAACCAGGGTCTGTCAATGGCACGGGGGGATTTTTTTTGTGAGTTAGCTTCCGATGATTACTTACCTGTGGACAGTATATCGATAAGGGCGAAAGCTATTGCAAATGACCCAACCTCTATTGCGGTCTATGCGAATGGACATTTAGTTTTTGATAATGAAGTTATTGAAAATGGGCTGATAAACGACAAACAACGGCAAATGTTTGCATCAGAAGACCCTGTTGCCTGGATGATTAGAGGAGTTCTTCCGGTTTTTTCATCTGGACTATATCGCATAGATGCAATAAGGGATATTGGAGGTTTCGACGAAAATACTTACAAGTATTATGAAGACTTGGAGATACCTGTGAGACTGTGTGGACTTGGACATGTAAAGTTCATGGATAAGCCTGTTATATACAGAAGAGAACATGATTCAAACATTTCTAAAACGACAAATCATGTGAGGCTAGAGAAGGTAAGGTGTTTAGATAAGTTATTGTCAGATGAAGAATTTATTCATCACAAAGATGATCTGGTAAAGTTACTCGCTCATGAGTATTTTAAGTATGGGAAAAGTTTGTTGCGTCAACGAATTGTAACTAATGATGATTACGATACATTCTGGAAGAGTAAACATTATTTCCGAACTGATATAAGACTTGTGTTTTTGTATGTTATGTTGCGCTTGCGTGAGTACGCAAAGAGGTGAGTATGGATAATAAGGTAGATTGGGATAAAATTAAGAGTGGCAGAGAAAAAGCTTATCGTCAATTGTCCTCACAGCTAAATCTCCCTCTTGTAAAAGGCCACAGGGAGCTTCTTCTTAAGTATTTGTACGATGGAGCCCACCTGTTGGATGTCGGGGCAAATGACAGGAGTCTCAAGTCTTATATAGATAATAAATCAAGTAATAATATATTCTACTTCAGTTGTGATGTAGATACTACACATAAGCACGAATATTACTCTGTCGATGAATGCAAAGGAAAATATAATGTCATAACTGTGTTTGAGGTTATTGAGCACCTACAGCCAGGAAACGTTTTTGCGCTATTGAATAAATGTTATGAGTTGTTAAGTCCAGGTGGTGTAATATTAGTTAGTACGCCAAATGTACACCACCCTGTACGATTCTGGCGTGACTGTACACATATAACCCCGTTTTCTTATGATGAACTCGCAGGTATATTAATTACCATTGGATTTGATGGGTGCGTGGCCTATAGAACTAAAACTAATATGGGGCTGAGAAAAAAAATTGTTGCATATGTATGCAGGCCACTAATTAGTCTGCTAGGAATTGACTATGCTACTGGTATAGTCGTAATCGGTTCTAAGTCATAAATAACTGATTAGATGATCGGATCTTGTCTGACAACAATTGGAAAAACGTTTTCTTCGATAACGGCCTTCTCAGTAATAACTTGTGAATTTATGGTTCGATGAGAAATTTCGGGGCTAAGTCTTATGTGATCAGCGCCGTAAACCCAGGACGATATCCCTGGGTCTTCTGCGCGCTGGTGTGCCTTGCTTTACTAGTGAAGGTGGTCATCTTGGTGAACCATCAGGTCATTTCCAATGATGGCCCCCGCTACATCAATCAGACTCTTCAATTTATCGACGGTGAATTTGTCGCAGCGTTCAAGCGAGACAGCCTTTTTCTGTATCCGCTTCTTATCGCCGCTTTTGCCAAAGCAGGGCTGGATCCAGTTTTGACCGGAGAGTTGATTTCTGCGATTTCTTCCGTCCTAGTCCTTTGCCCGCTCTATCTTCTTTTCAAGCGTATTGGTACTCCTACGTCAGCTTTTTGGTCTTGTCTTGTCTTTGCGGTCATGCCCGTTTTTAATAAGTTTTCCGTGACCGTCATGCGGGATCCGTTTTTCCTTTTCGTGGTCGCTTGGTTGGTCTATCTGCTATGGTATGCTTTCGAGCGGCTGTATCCTGTTTGCTTTCTTCTTTGTTCCTTCCTGACTATGCTCTTAATGACGATCCGATTGGAGGGTATCCTCTTTCTCCCCATCGGGTTGCTGTTGTTGCTTGTAACTCTCGTGAGATCTCCCGCTGAACGAATCAGGACCCTGACATGTGCAGGGTTCTATCTTGCCCCGCTGCTGTTGATTCTGGTTGCCGCAGGCTGGTATTTTGCTGCGTCCGCTGGGGAATCTTTCCGGGCGGCTCAAGTCGGCAATTTTGTTTCCGGAGTGGCTGAGCGGGGTATTTTTTTCCACCATCCGGCGGTTGATGCCAGCCTGGACGCCGCGCAGGCTGTAACCGGGCCAATGCCTGAAAATGACTTTGTCCAAATCGTCCGGGAAAATGTGGCCATCATCTACCTGATTGGCATGCTGCGCCTGCTGATTGCCAATATCTGGTGGCCATTTTTCCTTGTTGGCATGATCGGGTTGGTGTGCTCCGTCGAAAAAAAGTGGGGAAGAACGTTTCTTGCTGTCACGATTTTCACCTATCTTCTTATGGCCTATTTGCACAATCTGCACCTGAACTTCCTCGACGAGCGTTACCTTTACATACCAACGATGTTTTTCTGCTTTTGGATCGGGCTCGGAGTGGAGTGTTTGGTCGAAATGGCCGGATCGTTGACCCGCAAGAGGGTTGTTTGTGGTGTAGTGTCAGTCCTTCTGATTTTTTCAGCGGTTCAATCGGTGAAAGCGATGACACCCAAGGAGGGCCTCTCTTCGATGGAGGCCGGGCAGTGGTTGGCCGCACAGCCATCACTGCAAGGGCTCTCTCTTCTTGCCAACGGAGAGAAAATCCCTTTTTATGGCGGGCGGGGTGATGATTTCATCCGTGCAGAATTTGCTCGGGATTTCAGGAGAGAGGTTTCTTTGCATCAGCCGGAATTGATCTCCATTGAGACTCGTCTCAAAAACATCGCGGCGGTTTCAACGTTTGACGGGTATGACTTATTGATCCGCTTCGATGATGAAAAATACGGAGCTTTGATTTTTCGTAAGACATTGAAGGATTAAGAAAGGCCAATTAAATGAGTCCTTCTGTGAAAAAACTCGATTGGACAGGAATCAGTACCTATCCGCTCGCCTCCCGCGATAACAAAGTCAATGTCCGTGAGCACTTTGCAAAACCCTCCGGCGTCGGCATTTCCGTGGCCGATCTGGTTGAGGCGATGCCCAAGGTCCTCGGCGCCGATCAGTTGCGCGGGGTGGTGGATGCTGTAGTGGCCGCCAGGCGCAACGGCCGACCGGTGGTTTTGGCCATGGGAGGGCATGTCATCAAGTGCGGGCTGCAGCCGATTCTAAAGACTCTGATCGAGGCGAAAATCATCACCGCAGTGGCCATGAACGGTTCAGCGGCCATTCACGATTTCGAAGTCTCTTTGATCGGAGCAACCTCCGAGGACGTCGGTGCGGTTCTGCATAGCGGCGATTTCGGTTTTTCTGAAGAAACCGGCGGCGGAATGAATCGCGCACTCAAGTCGGGCTTGCCGGAGGATATCGGTTTCGGTGCCGCCATCGGTCGCTGCATCATTGACAAAAATCACCCGTATAAAGACTACAGCCTTCTGGCGACCTGCGTCGAGTACGATATTCCGGTGACCGTTCATGTTGCCATCGGCACCGACATCATTCACCAACACCCGGAGTTCGACGGTGCTGTCACCGGTGAAATGTCGGCCCGTGATTTTCGCCTGTTGACTTCGGTGGTTGCCCACCTGAGCGGTGGTGTCTGGCTTAACGTCGGTTCCGCTGTGCTTCTTCCTGAAGTGTTTCTGAAAGCTCTGTCGATTGCTCAGAACCTTGGCTACCATGTCGATAATTTCTCCACGGCTAATTTCGACATGATCCAGCACTACCGGCCGTTGCAGAACGTGGTCAAGCGGCCAACTTCCGGCGGTGGCCGCGGTTACACCATTACCGGTCATCATGAAATCAACATTCCTTTGCTGGCTGCCGCCATCCTCGATCGGGTGAAGGGGTAAATGCCTGATACGTTCCATATAAACCTTGCCTTCGAGCCTCTTTTCAAAGCCAACGGGCTGGCTTCTTTCGCAGCGCTGATGCACGGTGCCGTAGGTGAGATGATCAGTTGCCCGCGGGACCGGCGCAAACTCTACCGCTTCTCTCTTGACGGACCGGAGGGGCTTGCCGGACGTTTCTACCTCAAGCGCATGACCAGTGAGCCGCTAGTCTGGCTGCTCAAGGCCCTTTTTCTTGGGCATAGACCACATTGCGGACCGATCCGCGAGTTGCGCATGTTATCGGCGCTTGATCGTGCAGGTTTTGCGGTGATGCAGCCGGTCGCCTGGGGGGAGTCGCGCCGCTTGGGACTGCCGACGGGAGGCTTTCTCGTCGTGAAGGAGGT
>NZ_QKAP01000060.1 GCF_003247215.1 Malonomonas rubra | reverse complement strand
AATGTGAAAGACGTTTTTTGCCAAGTCCAAACCGATGGTGGTAATCTTCATGTTGGTCTCCTCTCGTTTTTTGATGGAAGCTGATAACAACCATCATGGCGCATAGACGCCGATAAGGGAAACGGGGGGAGACCATCTCATCGTAACAAAATGAAGCCCCAGCAGTTGCTGGGGCTTCGTCGTTTCTGAATCTCAGATATCGTGACTTTTTGATGGGCCCCCACCGCGTATAGAAAAACGAGGTGGCGGCTTTTTTTTCAGGATGAGTGGGCTGGTTTGCATGATAATAGGTCACTTAAAAGATATTATGCAGCTTAGCTTATGTCTTCAGGACGGATCAGAGCCCAAATCATCAAGGCTAGAGCTAGTACAGAATCGACGTCACCCGCATGCTGACAACATGACAAATTAAATCATTTTCCGTGCTTGGTCGATGAACAGAGAAAAAATATGAACAAGTGTTGCGTCATACAAAAAGTGTTGAGGGAACTCCCGAGCAAAACAATACGAAGTGCGGTATGCTCACTTTCAAAGACGAGGACCTGGCGTTGCAACTGGAGCGCGAAACAGGTAAGTTGCCCGTGGCCCCGCCCGATTCCTTGCTTTCACGGATTTGGAAGAGAACGTTCGCGAACAAATTCTCAAGGTACGATCGCATCCGTGGATACCAGACAGCATCTTGGTAAAAGGGTTTATCTATGATATTGACACGGGTCGACTGAGAGAGGTAACCCTCTAATGTTTGCATGCAGAGGATTGCTCTTTGTGCGCAGTTTATGCCGAACGCGCCCTTTCACCACGTCCGGTGTGAGGACCATATCTTTTCTGAAAAGCAGAATAAAGAGACCACAATATGAAGAATCTGATCAAGACAATCCCCCTTATCCTTGTTTTTCTGAGCACGGCTCTTTTTGCCCAGGAGCCTGTTGTTGGCGTAGCTGACCCAGAATCGTTGTTTGTTGATGATGTTCCCGCCCTGCATCGCAATAAGCAGACCGCCCTGCACATCATGCGCGAATTGTTGCAATGTAATTATTGGGATCGGGCTGGCGAATGGCTGACAGATCGCTACATTCAACATAATCCCAACGCAGGGTCAGGTTTAGCGGGAGTTGTTTATTATTTTACTGAAGTTGCCAATCGCAAGCCTACTGAAGCATGTAATGAGTTGACTACTGAAGTTGTAGCGGTTATTGCAGAAGATGACTTGGTCACGGTCATGACGCCCCGAAGATACCCGCATCCAACCAATAAAGGCGAGTTTTACTACACAACATGGTTTGACACTTGGCGTTTTGTTGATGGTAAGGCTGACGAACACTGGGATCCTGCAATGCTCTCTGCTCGCTGATTGTCAAACCGAAACCCATGCTGTGAAAACTGATGCGGGAGAGAGGGCAAGGAATCCTTCTCATGAAATTTACACCTCCGCATAAATGGGGGGGGGCTTAAAAATCACGCTTGATGAGGGGCGCTAGGCATTCTTAAAGGGCAGCCTTTATAGAAGACAGGAAGTCTGGAGGAGAAAGCTTGGTAATCGTCCCTCTTTGCGGTAGCTCCCAACGATACTAAGAATCATTTTCCGCCTCCCTTTTTATTGGTATGTGAACCATAGTACATATGTTTTGATTGTTCACATTCAATCTCATATATAGTGAATTAATCTCACCTGCCCAGACATTTGGAAAAAAAATCGACTCTTCCGTTTTGCTGTAATTTCAGTAGCTTGGCGGAAGGGTCTTTTTGATCCGGACATTCGAGACGGTTTTAGTGGAAATAGGCTTGTGATTACAGCCTTGTAGAGAGCTGGAAGGGTCGTTCAGGTTGGAGTTTTGCTCAACTGGGGGCAAAGGTGGACATTTTGACTGATCGGCAGCCGGTTACTTGTCTCTCAGGTTCAAACATATGAAACACCAGAATCGACAAATCAGGGCAAGAACGAAAGAATTCTTTACTCTGAACTCGCTTGGCTGGTAGGAAATTGGATATGCGAGTCAGCCAATACGGCACCTTTTTTGCTCATATACAAGCTATCATGAGATGAGCAAAAGGAAGATGCACATGTCGATCAAAACCAAAAATATTTTACTGCTGATGGGTGTTCTGTCTGTCGTGTCGCTAACGGTGGTTGGGATAACGTACCGCAGTACCAGTGTCGTGATCGAAAAGACGATTGCCGACCACCAACTAGCGCTCGCCAACAATCGGGTCGAAGCGACAGAAATCTGGCTTGGTCAGCAGATGCGGATTCTGAATGCCACTGCTGAATCAATACCTTATCTCCGTCTGGGAAATAATCCAGCGACTCTCGAACCACTTACGATGGCGATGAAAGCGGGACATTTCAGCGATGTTTACATCGGCTTGAATGATGGAACTATTATCGATGGCGCTGGCTGGGTTCCTCCAGCGGGCTATGATACTAGGGGCCGCCCTTGGTTCCTGGAAGCGCAATCTGCCGGCAAGACGAGTTTTACGACCCCTTATATTGACCTTGTTACTGGTGAACTTGTTATTGCGCTGGTTACACCACTTGATTATGAGGGGGAGTTGGTTGGTGTCATGGCGGCCGATACGATCCTCGATTCCTTGGTTGAAACCTTGTTGAGCACCAAAGTTGGTGAAACAGGCTATCTGTTTGTGACCCACAAGGATGGGACTATTATTATTCATCCGCAGCGCGACTATGTTATGAAAGCCAAGCTGCAAAGTATTGAACCCGATTTACAGCAAATCACCGATAACTTCACAAATTCCGAAGCCGGCACAGTCCGCTACCTGCACAGTGGAATTGAAAATCTGCTGGCTTATAAACAGATCAGCAATACCGATTGGTATCTGTGTACAACAATCCCGTTACAGGAAGCTTACAGTTTGTCACGAAAGACCACGCTTTTATTCGCCGCGGAGATTGTTCTGAGGGTTTTAGCGGGGCTTGCCATCCTGACGCTGGTCGGTGTTGGTGGCAGTGGTGTCGTATTGTTTATTTCCAAACGTCGCTTTGAGTCGACAATTAAGGAACATGTCGATCACATTTCCGGGATCAGTGCTGATTTGCGCTGGAACATCAACAAGCGACAGGAAGTAGAAACCCGCTATCAGACACTGTTCAACGTGGCAAATGATGCCATTTTGGTCAGCAAGGGAATGAAAATTATCGAATGCAACAATAAGGCTTCCGATCTTTTTGGTGGGGCCCGTTATAGTCTGATCGGTCGCAGCGAGGCTGACCTGTTTCCCGATATCCAACCGGGGGGAATCAATAGTGAGGAACAGGCCAAAGCTATCCTGGAACAGGCAGCAAAAGGACAGCACCAGTATTACGAATGGACCTTCCGACGCCTCAACGGTAGCGAGTTTCCTGCCGAAGTCAGCTTGAAGACCCTACAACTTAATTCGGAAGAACTGGTGTTGACCAGTATTCGGGATATCTCTAAACGGGTCTTTGCCGAAAAGCAATTGCTGCAAAACCAGAAAATGGCCGCGATGGGGGAGATGCTGGGGGCGATAGCTCATCAGTGGCGACAGCCGCTGAATATCCTTTCAACCTACATTGCTAGTTTGCAGGCTGCCTATTTTAATCAGGCAATCGACCAGCAGTTCGTTAAAACTCTGGTTGGCAATGCTGATACGCAGATTCAATTTATGTCAAAGACGATCGACGATTTTCGCAATTTTTTTAAACCCTCGAAGAGTAAGCGGGCGTTTGATGTGTTGGAGTCGATTGATCATGCGATAAAATTGATGGAAGCGCAGTTCAAGCAGGCAAAATTTAATCTGCGGATCGATGTCGAAACAGAAGAAACTAAGCTGTTCGCCTTTGGCTTTCAAAGCGAGTTTGTGCATGTTGTGATGAACATCCTGGCAAATGCCAAAGATGCTATCGAGGAGAGGTTTAACAGCGATCATACTATGTCTGAAGGGAAAATTCTTGTATCGGTCAAGGATTCCGGTAGTGAGATAAATCTGCAGGTCAGGGACAACGGTTGCGGTATTCCCAAACATTTTCTACCGAAAGTTTTTTCTCCCTACTTCACCACTAAAGGGACCCAGTCAGGCACCGGGGTCGGGCTGTATATGTCTAAAATCATAATCGAAAACGAGATGCGGGGAAGACTCTTGGCCGAGAATACAAACGATGGAGCGATGTTTTCGATTACTTTGCCACAAATAAATTCTAAAGAGGCGAACCATGCTTGATCTCGGAAGTCGTAACCCTGAAGTGATCCTGGTTGATGACGAGCAGTCTGAACTGGATGCCTATGGTTTTTTGCTCCGTTCAATGGGGGTTCGGAAGATCCATACGATTCAGGATAGTACCAAGGTTCTTGATTTCATGCCTAAAGTGACTGCTCCGGTGGTGTTTCTCGACTTGAATATGCCGGTTAAATCGGGGCAGGAGGTCTTGTGCGAGCTGAAACAGCACTGGCCACAGGTGCCGGTCATCATCTGCACTGCCAATTCCGAGATCGAAACGGCGATAGAGTGTCTCAAGCTTGGTGCTCACGATTATCTGGTGAAGCCGATCAGTATGGACAGCTTCGCCTCGGCCTTGCGCACAGCGATGGAGATTTCACAGTTGCGGACAGAGGTTCTGTCTCTGAAAGGCGTCGATTTTTCCCTCCCGCTACAGGACGAACATCAGGCATTTGGACACATAGTCACCAGAAATCCTGGGATGACGGCCATCTTCAAGTACATAGAGCACCTCGGCGCAAGTACCCAACCGGTGCTGATCTTAGGAGAAACCGGTACCGGCAAGGAGCTGCTGGCCAAAGCGGTACATGATGTTAGTGGCTTAAACGGTGAATATGTTGCTGTTGACGTTTCCGGGCTTGACGACACAATGTTCTCGGATACCCTGTTCGGCCATGTTAAGGGGGCGTACACCGGAGCCGTTGGGGTACGCTCCGGGCTGCTCGAAAAAGCCGCTGGAGGCACCATCTTTCTCGATGAAATAGGGGAATTGAGTGAAGCCTCGCAGGTCAAATTGCTGCGGGTTCTGCAAGAAGGGATTTATTACCCGCTCGGTTCCGATCAGTCGAAGATGAACAGTGCCCGGGTGGTGGCTGCAACCAATAAGAATTTGACCGCGTTATCGGGGCAAGATGGTGAATTCCGCCGCGATCTTTATTATCGACTCAGCACGCACCTGATCAAAGTCCCTCCATTGCGAGAGCGACCGGAAGATCTGCCTATTCTGATCGATCATCTGGTCGCGGAGGCGGCTGCGGGGATGGGTAAAGAGTGTCCCCAGATGAGCCGCAAAGCACTTCAGCTCTTGGTAAGACATCCCTTTTACGGCAATGTCAGAGAGCTTAAAACCTATCTTTATGATGCCGTGGCGCGTTGTCAGGGGGAAGAAATCACCGCTGCAATTATCGCTGAACGGCTTCCTGAGGAGATTGGCACTGTAGCAGAGGTGTTTTCGACAGAAACAGGGATGGTGCTGGAGAAGATCTTCGGCCACTTCCCGACCCTGGAAGAGCTAACCGAATACTGTATCGATCAGGCCCTGCAGGCGACCGACGACAACCAGAGTCAGGCCGCCAAGCTGCTCGGAATCTCCAAACAGGCGTTAAACAAGCGGGTCAAAAAACGCCACTCCCACCAATAAGGTTCTGTACAAAAATCGCGTCAACCTGGGGTGACGATGTCAATCTCGGTTGACGCACGCCGGTTGACGCCGGACTCTTTCTGTATACGAAAAACCTTCCGTCTTGTTGCCTAAGTGGCTGCAAATAGGCAAGTTTATTTCTTGGAATGCTCTTTGCTCATTTCCCTTCTGCAAAAGCTGCTGTACCTCTCTGTCGGATAACAGCTTTTTGGTTTCCGATACACAGCTTTGATCATCGATTGGTTATTTGTTCGGTTTAAACCCTGAAGATGTTCTGCAAGAGAAACCCTCGTGCAGTGTATGGATGATTTGTATTGATTTAACCCAGCTTAAGAGGAAAAGGAGTCGAAGATGTTTAAAGGAGTAACTCGTAAGATTGTCAGCGTATTAGCGCTCACCAGTATGCTGCTGGTGCTGTTGACTGCAACTGTTTCTGCCGCTGAGCACAACTGGCGCTTTGCCAATCTTTATGGCCGTGGCACTGCGTTCGGTGAGCTTTATCAGGAACTGGCCAGCAATATTGAGAAGCTTTCGAACGGCAGAATCAAGGTTCAGGTTCTGTTCTCGGGAGAAGGTGTCGGTACTTCCGGATTGCTCAGTGCTGCAAAGTCAGGGTTGATTACGATGGCAGCCTCATTTCAGTCGATGCATGCCGGAGAACTGCCTGCCGGCGTTGTTGAAATAGGCTTGCCGGGTGGAACCAGCGACACCAACGAACTCAATTCCCTGTTCCACGAAAAAGGCTGGGATAAGATTCTGACAGAAGCTTACGGGGCCTATGGTCTCAAGTGGCTCGAGCCCTATATGCAGCCGCCGGTTTACGTGCTGACTAAAAAGCCGATTAACTCGATCGAAGATTTCAAAGGTCTTAAAATCAGGGCGCCGGGAGCATACGGTAAGTTTCTGCGTAACCTGGGGGCATCCCCGACATCTCTGGCCTGGAGTGAAATCTACACCAGTCTGGCAACCGGTGTTATCGACGGTTCGATCGGCAGCAACATGATTGACCATCGCGATGGCAACCATGTAGAAGTTGCCAAATACATGTACCGTCTGCCGCTGGCTGGTGCCCAGGTTCTTTCTCTGGTCGTCAATCAGCGCGCGTGGGACAAACTTGATGATGAACTTAAGGCTGCCGTTAACGAGGCGGCACATCTGCACGCCAAGGCTCAGTTGGAAAAGTCGCGTGAATGGGAATCGGAAGCGGTTGCCGAGATGGAAGCCAAAGGGCTAAAGTGGAGTCCCGAGCCGAGCGAGGCTGACAAGCAGGCTTGGGCCAAGGCTGCCGAAACCCTGTGGGATGAATACGCCAGCATTGATAAGTACAGCAAGCAGCTGATCGATATCCTGAAGATGTAAACTATTTACTTCATTCGGTCGCAAACCTGAGTCTTGCTGGTCTGGCTCAGGTTTGCCCGATCAGATAGGTGCCCTTATGTTTGTTTCTATTTTACGTCAATTTTGTTACGGGGTTGAATTCATCGTTCGGGTGGCAGGATATGCAGCCGCTGGATTGATGCCGATCCTCGCCGCGATCGTCTCGTTTGAAGTCTTTTCACGCTATTTTTTGAACCACCCGACGATTTGGGCCTTCGATCTCTCTCTATTCCTGTTTGGCTATATCGCTTCCCTTGGAGGGGCCTACGCTCATCAGCAAAGGGCTCATATTACGGTCGATATTTTCTATCAGAAGGTTTCGCCGAAAACGCGGAAAATTTTCGACCTGATTTCTTTCACCCTGGCAATCTTCTTCCTGTTGCTGATTATTTATGTCTGCTACGACAAGTTGCAGGATGCTTTGAAGTTTGATATCCGGCGGCAGAGCGAATGGGCACCACTGATGTTCCATTTCTGGATCATGACCATCACTGCCAGCTGCCTGTTTGTGCTCCAACTCAGCAGGGATATGCTCGAAAACGTCTTTTCTCTGGTCACCGGGCGTGAACTGCTGGGGAGCGAAGAAGAACCTTCTGAGATTCAGCAGCGGGAAAAGCATGGAAATATCCTCGCCTCTCCATTGTGTGAAACCGGAGGTGAATGATGGGTATTGAAGCTCTTACCGGCATTTTGCTGCTTGGAATCGCGACCTTTTTTGTCCTTGGTGCACAGGTTGGCCTGGCACTTGGGGGCATTGCCATGGGGGTCGGTTATTTTACTTGGGGTGATGCTGTCTTCAATGTCATCCCGACTACCATCGAAGCCACCTATTTCAGTTTTATCCTGCTGGCGATCCCCCTGTATATCTACATGGGGCAGCTCTTCACCAAAACCGGCATCGGCGACGCCATGTTTGACGCGAGCCAGATGGTGATCGGTAAAATCCGTGGCTCGATGGCGATCAGCGTGGTAATCGTCTGTTCCATGATCGGCGCGATGGTCGGCATTATTGGCGCAGGGATCATGACCTCGGGCAGTATCGCCTTAAAACCGATGCTCGACCGAGGTTACAATGAACGGCTTGCCCTCGGTGTGATTATGGCGGGAGGTGCGCTCGGCATTCTGATTCCTCCAAGTATTCCGATGATCATGTTTGCCGCCTCGACCCACAACTCAATCGGCCGGATGTTTGTCGGTGCTTTGATACCGGCGCTGCTGACGGTTGTGCTGCTAATCCTCTATGTTGTGGTCAGCTGTAAAATCGACCCGAATCGGGCGCCGATTACCAAAGCCGATAGTGAAAACATGCAACGGCCGCTGTGGGATAAGCTGAAAATTGCCCGAGATGGCTTCTTGGCGATGCTCCTGATCGTTGTCGTGCTGGGCAGTATTATCACCGGGATTGCCACTCCGACCGAATCGGGTGCGATCGGCATTGTTGGAGCTGTTATCCTGGCGATTATCTTCAAACGTTTTAAGGTCGATGTGTTTTTAAAGACTGGTCTGCAGACTGCAATGCTGGTCAGCGTGGCGATGTGGATCATTTTCGGCGCCTCGGTCTTCAGTAACTTCCATCTGCTGATGGGGGTCCAGTCGATGGTCGCCGATTTCACCGGCAGTCTTGACCTGCCACCGCTGATGATTATTGGTATGTTCCAGGTGATCATGCTGTTGCTCGGTTTTGTTATCGACGAATTCATCATTGTCCTGATGTGCTCGCCGCTATTCACACCGATTGCGGTGTCACTCGGCTATGACCCGATCTGGTTCGGTGTGCTGATGATTCTCAATATTCTGATTGCGGTACAGACGCCACCATACGGTTTTGCCCTGTTCTACTTAAAGGGGATCGCACCGCCGCATGTCGGCATGGGGACCATCTACAGGTCGGTGATCCCTTTTACCCTGATCAATCTGACGGTACTGATTCTCTGCATGATCTTTCCCAATATCATTACTTGGCTGCCGAACCTGGTGTTCGGTTAGAGGGGTAGGGAACACGGTTCAACAAGCAACATAAATGAACTGATGGCCACTCGGATTTTCCGGGTGGCCATTGTTTTTTGAATATCTCGAAACTTTGCAGCACAAGGTGTTCACTTGTCCACGTCAACCTGGGTTGACGTCGACAGCTCTGGTTGACGCCAAGAGTTGACCTTGCTGGGAAAATGTTGCTGGAGATTTTGTTATCACTAGTAATAACAGATGGTTATCTTCGTGGCATATTCCTTGATCTATAGGCAGCAAT